>NZ_AUKV01000013.1:0-292961 GCF_000424945.1 Streptomyces sp. 142MFCol3.1
AGCGCGAGCGCGCGGGCCACGCCGATGCGCTGGCGCTGGCCGCCGGAGAACTCGTGCGGGAAGCGGTTGTAGTGCTCGGGGTTGAGACCCACCGTCTCCAGCAGCTCACGCACGCGCTTCTCGTGGCCGCCGGGCGGGTTGATCCCGTTGATCTCCATGGGACCGGAGATGATCTTGCCGACCGTCTGCCGCGGGTTCAGCGAGGCGTACGGGTCCTGGAAGATCATCTGGATCTCGGAGCGGACCGGGGCCAGCTGCTTGCGGCCCGCGTGCGTGATGTCCTGGCCGCGGTACTTGATGCTGCCGCCGGTGGGCTCCAGCAGACGCGTGATCAGCCGGCCGGTGGTCGACTTGCCGCAGCCGGACTCGCCGACCAGACCCAGGCTCTCGCCCTCGGCGACCTGGAAGTCCAGGCCGTCCACGGCCTGCACGGCGCCGATCTTCCGCTTGAAGGGGAAGCCGCCCATGACCGGGAAGTGCTTGGTCAGTCCGGTGACGTCCAGGAGGGGGTTCGTGTTGCTCATGATCGTGATTCCGTCTCGTGTCCGTCAGTGCGACCGGGTCGCGGCGTAGTCGGCGAAGAACTCACGGCGCTGGTCGTCCGTGAGGTGGCAGGCGGAGCCCCGCCCGTCCGTGATGTCCAGCAGCGGCTGCTCGGTGGAGCACAGGCCGCCCTGGACCTTCTCCGCGAAGGTGCACCGCGGGTGGAAGCGGCAGCCCGACGGCGGGTTGAGCAGCGAGGGCGGCGAGCCGGGGATGGGCGACAGCGGGACGTCGACCGGCCCGTCCAGGCTCGGCATCGAGCCCAGCAGACCCCACGTGTACGGGTGCTGCGGGGCGCGCAGCACCTCCTTCTTGGTGCCGCGCTCCACGCAGCGGCCGCCGTACATCACCAGCACGTCGTCCGCGATGTCGGCGATGACACCGAGGTCGTGCGTGATGAAGATGATCGCCGTGCCGAACTCCTGCTGGAGGTCCTTCAGGAGGTCCATGATCTGGGCCTGCACGGTCACGTCGAGCGCGGTGGTCGGCTCGTCCGCGATCAGCAGCTCGGGGTCACAGACCAGGGCCATGGCGATCATCGCGCGCTGGCGCATACCGCCGGAGAACTGGTGCGGGTAGTCGTCCACCCGGACGTCCGGCTGCGGGATGCCGACGCGCCTGAGCATCTCGATGGCCCGCTCCCGGGCCTCCTTCTTGGAGGCACCGGTGTGCTTGCGGTACGTCTCGCCGATCTGCTTGCCGATGGTGTGGTACGGCGAGAGCGAGGCCAGCGCGTCCTGGAAGATCATCGACATCTTGTTGCCGCGCAGCTGCTCCAGCTCCCGCTCGGTGGCGGTCAGCAGCTCCTTGCCGTCGAGGAGGATCTCCCCGTCGATGGAGGTGCGGTCACGGTCGTGGAGCCCCAGGATCGTGAGGTTCGTGACGGACTTGCCCGAACCGGACTCGCCCACGATGCCGAGCGTCTTGCCCTTGGCCAGGTCGAAGGAGAGACCGTCGACGGCCTTGACGACGCCGTCTTCGGTGGAGAAGTGGACCTTCAGATCCCTGACGGACAGGAAGGGCTGCTGTTCGGTGCTCGTCACGGGGACGCTCCTGAGGGGGTGATGCCGGGGTTGCTGTCGGGGGCGGGGTGCCCGGGGTCAGGCGAGCCGGATCCGCGGGTCGATGAGGGCGTAGACGGCGTCGACGATGATGTTGAAGAACACGATCGCGCCGGCCGACAGGACGGTGACGCCGAGCAGCATGGGCAGGTCGCTCTTGTTCACGGAGTCCACCGCGAGGCGGCCGATGCCCTGGATGCTGAAGGTCGATTCGGTGATGATCGCGCCACCGATCAGGGTGCCCAGGTCGATGCCGAAGACCGTGACGATGGGACCCATCGCACCGCGCCAGGCGAACCGGAAGAACACGTTCGTACGGGACAGGCCCTTGGCGCGGGCCGTGCGGACGTAGTCCTCACTGAGCTGCTCGACCAGCTGGGAGCGGGTCATGCGGGTGTAGTTGGCGGTGAAGATGATCGCCAGGGTCAGCCAGGGCAGCAGCAGTCCGGAGAACCAGGAGACCGGGTCCTCGCTGAGCGGCGTGTACGAGGGCTGAGCGAAGATGCCGAGCTTGGCGACGAAGAAGAACATCGCGATGTAGCCGACGAAGTAGATCTGCAGCGAGGAGCCGAAGAGCGAGGCGGAGCTGGCGAACTTGTCCAGGAACTTGCCCTGCTTGACGGCGGCCAGCATGCCGGCGCCGACGCCGAAGACCAGGAAGACGATGGCCGCGCCGAAGGCGAGCGAGAGGGTCGTCGGCAGACGGTCCAGGATGGTGCCGAGGACGGGCTCGCGGTTGGCGAAGGAGTAGCCGAGGCAGGGGGCGTTGCAGTTGCCGAAGCTGCCGTAGTCGCGCCCGACGAACACACCCTTGAGCCAGTCCCAGTACTGCACCGGGATCGGGTGGTCGATGCCCAGGTTGTGCCGGATCTGCGCGAGCATGTCGGGCGTGCAGTTCTTGCCGCAGGACATCATCGCCGGGTCACGCGGAATGGCGTAGAAGAGGCCGAAGGTGATGGCACTGATGATCAGGAGGATGACCAGTGCGCCGAAGACTCGGCGGATGAGAAAGCGGGACATGGGGGCGTGACTTTCCGGACGGGGCGCCGTCGCCGGGGGCGTGGGTGTGGGAGGGCCGCAGGGAGGCGTTCGGGTGAACGACCGCCCTTGGGCCCTGCCGCCGGCCCCGCTCTCTCCGCCTCGTGGGCGGATCGGGCGGAGTCCGGCGACAGGACCCGGGTCGTACGGCTTACTTCATCGCGTACAGCTTGCAGAGCGCGACGCAGGTGTTGCCGCTGTCGTACGTGACGTTGCCGACCTTGGAACCGTGCATCCAGTTACGGATGGAGTGGTAGTCCGGGACCACCGCGGCGAGCTCCATGATCTGGCGGTCGACCTCGCCCCAGGCCTTGTTCGCGGCCTCGACGTCGGTGATCTTGGCGGCCGCGTCGATGGCCTTGTTGACGCTCGGGTCGTTCAGCTGGGCGTAGTTGCTGCGGCCGTCGCCGATGTTCTTGCCGCTCCAGCAGGGGAAGAAGACCGAGTAGCCGTTCGGCCAGTCCGGGCTCCAGCCGGCCGCGAACAGGTCGAAGTCGTTGTCGATCTTGCCGATCTGCGTGTAGAAGGTCGACTTGTCGACCTGCTTGTTGACGACCTTGAAGCCGGCGGCCTCCAGGGCGTTCTTGATCGCGACGGCCGACTTCACCGAGTTGTCCGAGGACTGGTAGGCGATGACCAGCTTCTGGCCGAGCTTGCCGGCCTCCTTCAGCAGGGCCTTGGCCTTGGCCGCGTCGCCACCGGGCTTCTTGGTGACGCCGTAGAGGTCGAACTTCTGGTAACCCGGGGTCACCGGCGAGAGGATCGTGGTGGCGAGCTCGCTGGTGGAGGCGCCGCCGCGGATCGTCTGCAGCTGCTGGTGCGGCCAGGCCCAGTTGATGGCCTGACGGACCTTGACGTCCTTGATGCGGGTCATGTTGATCGGCCAGTAGTACGTGACCGTGTCGACCTCGGTGAGGACGCGCTGCTTGAGCTTCGCGTTGGTGAGGACCTGGGCGATGCGCTCCGGGGCGACCTCGTTGAAGATCGACATCGCGTACTGGTCGTTGCCCTTGTCCGCGATGTAGCGGTCGGTCGAGGCCAGCAGCTCGAAGCCGAACTGGAAGACGTACTTGTCCGGGTAGTTGTTGCGGATCGCGTCGGTCTTCGGGTCCCAGTGCTCGTTGCGCACGTAGGTGAGCGACTTGCCGATGCTGCGGGCGCCGATCTTGTACGGGCCGCAGGAGAAGGGCTTCTTGTCGTACTTCTCCTTGGTGTCGTGCTTCTTGTTCACCAGGGAGTAGCCGCGCATGGCGAGCGTGAAGTTGAAGTCCGTGCGGGCTTCGTTGAGGTGGAACGTGATGGTCTTGCCGTCGACCTCGATGGAGTCGAGCTTCTTGCCGTCGTAGGGGCCCTTGTACTTGTCGCCACCCTCCAGCCACTGCTGGACGTAGCGGGGACCCTCGGTGATGAAGGAGGCGAAGAGGCGCTCGAAGGTGTGGCGGAGGTCGTCGGAGGAGACGTCCGAGCCGTCCTCCCACTTGATGCCGTCCTTCAGGGTGAAGGTCCAGGTCTTGCCGCCGTCCTTCATGGTGCCGGCGTCGGTGGCCGCGTCGCCGACCAGCGTCGCGCCGCCCTTCTCGTCGATCTTGTAGCCGGTGAGGCCACGCAGGATCGGGACGGTGATGGCGCCCTCGGTCGAGACGTAGATCTGCGCCGGGTCCATGTGGTCCATGTCGAACTGGTCGAGCGAGTAGATCGTGCCGCCCTTGACCGCTCCCTTGACCTCCGGCGCGGGGCCGACGGAGTCGGCCTTGGTGCCGACCGGGATCTCCTGGGTCTTGGAGCCGCTGACCGAGGGGACCTTGCTCTTCGACTTGCTGTCGCTTCCGCTGCCGCCACAGGCGGTCAGGACGGACGACGAGGCCGCGACCACGCCGGTGGCGATCAGGAAGTTTCTACGGGAGAAAGACATGGATGAGCCTGCCTTATAGGGACGATCGGGACGGGTGTTACCGGCCGCACGACACTGAACGGGCCGGGTGGATCTGGTGGCTACCGCTTGGACTTCGGGTCGAGCGCGTCGCGCACCGAATCGCCGAGCAGGTTGAAGGCGAGGACGAAGATCACCATCGACAGGCCCGGGAAGAGCATGAAGGTGATGTCCTCGGTGTAGAACTGGGCGCCGCGCTGGATCATGACGCCCCAGTCCGGGGTGGGGTCGATGATGCCGACGCCGAGGAAGGCCAGACCGGCCTCCGCGGTCACGAACGCCGGGAGCATCAGCGTGGACTGGATGATGATCGGCGTCCACAGGTTGGGCAGCAGTTCCTTGAACACGATGCGCCGGGGCGACGCACCGGTGACCTTGGCCGCCTCGATGTACTCGCGCTCGCGCAGACCGAGGACCTGGCCGCGCAGCAGGCGGGCGATGGACGCCCAGCCGAAGGCGGAGAGGACCAGGATCAGGGAGATGGCCCGCAGCGAGGTGGGGATGTTCTCGTCGGGAGCGACGAAGAGGCCGTACACCACCGGCATGAAGGCGATGAAGAACAGCGTCGAAGGGAACGACAGCAGGATGTCGATGATGCGGCCGACGAGGTAGTCCGTCTTGCCGCCCAGGTAGCCGGCCGTGACGCCGACGATCACACCGATGAAGGTGGTCAGCAGCGTGGCGGCCACGGCGATGCCCAGGGAGGTGCGGATGCCGTACAGCAGGAAGGTGAAGACGTCACGGCCCAGCTGCGGCTCGATGCCGAACCAGAACTCCGAGCTCATACCGCCGTTGGGACCCGCGGGGTACGAGAAGGCGTCGAGGAGTTCCGGGCGCTGGCTGGCGTACGTGGTGTACGGGTCCTTGCCGTACAGCTTCGAGATCAGCGGCGCGAGGATCGCGATCGCAAAGAAGAAGATCACGATGTACGCGGATATGACGCCCGTGCGGTCACGCTTGAACCGCTTCCAGGCGAGTCGTCCCGGGGAGCGACTCTCCGAGCCCTTGGGGTTGGCGGACGAATCCGGGATCTGGCCGATCTCGTCGGTCACCTCAAGCGATGCGGCCGCGGAAGGAGTAGGGAGGGTCATGGTGCTCCAGGCCCGATGGGGTCAACGGCTCCGCAGGGCGCTCCCTACGGGCTACGCCGGACTTTTTCAACGCAATTCATTCAAGGTCAATAAATTCTCGGTCGCCTTGGGCTTCTCTTTACTTTCTTTGCCTTCGCTTGACCTTAGCGTAACTACGCGTGTAGCGCACTGTGGCCGTTCCGTGTCCAGAATCGGGCCAACTGCGCGAAACGGGCAAGAGGTTCGATAACCGGACGCCGGAGTCTCGGAATGCGTACATCTGGTGCACCCAAATCAACAGTTCTGCATCGAACGGCGAAGATCCATTGCATAGATCATCCGGAGTGACCGCCTCCGAAAGCATCCGGGTGACGGCGAGGTCCGGACGGGTGGGGTGAATGTGCGATACGCACTGTATGTGCCGATATTGAGCGCTACAGGCAGGGCGCACCGGAACCGGACGCGAACACCCGGAGCCGGTGCCACAGCGCACTCTTGAGGAGGCACTCCATGCGTGGAGCCACGCACGCCAGATGGGCCGCTTGTGCGACGGCGGTCGTCCTCGCGACGGCCGCCTGCGGAGGCGGCGGCGGAGACGGTGGCGGTGGCGACGCCGGAGTCCTCAGTTCGTCCTGGGGCGACCCGCAGAACCCGCTGGAGCCGGCCAACACCAACGAGGTGCAGGGCGGCAAGGTCCTCGACATGATCTTCCGCGGGCTGAAGCGGTACGACGCCAAGACCGGCGCGGCCCAGAACATGCTCGCCGAGAAGATCGAGACCCCGGACTCGCAGAACTTCACGATCACCGTGAAGGACGGCTGGAAGTTCAGCAACGGCGAGGCCGTCACGGCGAAGTCCTTCGTCGACGCCTGGAACTACGGGGCGAGCCTGAAGAACAAGCAGAAGAACGCGTACTTCTTCGGCTACATCGAGGGCTACGACAAGGTCCACCCCTCCTCGGGCGCCCAGAGCGCCGACACGCTGTCCGGGCTCAAGGTGACCGGCACCGACACGTTCACCGTCAAGCTCAACCAGAAGTTCTCGACCTTCCCCGACACCCTCGGCTACGCGGCCTTCTCGCCGCTGCCCGGCGTGTTCTTCAGCGACCACGCGGCCTGGCTCCAGAAGCCGGTCGGCAACGGGCCGTACACGGTGGACTCCTACACCAAGGGCTCGCAGCTGTCCCTGCGCAAGTGGGCCGCCTACCCCGGGCAGGACAAGGCGCAGAACGGCGGAGTGGACCTCAAGGTCTACACCGACAACAACACCGCCTATACCGACCTGCTGGCCGGCAACCTCGACCTCGTCGACGACGTGCCCGCCGCCCAGCTCAAGAACGCGAAGAGCGACCTCGGCGGCCGGTACATCAACACGCCGGCCGGCATCATCCAGACGATCGCCTTCCCGTTCTACGACGAGAAGTGGGACTCCAGCGGAGCGCAGAAGGTCCGCCAGGGCCTGTCGATGGCGATCAACCGCAAGCAGATCACCGACACGATCTTCCAGAAGACCCGCACCCCGGCCACCGACTGGACCTCGCCGGTCCTCGGCAAGGACGGCGGCTTCCAGGACGGGCTGTGCGGTGCCTCCTGCGAGTACGACCCCGCCAAGGCCAAGCAGCTGGTGCAGGAGGGCGGCGGCCTGCCCGGCGGTCAGGTCAAGCTCACGTACAACGCGGACACCGGCTCCCACAAGGAGTGGATCGACGCCGTCTGCAACTCCATCAACAACGCGCTGGGCGACGACAAGGCATGCGTCGGCAATCCGGTCGGCACCTTCGCGGACTTCCGCAAGCAGATCGACCAGCACAAGATGCCCGGCCCCTTCCGGGCCGGCTGGCAGATGGACTACCCGCTCATCCAGAACTTCCTCCAGCCGCTGTACTACACGAACGCCTCCTCCAACGACGGCAAGTGGTCGAACAAGGACTTCGACAAGCTCGTCGACCAAGCGAACGCCGAGACCGACCGCGCCAAGGCCGTCCAGCTCTTCCAGCAGGCCGAAGGCGTCGTGCGGGACAACATGGCCGCCATCCCGCTCTGGTACCAGAACGGCAGCGCCGGCTACTCGGAGCGGCTCTCGGACGTGGCGCTCAACCAGTTCAGCGTCCCCGTCTACAACGAGATCAAGGTCAGCTGAGCCGCCGGGACGGCAGGGCCGCCCGCGGGCGGCCGGCTGTCCCACGACCCCCGGAGCCTCTCCATGGGACGGTATGTGATCCGGCGCCTGCTGCAGATGATCCCGGTCTTCATCGGCGCCACCCTGCTGATCTTCCTGATGGTCAACGTGATGGGCGACCCCATCGCGGGCCTGTGCGGCGACAAGCAGTGCGACCCCGCCACCGCCGCTCAGCTGCGCCAGGAGTACAACCTCGACAAGCCTGTATGGCAGCAATACCTGACATACATGGGCAAAGTGTTCACCGGTGACTTCGGGACGGCGTTCAACGGACAGCCGGTCACCGAGCTGATGGCCAGCTCCTTCCCGGTCACCATCCGGCTGACCATCGTCGCCATCCTCTTCGAGATCGTCATCGGCATCTCGCTCGGCGTCGTCACCGGCCTGCGCCGCGGCAGGCCCGTCGACACCGGCGTCCTGCTGCTCACCCTCGTCGTCATCTCGGTGCCGACCTTCGTGACCGGTCTGCTGCTCCAGCTGCTCCTCGGAGTCGAGTGGGGCTGGATCAGGCCGTCCGTCTCCCCGGACGCCACGTTCGGCGAGCTGATCGTCCCCGGTCTGGTCCTCGCGTCCGTGTCGCTCGCCTACGTGACCCGGCTGACCCGCACCTCCATCGCGGAGAACAGGCGGTCCGACTACGTCCGCACCGCCGTCGCCAAGGGGCTGCCCCGGCGCAGGGTGATCACCCGGCACCTGCTGCGCAACTCGCTGATCCCCGTGATCACCTTCATCGGCACCGACATCGGCGCGCTGATGGGCGGCGCCATCGTCACCGAGCGGATCTTCAACATCCACGGCGTCGGCTTCCAGCTCTACCAGGGCATCGTCCGGCAGAACACCCAGACCGTGGTCGGCTTCGTGACCATCCTCGTCCTCGTCTTCCTGGTCGCCAACCTGCTCGTCGACCTCCTGTACGCCGTACTCGACCCGAGGATCCGCTATGCCTGAACCGCAGCGGCCGGAAGGCGCCATCGCCCCCACGGGGATGGGCGGCACCATGGACCTAGGCGCCGGCGAAGCCCTCACCCTGGAGAAGACGCCGGGCGGACCCGAGGGCACCGGACCGCAGGAGAAGCCGCGCTCGCTGTGGTCCGACGCGTGGCGGGACCTGCGGCGCAACCCCGTCTTCATCGTCTCCGCGCTGGTCATCCTCTTCCTGGTCGTCATCTCCGTCTGGCCCTCGCTGATCACCTCCGGCAACCCGCTGCAGTGCGACCTCTCCAAGGCCCAGGAGGGATCCCAGCCGGGACATCCCTTCGGCTTCGACGGCCAGGGCTGCGACGTCTACACACGTACCGTGTACGGGACCCGCGTCTCGATCAGCGTCGGTGTCCTCGCCACCCTCGGTGTCGCCCTCCTCGGCTCACTGCTCGGCGGGCTGGCCGGCTTCTACGGCGGGGTGTGGGACTCGATCCTGTCCCGCATCACCGACATCTTCTTCGCCATTCCCGTCGTGCTCGGCGGTCTGGTCCTCCTCTCCGTGGTGACCAGCAATACGGTCTGGCCGGTCATCGGGTTCATGGTGCTGCTCGGCTGGCCGCAGATCTCCCGCATCGCCCGCGGCTCCGTCATCACGACCCGGCAGAACGACTATGTGCAGGCCGCCCGCGCCCTCGGCGCCTCCAACTCCCGGCTGCTGCTGCGGCACATCGCCCCGAACGCCGTCGCGCCGGTGATCGTCGTCGCCACCATCGCGCTCGGCACGTACATCGCCCTGGAGGCGACGCTCTCCTACCTCGGCGTCGGTCTGAAACCCCCGACCGTCTCCTGGGGCATCGACATCTCCTCGGCGTCGGCGTACATCCGCCAGGCCCCGCACATGCTGCTGTGGCCCGCCGGCGCGCTCGCGATCACCGTGCTCGCGTTCATCATGCTCGGCGACGCGGTGCGCGACGCCCTCGACCCGAAGCTGAGGTGACGGCCGTGCTGCTCGAAGTGCGTGATCTGCATGTGGAGTTCAGGACCAGGGACGGTGTCGCCAAAGCCGTCAACGGGGTCGACTACGGCGTGGACGAGGGGGAGACCCTCGCCGTGCTCGGCGAGTCCGGCTCCGGCAAGTCGGTGACCGCGCAGGCCGTGATGGGCATTCTCGACACACCGCCCGCGCGCGTCACCGGCGGCGAGATCCTCTTCCAGGGCAGGGACCTGCTCACGCTCAAGGAGGACGAGCGGCGCAAGGTCCGTGGCGCCGGGATGGCGATGATCTTCCAGGACGCGCTGTCCGCCCTGAACCCGGTGCTCACCGTCGGGGACCAGCTCGGCGAGATGTTCGTGGTGCACCGCGGCATGTCCCGCAAGGACGCCCGCGCCAAGGCGGTCGAGCTGATGGACCGGGTCCGTATCCCGGCCGCCGCCGACCGGGTGCGCGACTACCCGCACCAGTTCTCCGGCGGCATGCGCCAGCGCATCATGATCGCCATGGCGCTGGCCCTGGAGCCCGCCCTGATCATCGCGGACGAGCCGACCACGGCGCTCGACGTCACCGTCCAGGCCCAGGTCATGGATCTGCTCGCCGAGTTGCGGCGCGAACTCGACATGGGGCTCATCCTCATCACCCACGACCTCGGCGTGGTCGCCGACGTCGCCGACCGGATCGCCGTGATGTACGCGGGGCGGATCGTGGAGTCGGCACCCGTGCACGACATCTACAAGGCACCCGCGCACCCCTACACGAAGGGCCTCCTGGACTCGATCCCGCGGCTCGACCAGAAGGGCCACGAGCTCTACGCCATCAAGGGACTGCCGCCCAACCTCATGCGTATTCCGCCGGGTTGCGCCTTCCACCCGCGCTGCCCGATGGCCCGCGACGTCTGCCGGGCCGACGTGCCGCCGCAGGCGGAGGTGGAGGGCAGCGGCGGGACCCGCAGGAGCGCCTGCTTCTTCTGGAGGGAGTGCCTCGATGACCGACGCGACGGCTGAGACGATCCTGGAGGTCGACGGGCTGGTCAAGCACTACCCGCTCACCCGGGGGATCCTGTTCAAGAAGCAGATCGGCGAGGTCAAGGCCGTCGACGGGGTCGACTTCCGACTCGGCCGCGGGGAGACGCTCGGCGTCGTCGGCGAGTCCGGCTGCGGCAAGTCCACGGTGGCCAGGATGCTGGTCAATCTGGAGAGGCCCACGGCCGGGACCATCAGGTACAAGGGCGAGGACATCACCCGGCTGTCCGGCAGGGCGCTCAAGGCCGTGCGCCGCAACATCCAGATGGTCTTCCAGGACCCGTACACCTCGCTCAACCCGCGCATGACCGTCGGCGACATCATCGGGGAGCCGTACGAGATCCATCCCGAGGTCGCGCCGAAGGGCGACCGCCGCAGGAGGGTCCAGGACCTGCTCGACGTGGTCGGGCTCAACCCGGAGTACGTCAACCGCTATCCGCACCAGTTCTCCGGGGGGCAGCGCCAGCGCATCGGCATCGCGCGCGGGCTGGCGCTGCGGCCCGAGATCATCGTCGCCGACGAGCCGGTGTCCGCGCTCGACGTCTCCGTGCAGGCCCAGGTGGTCAACCTGCTGGAGCGACTGCAGGACGAGTTCGACCTGTCGTACGTCTTCATCGCGCACGACCTGTCGATCGTGCGGCACATCTCCGACCGGGTCGGGGTGATGTACCTCGGGCGGATCGTGGAGACCGGCAGGGACGCCGAGATCTACGACCATCCGACGCACCCGTACACCCAGGCCCTGCTGTCCGCCGTCCCGGTGCCCGACCCGGAGGCCCGGGAGCACCGGGAGCGGATCATCCTGACCGGCGACGTGCCGTCCCCCGCGAACGTGCCGTCCGGGTGCCGCTTTCGCACCCGTTGCTGGAAGGCGCAGGAGCGGTGCGCGCTGGAAGTGCCGCTGCTCGCGGTGCCCGCGGAGTTCCGGTTCACCGAGGGGCCGGCCGCGCACGACTCGGCGTGTCACTTCGCGGAGGAGAAGCAGGTCGTCCCGCCGGAGGAGCCGGGGGGCGAACCCTCCGCGGAGGGGCCGGAGTCGGCGCCATAAGTGTGCAAACCCGCATGAACTTCGTTAACACGCAGGCAACTCGGCGGAAGCGGTACCGATATACGGACGCGCCAAGGTGAACACCGTACGGCCGTGCGGGTGCCGTGGACGAGCCGGGGTGCGCCATGTCACCCCGGCTCGTTGCCGTGCCGGCGGCCTCGTGGTCCGCGGCCGGTGGAGATCTGTTGAAGTGGTGGGTGCGCCGACAGGTTCCCGTGTGTCTCCTGGGGAGCCGGCGACTGACCAGGCTGGACAATCTACGTGTTCACCGACGGCACTCGGCGTCCCGCCCCGCACGCCGGACCTCTCCGGCGAGCGGGACCACTTCCGTGTGCCCGTCTGGTCCGGTGCGCCGCGACCCTGCGCATCTGCGACCGCGGGCCCGGGTGTCAGGCGAGTCCGAGGGAGCGCTTGAGGAAGTCCACCTGGAGCAGCAGCAGGTTCTCGGCGACCTGCTCCTGCGGGGTCATGTGCGTGACACCCGACAGGGGCAGCACCTCGTGCGGGCGTCCGGCGGCCAGCAGCGCGGAGGACAGCCGCAGGGCGTGCGCCACCACCACGTTGTCGTCGGCGAGGCCGTGGACGATCATCAGCGGTGCGCGCCGGGCGGCGGGCTCGGAGAGCCCCTCATCGGTGATCAGCGAGCTGTGCGCGTACGTGTGCGGGGCGGACGCGGGGTCGCCGAGGTACCGCTCGGTGTAGTGGGTGTCGTAGAGCCGCCAGTCCGTGACCGGGGCGCCGGCGATGCCGGCGTGGAAGACGTCGGGCCGGCGCAGCACGGCGAGCCCCGCGAGCCACCCCCCGTACGACCAGCCGCGGATCGCCACCCGGGACAGGTCGAGCGGGAAGGTCTCCGCGAGGCCCTGGAGGGCGTCGATCTGGTCGTCGAGAGAGAGCGTGAAGTCGTCGCGGACCGCCTTCTCCCAGGCGGGGGAGCGGCCGGGAGTGCCCCGCCCGTCGGCGACGATCACGGCGAATCCCTGGTCGGCGAACCACTGCGAGGTGAGGTGGGCGTTGTGCGCGGCGAGCACCCGGGGGCCGTGCGGACCGCCGTAGGGGTCCATGAGGACGGGGAGGGGAGTGACACCGTCGTAGTCAGTAGGCATAAGCACGGCGCATGGGATTTTCCGTGCGCCCCCCTGTGTGAGAGTCACGCGCGGGGACAGACCGGGACTTTCCGCAAGGGAAGGTACGGTCGCGATCGTCTTCCCCTCGCGCAGGACATGGACCTGGACGCCCGGCTCGTCGAGCATCGAGGAGGCGAGCACGGTCACGCCACCGGCGCGCACGGCCGAGTGCACGCCGGGTTCCTGCGACACGCGCTCCACCCCGAGCTCGTTCACGCGGTACACATGCACTTCGCCGGTCTCCGGGGCGGGCGCCGCCTCACCCCCCGACGCCGAGACCAGCACGTCGTCGTCCGACACGTCGAGCACCGCACGCACGTGCAACTGCGGCCCCGTGAGCGGGCGTTCACCGAAGGCGAGCACCCGGGCGCCGCCCTCGTCGGCGATCCGCACGAGCTGTCCGGCGGGGCTCCAGCACGGCACACCAGGGAAAAGATCCAGCCATTGTGGATCTTCGTCCGCGTGCACCATCCGGGTCGTCCCGGTGTCCGGGTCCACGGCCAGGAACAGCTGGCTGCGCTGGTCACGCGCCTGCACCAGGATCAGCGGCGCACCCCCTGCTGACCAGTGCACATGCGCCAGATACGGGTAGCGCGCCCGGTCCCAGGAGACCTCCGTGCGCACCCCGTCGAGCGTGATGACGAAGAGTCGTACGTCCGCGTTGGCGCTGCCCGCCACCGGATACGCGACCCGCTGCGGCTCACTCCCGGGCTGCGCGGGATCGGCGATCCACCAGCGCTGCACGGGCGTGTCGTCGACCCGCGCGACGAGCAGCCGGTCGCTCTCGGGCGACCACCAGAACCCGCGCGAACGCCCCATTTCCTCGGCCGCGATGAACTCGGCCAGTCCGTACGAGACCGACCCCTCGCCCGCGGCCGGCTCCGGCTCCGCCAGGGCCCGGTCGTTCTCGCCCTCGGCGCCGACGACCCGGAAGGCCCCCCCGGCCACGTACGCGACGAACCGGCCGTCGGGTGACGGGCGCGGGTCGATCACCGGTCCCGGCACGGGGAGTTCACGCGCCGTCCCGGCCCGCAGCTCGGCCGTGAAAAGCCTCCCCGACAGGGCGAAAGAGGCCAGCTCGACCGCGGTGTCGGTGGCGTAGCCGACGATCCCGGCACCGCCCTCACGGCTGCGTTCGCGGCGCGCCCGCTCCTCCGGGGACAACTCCTCGCCCGCGCCGCCGAGCAGCGCCGCCGGATCGGCCGCGACCCGCTCTCCGCCACCGCCCGGGGAGACTCCCGCCCCGTCCCGGGGCACATCGAGGACCCACAGGTGATGCGCCCGGTCCGTACCGGAGAGGGACCGCAGGAACACGACACGGGAACCGTCGGGAGACACCGTGAACGCCCGTGGTGCGCCGGAGGTGAACCGCTGCGTCCGGGCGTACCGACGCGGGAAGGAGAAAGGCTCGCTCGTCATGCCTCGACCATATTGGCCATGCGCCCCCTTGTGCGGCCGTGCGCCGATCGATGCGCGCGTACGGATAGTTATGATCACTAGCGCTGCGTGGGTATGAACCTGCTGGCTCCTGTATGTATTTACGACCCCCATGTCCGACCCCCCATGTCCCTGGGATCTTTGGAGGTGAACCGCCGTGGCACTCTCGATTTCGGCGGTGGTGCTGCTGGCGATCATCGTCTTCATCCTGGTGAAGAAGTCAGGACTGAAGGCCGCCCACGCCATCGTGTGTGTCCTGCTCGGTTTCTACCTCGCCTCCTCGACGGTCGCTCCCACGATCAACGAGCTGACCACGAACATCGCGGGGATGATCGGCAGCATCAAGTTCTGAGAAGCCCGGTGACGTCCTGGACGAAGCCATGAAGGTGGTCCGTGGGTGAGCCGGAGGTGGGAGTACGCCTTCGGCGCGGAGGACTCGGCCCAGGCCCCTGACCACGCGGCCGCCTCGTAGGGTGGGTTCCATGACGGAACTGCCCGACCGGCGTCTGCTCCTGGTGCACGCGCACCCGGACGACGAGTCGATCAACAACGGCGCGACCATGGCCAAGTACGCGGCCGAGGGCGCCCAGGTGACGCTGGTGACCTGCACTCTCGGTGAGGAGGGCGAGGTCATCCCGCCCGGACTCACCCACCTGGCGCCCGACCGCGAGGGCGGGCTCGGACCGTACCGGGCGGGCGAGCTGGCCGCCGCCATGAAGGAACTGGGCGTCACCGACCACCGGTTCCTGGGCGGCCAGGGACGCCATCGCGACTCCGGGATGATGGGCGTCGAACAGAACCGTCGCGCCGGTGCCTTCTGGTCCGCCGACCTCGACGAGGCCGCCTGCGACCTCGTCGCCGTGATCCGCGAGGTGCGCCCCCAGGTGCTCGTCACCTACGACCCGGACGGCGGATACGGGCACCCCGACCACATCAAGGCGCACCGCGTGGCCGTGCGCGCCACCGAACTCGCCGCGGACAGTGCCTTCCGTCGCGATCTCGGCGACCCCTGGGAGATCACCAAGGTCTACTGGAACCGGGTGCCGCGCTCCGTGGGCGAGCAGGCGTTCGCGCGGCTGCGGGAAGCGCTCCCGGAGCTGCCGTTCACCCGGTCCGCGGACCTCGCCGACGTCCCGGGTGTCGTCGACGACCCGGTGGTCACCACCGAGGTCGACGGAACCATGTACGCCGCGGCCAAAGCGGCCGCCATGCGGGCCCACGCCACCCAGATCGAGGTGTCCGAGCCCTGGTTCGCCCTCTCGAACCGGCTGGCGCAGCCGCTCTTCACCACCGAGTACTACGAGTTGGTGAGCGGGGGGCGGCCCGGGACGCGGGAGACCGACCTGTTCGCGGGGATCGACCGAGAGGGAGCGGACGCGCGATGAGTACCACGGGACAGCGCGGGAGCATGCTCGCGCAGCCGCTGACACGGCCCTCCGCCGGGCGGATCGCAGCCCTTCTGGGGCTCTTTCTGCTCGGCGCCGTCGTGGGCGCCGCCGGGGCGTTGGTGCAGTCCGGCTGGTTCCCCCTCGGACTGCTGCTCGCTCTCGCGGGTGCGGCCGGACTCTTCCTCGGAGGCAGCCGGGCGACCGGCACACGTGCCGGGGCCGTCGCTCCCGCGGCCGGCTGGCTGGTGGCCGTCATCCTGCTCACCGCCAGCCGCCCCGAGGGCGACTTCCTGTTCGGCGCGGGACTTGTCTCCTATCTCTTCCTGCTCGGCGGCATGGCTGTCGCTGTGATGTGCGCCACCCTCGGTCAGGGGCGGCAACCGGACGCCTCCCACGTCCGACTTGGCAAGTGACGTACCACTTCGCCGCATCGGACAGGTGCGGGTCCCGTGCGGGTTTCCTTCGCGGGCGAGGTTTGCGCGCCGGACACGGCCAGTATGGTGGTGCGCGCCGCCGGGCTGCCCGAGATGAGGTCGAGTAAACGGGCGGTGGAGCCAACCGGGAGAACCTGCCTTGAGTCGTGAAACTGACAGTTCGTCCTCCGGGCCCAACGGGCGCGGTGGAGCCGCGTACCCGTCGGGGACGCCGCCGTACGGGACCCCCACGGCTTCCCAGAGCGGTGCCGACGTGGGCCGTTCGGCCGCCGGTAACCGGCCGGAGGAGCGCAAGACCGAGACCACGCTGACGACGCGCATCCGGATCAACATCCCCGGATCGCGGCCCATCCCGCCCGTCGTCGTGCGCACACCCGTCGCGGACGCGGACACGTCCGCCGACGCCGCCGACGGCAGCGGGAACCCGTCGGAGCCGCCGCGGAACGCCGGTTCGCCGGCACCGGCCGCAGGCTCCGCCCCCGCGCCCGCGACCGCCGACCAACCCGGCGCCGCGCCCGCAGCGGCCGAGGAGAAGGCGAGCGACTGGTTCGCACCCCGCAAGTCCGGTGCGCCCAAGGGCGGGCCGGGCGGCGGATCCACCAACGGAGCGGGTGTCACCGGCGGTTCGGCCGCCGCGCCCGCGCAGGGCGGACGCCCCGGCGGCCAGAACGGCGCGCGGCCGGGTCCCCCGGGCGGAGCCCGGCCCGGCGGCGGGGCGAACCCTCCCCGTCCAGGCGGCACGAACGGCGCCGGGCTGCCCGGCGCCACCGGCGCCGGACCCGTGGCCCCCGGCCACGGCGGCGGCACCGGTTCCTTCGACGTCTCCGGAGCGCTCGGCAGCACCGGCTCCTTCCCAGCCGTCGGCGCGGGCGGCTCCGAGCCGCGCCGCGACGACCTCCCGTACTTCGCTGAGAACGGCCAGGGCGGACCCGCGGGCCCGACCGGCGGCCCGGTCACCGGGGACGGCCCGAGGGTGCCGCCCGCCGGTCCCGGCGCGGCGCCCGGCAGCCTGGCCGCCAGGCCGGGTCCGGGCGGACCCGGCGGCTCCGGCGCACCCGGTGCCGTGCCCGGCGGCGGCCTCAGCGGCGGTCTGAGCGACGACACCGCGATCCTCACGCCGCAGAAGCCGGCCGCCGAGCCGGGCCCCGGTGGCTACGGCGCCCCCGGGGACAACGTCTCCGGTCACACCCTGACCAGCGGCATCCCCGTGGTGCCGTCCGCGCAGAACGCTCCGTTCGCGCCGGGCGCGCACACCGAGGGACCCCTGCCGCACACCCCGCCGAAGCTGCCCGAACCGGTCCAGCAGCCCCCGGCCTCGTCGAAGCCGGCCAAGAAGAAGGGCCGCAACAAGCCGGCCCTCCTGGGCGTCCTCGTGGTGGTCCTCGGCGGCGGTGCCTACGGCGCCGGCCTCCTGATGAACCACTCGGACGTGCCCAAGGGCACCACCGTGCTCGGCGTCGACATCGGCGGCGGCACCCGCGACGACGCCGTCAGGAAGCTCGACGACGCCCTCGGCGACCGCACGAGCACGGCGCTCAAGCTGTCGGTCGACGGCGACACCGTCGCCCTCAAGCCGGACCAGGCCGGGCTCCAGCTCGACAGCCAGGCCACGGTCCGTGCCGCGGCGGGCAGTGACTACAACCCCGTCTCGGTGATCGGGTCGCTGTTCGGCCAGGAGCGCGTGGTCGAGCCCGTGATGCCGGTCGACGAGGAGAAGCTCCAGGCGGCGCTGGAGGGCGCCGCGGGCGGCTCCGGTTCGATGCGGGACGGCACGGTCAAGTTCGTGTCCGGCAAGGCCGTCCCCGTGTACGGCAAGGCCGGCAAGGGCATCGACGTGGCCTCCTCGACCCAGGCCGTGCAGGACGCGTACCGCGCCCAGGTGGAGACCGGCACGACCACTCCGGTGAAGGTCGCCACCACGACGCGTCAGCCGAAGGTCGCGAACGCAGAGGTCGACCGGATGATGGCGAGGTTCGCGAAGCCGGCGATGTCGGCCAACGTGACCGTGCAGACGGACGCGGCGCACTCGATCCCGCTGAGCCCGCAGAACTCGCTGTGGAAGTTCCTCCGGGTGGAAGCGACCCCCGACGGCAAACTGACCGACAAGCCGGACCTGAACGCCCTGAAGGAGCTGTACGGTCAGACGTTCGACGGGGTGCTGATCACCCGGGCCAACGGCAAGAAGACGCCCGTCACGCCGCAGGACGTCTACGGCGCCCTGCGCCAGGCGCTGATGAGCAAGACCGACCGGGTCGCGGTCATCGAGACCAACCCGAACTAGTCCCGAGCCGGTGGGAAGGGGGGCCCGGTCACGACCGGGCCCCCCTTCGCACGACCGGGACCACGGGCGGCGCGAAGTGGCGTGCCACCCGCCGCACATGACATCTGTCATCTCCGGGAGACGACAAGCTGCACTGCTGCGGGCACCCGTCCGTCGCCACGATGGATGCCATGACAACGACTGCGGCGACCGCCACCTCGGTGGTCGGCTTCGAATCGGTGACCAAGACCTACGGCGGCGTGCGGGCCGTGGACGGGCTGACCCTCGATCTGCACCCGGGCGAGACCGTCGCCCTGCTGGGCCCCAACGGCGCGGGCAAGTCCACGACCCTCGACCTCCTCCTCGGCCTCAAGCAGGCCGACAGCGGCGCGGTCCGGGTCTTCGGCACCAGCCCGCGCGAGGCCATCGTCGGCGGCCGGGTGGGCGCCATGCTGCAGAGCGGCGGGCTGATGGACGAGGTCACGGTGGGCGAGCTGGTGAAGCTCGCGTGCGACCTGCACCCGAGGCCCTTCCGCGTCCAGGACGTCCTCGCCCGGGCCGGGATCTCCCCGATCGCCGACCGCAAGGTCGACAAGCTCTCCGGCGGCCAGGCACAGCGCGTCCGCTTCGCCCTCGCCACCGCGGGCGACAGCGACCTGATCGTGCTCGACGAGCCCACCACCGGCATGGACGTCTCCGCCCGCCAGTCCTTCTGGGCGACCATGCGCGAACAGGCAGACCAGGGGCGCACGGTCCTGTTCGCCACGCACTACCTGGAGGAGGCCGACGCGACGGCCGACCGGGTGCTCGTCCTGCACCGGGGCCGGCTGCTGGCCGACGGCACCGCGGCCGAGATCAAGGCGAAGGCCGGCGCCCGCCGGATCTCCTTCGATCTGGAGGGTCCGATCGACGAGGGGCCGCTGCGTGCGCTGCCCTTCCTGACGTCCGTCGACGTGGCCGGGCAGACCGTCCGCGTCCAGTCCTCCGACGCCGACGCGACCGTGCACGCGCTGTACGGGCTCGGCGTCTACCCCCGCAACCTCGAAGTGTCCGGGCTCGGTCTCGAGCAGGCCTTCGTCGCCATCACGGCCGCCGAGGAGGCGAAGGCGAAGTGAACAGCCTGATCAAGCTGGAGATCACCCGTGCCCTGCGCAACCGCAAGTTCCTGTTCTTCTCGGTGGTCTACCCGTCGGCACTGTTCCTGCTGATCGCGGGCGGCGCCGACAGCACGACCGAGGTCGACGGGACGGGCCTGAACCTGCCGACCTTCTTCATGGTCTCCATGGCGTCCTTCGGGGCCCTGACCGCCGTCCTGATGGGCAACAGCGAGCGCATCGCCAAGGAGCGCGAAAGTGGCTGGGTACGGCAGCTGAGGCTCACCACGCTCCCGGGCCGCGGCTATGTGTTCGCGAAGACGGCGAGCGCCGCCGTGATCAGCCTGCCCTCGATCGTGATCGTCTTCGTGGTCGCCGCTGCCGTGAAGAACGTGCGGCTGGACGCCTGGCAGTGGATCGCCCTCACTCTCGCCATCTGGGCCGGCAGCCTCGTCTTCGCCGCGCTCGGCGTCGCCATCGGCTACCTCGCCAGCGGTGACGCGGTCCGTCCGATCACGATGATCACCTACTTCGGCCTGTCGATGCTCGGCGGCCTGTGGATGCCCACCACCACCTTCCCCGACTGGCTGCAGAACATCGCCAAGTGGCTGCCCACGCACGCGTACGCTGCCCTCGGGCAGGCCATCGAACTCGGCGACGCCCCGCACGCGAAGGACATCGCCATCCTCGCCGTCTCCTTCGTCCTGTTCGCGGGCGGCGCGGCCTGGCTGTACCGGAAGGACACGCTGAAGGCGTGAGCAGCGTCGGCATCGGGCAGCGCCCGCAGAACCGCAAGCAGCAGATCGTCAAGGTCGTGTGGACCGGCATCTGGCTCGTCTACCTGAGCGCGCCGGTCAGCGACCTCGTGCACGGCGGACACAGCACCGTCGTGGTGGTGCTCGGCTGGATCGGCCTGATCGCGTTCGTACTCTGGTACGGCGCCCTCGTCTTCCGTACGGGGCGCGGGGAGAGCAACGGGCTGGTGCTCGGCTCCCTGGGCGCCCTCGCGACGCAGGCGGCCCTCCTCTCCCTCACGCTGGGACGGGAATGGCTCGTCCTGTTCGTGTACGTGGCCATCGCGGCCGGCGCGGCCCTCCCGCTGCGCTGGGCGCGCCTGACCATCCCGGCCGTGGCGGCCGTGCTGACGACGGTCGCCCTGATCGTCCCGGGCGGCAAGGCCTATCTGGCGGGACTGCTCATCCCCGCCTTCCTCGGCGGGTTCGCCATGACCGGCGTGCGCGAGCTCCTGCGGACGACCATCGCGCTGCGCGAGGCCCGCGCCACGGTGGCCCAACTCGCCGCGAACGAGGAGCGGTTGCGGCTCGCCCGAGACCTGCACGATCTGCTCGGGCACTCGCTGTCGCTGATCACGCTGAAGAGCGAACTGGCCGGGCGGATGCTTCCCGGCCACCCGGAGAAGGCGGCCCAGCAGGTCGCCGACATCGAACAGGTCAGCCGCCAGGCTCTCGTCGACGTGCGCGAGGCGGTCACCGGCTACCGCCGGCCCCGGCTCGCCGGTGAACTCGCCGGCACCCAGGTCGCGCTGACCGCGGCGGGCGTGCGGGCCGACCTGCCGGTCGAACCCGATCTCACCGGCGTGCCCGAGGAGAGCGAGTCGGCGCTCGCCTGGGCGCTGCGCGAGGCGGTCACCAACGTCGTACGGCACAGTGGGGCCCGGCGCTGCACGGTGGAGCTCCTGCGCCGTCAGACTCTGGACGGGCCGGTGCTCGAACTGTCCGTGGAGGACGACGGTTCCGGCGGTTCCGGCGGCTCGCACGGCAACGGTCTGACCGGACTGACCGAACGCCTGGAGAAGGCGGGCGGAACACTGGAGGCCGGCCGGGTGCGGCACGGGTTCCGGCTGGTCGCACGGGTGCCGCTGACGGGGGCGGAGGCAGGCGCGGACGCCGCGGACGACCCCGTAGGATCCGGGGCATGAGCCGCACGATCAAGGTCCTGCTCGCCGAGGACCAGTCGATGGTCCGCGAGGCGCTGGCAGCCCTGCTGGGCCTGGAGCCGGACATCGAGGTGGTCGCCCAGGTGGCGCGCGGCGACGAGGTGCTGGCCGCCGCCCGCGAGCACGACGTCGACGTCGCCCTCCTCGACATCGAGATGCCGGGCAGGACGGGCATCGAGGCCGCGGCCGAGGTCCACGCGGCCCTCCCGGACGTCAAGTTGCTCATCCTGACGACGTTCGGCCGTCCCGGCTATCTGCGCAGCGCCATGGAGTCCGGCGCGGACGCCTTCCTGGTGAAGGACGCCCCCGCGGCCCAACTCGCCGCGGCGGTACGGAAGGTGCTGGACGGAGAGCGGGTCATCGACCCGACCCTCGCCGCCGCGGCACTCGCCGAGGGGGCCAATCCGCTGACCGACCGGGAGCGTGAGGTGCTGCGTGCCGCGGCCGACGGCTCCACCAACGCCGAGCTGGCCGCCGCCCTCCACCTCTCCCAGGGCACCGTCCGCAACTACCTGTCCACGGCCATCCAGAAGCTGGCGGTCCGCAACAGGGCGGAAGCGGTACGGATCGCCCGCGAGAAGGGCTGGCTGTAGGACGGGTCAGTTGAGCATCGCCCGTGCCGCGTCCGCCTGGTGGCGCACCCGGACCGCGGCCGGCTCGTCCACGGCGGCCACCACGTCGGCGTACGCGTCGAGTTCGGTGGCCCCACCCAGGAAGTCGCCGCGCTTGACCAGGAGCTGGGCGCGCTCGTAGCGAAGCCGCGCCGGGTGCGCGGGCAGCAGGAGGGACAGCTCGACGGCCCACAGCGACACGTCGGAGCGCTCCGGACGGGGGGCCGCCCAGGCCCGGATGTTGTTCAGGACACGCAGGACGACGTCGAGCGGGTCGGCGGGGGAGAGCATCGACGGGTCGAGGGGCGCGCCGGTCGCCCCCGCGACGAGCAGCTCGGCGTCCGGGCCGGTCAGGACCCGGCCGCCGTCGAAGGGATCGGCGAGCACCTGCTGCTCGGCCGGCCCGAAGCCCACGACGAAGTGCCCGGGAAGGGCGACGCCGTACACCGGCGCGCCGGCCCGTCGCGCCACCTCCATCCACACCACGGAGAGCAGGATGGGCAGCCCGCGGTGCCGCGTCAGCACCTCGTGCAGCAGTGAGGACTCCAGCCGCTGGTAGTCGGCCGGCGAGCCGTGGAACCCGCAGCGCCCGCCGAGCAGTTCGGCGAGGGCGGCGGCCCAGGACCGCGGGCCGCCCGGGCGGAACGGCAGCAGTCCCGCCAGCCGGTCCAGCTCGATCTGCGCCGCGTCCGTCCCGGCCTCGTCGAGCGTCCCGTCGGCCGCCGCCCCGATCAGCAGGCACAGCATCGACAGGTCCGGCCGTTCGGTCCGGGCCTCCTCGGCGAAGAGCCGTCGCACCTGGGCGGCCCGCTCCGGTCCCGGTGGCTGTGGAGAGCAACGCATGCCGGACTCGTGCCCCCTCACGCCGATCGATACGGCTCGGCGGCGCCGAAACCGTGCCCGCCCGCTCCGGCGTCCGCGACCCGGCGGTAGTGGTGGTAGGAGTGGTGGGGCCCGAAGCCCATCCCGGTGTACAGCGCACGTGCGGCCGCGTTGTCTTCCTCCACCTGGAGCCAGGCGGCCGAGGCGCCCTCGTCCAGGGCCCGGCGGGCCAGGGCGGCCATCACGGCGGTGCCGAGGCCCCTGCGCCGGTGCGCCGGGTCGACCTCGACGGCGGCGAATCCGGCCCAGCGGCCGTCCACCACGCAGCGGCCGATCGCGGCGGGCGCCGGTCCCTCCTCGCCCGGCACTGTCGCGAACCATACGGAGGGCCCGCTGCCCAGCACCTTCAGCGCCACCTCGCCGAGGCCCTTGCGCTGGTAGCGGCCCAGCCAGGCTTCGTCGGCCGTACGCGAGAGCGTGACCCCCGGCGCGTCCCGGTCCCCGAGCGGCGCGAGCGAACCGATCCACAGGCCGGCCGTCACCTCACGGACCCAGCCGCGCTCCTCCAGGTCCGCGCACAGCAGCTCCTGCGTGCCCTCGGCCCCGGTCGCGGTCTGGACGTAGGCGGGCAGGCCACGGGCGGCGTACCAGGCGCTCGCGTACGCCAGCGCGTCGTCCAGCGGCATGCCGGGGTCCCCGAGGGGCAGCACGGAGTTGGCCCGCCGGGTGAACCCGGCGGCGGCGCGCAGCTCCCAACCGCTGAGCCGCTCGCTCTCCACCGGCCGCCAGGATCGCGCGGCGACGCGCGCCAGCTCCTCGTACGAGGCCGCGGGGCCCCGCCGACGCGCCGGGGCGGCCGGCACGACCTTGCCCGCGACCAGCGAGGATTCCGCGATCCGGACACGTTCGCCGGTCCGCCGTGTGATCAGCAGCACACCGTTGTCCCATGATGTGAGAACACCGACCGTGTCGGTGAACTTCTCTCCCGTGTCTCCATCGTCGCTCAAGCGTCGTACGGAGACACGTTTTCCCACGTCAGCAGCGGTGATACGGACCTCTAGGCGGCCGGACGACGAGATTTCCACAGGTCAGTTCACCCCTCCTGTTCGGATCATGCCCGAGAACGGAGATACTAGGGGCGGGCATCGACGACGCCGCGCTCCCGCGCGCCAGGCGGCGGAGCCTACGGAGGCCCGCCAGCGCCCTATCGAGGAGGAACGACAGCGTGACCTACGTCATCGCGCAGCCTTGTGTCGACGTCAAGGACAAGGCGTGCATCGAGGAGTGCCCGGTCGACTGCATCTACGAGGGCTCCCGGTCCTTGTACATCCACCCGGACGAATGCGTCGATTGTGGAGCCTGTGAGCCGGTGTGCCCGGTCGAGGCGATCTTCTACGAGGACGACACTCCCGAAGAGTGGAAGGACTACTACAAGGCGAACGTCGAGTTCTTCGACGAGCTCGGCTCGCCCGGCGGTGCCAGCAAGCTCGGTCTGATCGAGCGCGACCACCCCTTCGTCGCAGCGCTGCCGCCGCAGAACCAGTAAGCGGCTCGCACACACGCACCGCCTCGGTCCCGTACGGCCGGATCGTTCCGGTCGCCGTACGGGACCGAGGCGTTTGCCGTACCGGGCGCGTGCGCCGCGCGCGACGGGTACGGCCCGCGGCGAGCACCGCGAGTACCAGCGATACGTACGGGTCGTACGTACGAGAAAGTGAGCCCGATCCCGTGTCCGCAGTCTCCGACCGGCTTCCCACCTTTCCCTGGGACAAGCTGGAGCCCTACAAGGCGACGGCCGCCGCTCACCCGGGCGGCATCGTCGACCTGTCCGTCGGCACCCCGGTGGACCCGGTGCCCGAGCTGATCCAGAAGGCTCTGGTCGCCGCCGCGGACTCGCCGGGCTATCCCACCGTGTGGGGCACGCCCGAGCTGCGGGACGCGCTCACGGGCTGGGTGGAGCGACGCCTCGGGGCGCGGGACGTCACCCACCGCCACGTGCTGCCCGTCGTCGGCTCCAAGGAACTCGTCGCCTGGCTGCCGACGCAGCTGGGCCTCGGCCCCGGCGACAAGGTCGCCCACCCGCGCCTCGCGTACCCGACGTACGAGGTCGGGGCGCGGCTGGCCCGGGCCGAGCACGTCGTCTACGACGACCCCACCGAACTGGACCCGACGGGTCTGAAGCTGCTGTGGCTCAACTCGCCGTCGAACCCCACCGGCCGGGTCCTGCCCAAGGAGGAGCTGACCCGGATCGTCGCCTGGGCCCGCGAGCACGGTGTGCTGGTCTTCTCCGACGAGTGCTACATCGAGCTGGGCTGGGAGACGGACCCGGTCTCGGTACTGCACCCGGACGTGTGCGGCGGTTCCTACGAGGGGATCGTCTCGGTGCACTCCCTCTCGAAGCGCTCGAACCTGGCCGGCTACCGTGCCGCCTTCCTCGCGGGCGACCCCGCCGTCCTCGGCGAGCTCCTCCAGATCCGCAAGCACGGCGGCATGATGACGCCCGCGCCGACCCAGGCCGCGGTGGTCGCCGCCCTCTCGGACGACACCCACGTCCGCGAGCAGCGCGAGCGCTACGCCGCCCGGCGCACCGCGCTGCGTGACGCGCTGCTCGGCCACGGCTTCCGCATCGAGCACAGCGAGGCGAGCCTCTACCTCTGGGCCACCCGCGACGAGTCCTGCTGGGACACGGTGGCCCACCTGGCCGAGCTGGGCATCCTGGTCGCCCCCGGCGACTTCTACGGCACGGCGGGCGAGACGTTCGTGCGCGTGGCCCTGACGGCTTCGGACGAGCGGGTCGCCGCGGCGGTCCAGCGACTGTCCCGCCGGGCCTGAGCACGCGGCCGAGCAGCGCGGAGGGGTCCGAGGACAGCTCCCCGGACCCCTCCGTCGCACCGGTCCCCTGATCAGGCGTACCGGCCCCGTGGTCAGCCGAGCGGCAGCCCCTTCAGCGGCAGCCGGCCGGTCGGCAGCCCGCCCTTGGTCACCGAGTCCGTCGGCAGTCCGCCACCCGTCGCCGTCTTCGCGGTGTCGCCGAGCAGGCCGCCGGCCTGCCCCGCCGCGTGGCCGGCCACCTTCTGCGCGGCCGGCGTCGCCTTCTTGGCCACCTTCCCACCGGTCTTGCCCGCGGCGGGCACGGCCTTCTTGACCGTCTTGCCGCCGGTGTCGCCCGCGAGCCCGGTGACGTTCTGTGCCGCACCGTCGACGGTGTTGCCGACGCTCGCCCCGTCCAGGGCGGTCAGCCCGCCGAGGTCGGGGGTGGCCGGGAGTTCGGCCGCAGCGCTGGCGGAGCCGGCCGCACCGACCACGGGCGCCGCTCCCGCTGCGATGAGCAGCGCGGCACGGGCGATCCGGCGGGTCAGGGGGAGGGACATGATGCTCCTTAGACGGGAGAGAACGTGGAAGTGTCCACCCGAGCCCGGCAGTTGACCGGCTGGCTGCCGGTGATCGTTCTGGGCGTCGGACGCAGTGACTACCGCTCGAAACCCGCGAAGGTTGCGGTGCCCCGACGTAAAGAGTTGGCAATGCGTCGCATTATCGGCTGCGGATAAAAGCGGGCAAAAGGCATCCGGTCGGAAAGTCTGCTGAATCCTTACCGCCCTTTGTTCTCAAGGGATTCGACGGTGGCGGGGGTGACCGCGCGAAAACCTGCGCACATCGGCGGAGTCACGCGGAGCGAGTCCCCCGGACGGGTGAGGTGCCGTACTACTGCGCAGTGACGATCCGCACCTCGGAGGCGGCCTTCCCCGCGGCCGGGCTTCCCTGCGCACCCGTCGTGCGCCACTCGCCCTCGGTACTGCCGGCGGTCCACTCGCGCCCGGCGTACGACACCCGGTCGATGTGCAGCGCCGAGGAGTTCGCCACGGCCCAGTGCGCCAGCTCCCAGCCGCGCCGGGCGGCGTCCGTGCCGGAGGTGGTCCCCTCGCGCACGGGGACGGTCACGGTCCGGCTGCCGGCCGTCGCCGTAGCCGGCGCGGCGGCCGACGGCGCGGCGGAGGCACCCCCGGCGCCCACATCGGCACCCGCTTCCTGGAGCACATCGCGTCCGAAGTCCCGTACGAGCGCGGTCCGCACCGAGTCGGAGCCGCCCGCCTCGGTCGCGTCCGGGCGTCCCTCGCAGGTCAGCGTGGCCGCCGCGCGGCCGGTCAGGGCCGCGGCGAGCAGGGTGGCGTCCGGCTCGTGCTTCGCGTACGCCTGGGGATAGCCGCTGCGCTGCACCCGCTGCGCGGCGACGGTGAGCGGCAGCCGCGAATAGCCCGGCACCTTCGCCAGGTGCTCGTAGAAGATCCCCGCCGAGTACGTCGGGTCCATGATCTGCTTCGTCGTGCCCCAGCCCTGCGAGGGCCGCTGCTGGAACAGGCCGAGCGAGTCCCGGTCGCCGTGGGTGATGTTGCGCAGGCCGGACTCCTGGAGCGCCGTCGCCAGGGCGATCGTCACCGCGCGCTCGGGCATGCCCCGGGAGGTGCCCACCGCGGAGATCGTCGCCGCGTTCGCCGCCTGCTCCGGGGTGAACTCGTACGAAGCGCCGTCGCCCTTTCCCGAGACGACCTCGCATCTCGGCGCGCCGGTGCCTCCCGTGAGGTATTGCACGGCGAGATAGCCCGCGAGCGCGAGCAGGACCGCGACGGCCGCCCCGGAACGGAGGAGACGGCCGCGCCGGACGGGTGCGGGGGACGGCACTGACACGACGTACAAGGTACTGGAGGGGCCTGCCGGTGGTACCTGGGGTTGTGGACAACTTCTGAGCCGCCCGGGGCGACCGGCCGCCTCCGGCCGCGGAGCGGAGCCACGGACCGGAAACGCTAGGGTCGACGCCATGGCCGACACCCCGCTTGACCTCACCCTCGACGCCGCCCGGCTCACCGCCCAGCTCGTGGACCTCCCCTCGGAGAGCGGCAGCGAGAAGCCGCTCGCCGACGCGGTCGAGGCCGCTCTGCGCGCCCTGCCGCACCTGACGGTCGACCGGTACGGCAACAACGTCGTCGCGCGGACGAACCTGGGCCGCGCCGAGCGCGTGATCCTCGCCGGCCACATCGACACCGTGCCCATCGCCGACAACGTCCCCTCCCGCCTGGACGAGGACGGCGTGCTGTGGGGCTGCGGCACCTGCGACATGAAGTCGGGCGTCGCCGTCCAGCTCCGCATCGCGGCCACCGTTCCCGCCCCCAACCGCGACCTCACCTTCGTCTTCTACGACAACGAAGAGGTCGCGGCGGACCTGAACGGTCTGAAGCATGTGGCGGAGGCCCACCCCGACTGGCTGGAGGGCGACTTCGCCGTCCTGCTGGAGCCCTCGGACGGCCAGGTCGAGGGCGGCTGCCAGGGCACGCTGCGGGTGCTGCTCAGGACGACGGGCGAGCGCGCCCACTCCGCCCGCAGCTGGATGGGCTCGAACGCGATCCACTCGGCCGCCCCGATCCTGGCCCGGCTCGCCGAGTACCGGCCCCGCTACCCCGTCATCGACGGCCTCGAGTACCGCGAGGGCCTGAACGCGGTGGCCGTCTCCGGCGGCGTCGCCGGCAACGTCATCCCCGACGAGTGCGTGGTGACCGTCAATTTCCGCTACGCGCCCGACCGCACCGAGGAGGAGGCCGTCGCCCACGTCCGTGAGGTCTTCGCGGACTGCGGGGTCGAGGAGTTCGTCGTCGACGACCACAGTGGCGCCGCCCTCCCCGGGCTCTCCCACCCGGCCGCCGCCGCGTTCATCGAGGCGGTCGGCGGGACCCCGCAGCCGAAGTACGGCTGGACGGACGTCTCCCGTTTCAGCGCCCTCGGCGTCCCCGCGGTGAACTACGGTCCGGGCAACCCGCACTTGGCGCACAAGCGTGACGAAAGGGTCGAAACCGTCAAGATCCTTGCGGGCGAGGAGCGGTTGAGGGCCTGGCTCACCGCCTGAGCCCTATCCGCCGGCGGTTCATGGCGGACATGCTCGCGTCCCCCCTCCGTAACCGGCGTGGATCTACGCTGGGGCGGAACGGCCTTCCCCGGTCCCCGGCTTGGACCGGGCCGGGTAAGACCCCGATGCGGAGGGAGCGGACATGGCTACTGGCAACCCCGAGGGCAAGAAGCGGCCACCGGAGGAGCAGCGGCTGGGACCGGTGCTGCGCAGGCGGGACCAGGTGCAGGCGAGCACCACGGACCAGCGGCTGCTCGACGCGGGCGGTCCGTCCGACTGGGTGCACACCGACCCCTGGCGGGTGCTGCGCATCCAGTCGGAGTTCATCGAAGGCTTCGGCACGCTGGCGGAACTCCCGCCCGCCATCAGCGTGTTCGGTTCGGCCCGCACAGCGGTGGACTCGCCCGAGTACGAGACGGGCGTCGCCCTCGGCCGCGGCCTGGTCGAGGCCGGCTTCGCCGTGATCACCGGCGGCGGCCCGGGTGCCATGGAGGCCGCCAACAAGGGTGCCTGCGAGGCGAAGGGCATCTCCGTCGGCCTCGGCATCGAGCTCCCCTTCGAACAGGGCCTCAACCCCTACGTCGACATCGGCCTCAACTTCCGGTACTTCTTCGTCCGCAAGATGATGTTCGTCAAGTACGCCCAGGGGTTCGTGGTGCTGCCCGGCGGCCTCGGCACCCTCGACGAACTCTTCGAGGCCCTCACCCTCGTCCAGACCCAGAAGGTCACCCGCTTCCCGATCGTCCTGTTCGGCACGGCCTACTGGGGCGGCCTCGTCGACTGGCTCAAGAACACCCTCATCGCGCAGGGCAAGGCCACGGAGAAGGACCTGATGCTCTTCCACCTCACGGACGACGTGGAAGAGGCGGTGGCCCTGGTGTCGAAGGAGGCGGGCAGGTAGCTCCCGCGGGCGGCGTGGGGGCGAGCGCCCCTACGCCAGCCCCCGCCGGGCGACCGCCGGAGCCCGGTGCCCCGCGATGGACGCCACCATGTCCAGCACCTGCCGGGTCTCCGCGACCTCGTGGACGCGGTACACCTGGGCACCCAGCCACGCCGACACGGCGGTGGTGGCCAGCGTCCCGAGCATCCGCTCCTTCACCGGCTTGTCGAGCGTCTCCCCGACGAAGTCCTTGTTGGACAGGGAGACCAGCACCGGCCACCCCGTACCGGTCATCTCGCCCAGCCGCCGGGTCGCCTCCAGGCTGTGCCGGGTGTTCTTGCCGAAGTCGTGCCCCGGGTCGATGAGGACGGACTCCCGCGGCACCCCCAGCTCCACCGCCCGCTCGGCGAGCCCCACGGTCACGCGCAGGATGTCGGCCATGACGTCGTCGTACGCGACCCGGTGCGGACGCGTACGCGGCTCGGCCCCGCCGGCGTGGGTGCACACCAGCCCCACCCCGTACCGCGCGGCCACCTCCGCCAGCCGCGGATCGACCCCGCCCCACGCGTCGTTCAGCAGGTCCGCCCCCGCCTCGCAGACCGCCTCACCCACCTCGTGCCGCCAGGTGTCGACGCTGATGACCACGTCCGGGAAGCGCCGGCGGACCTCGGCCACGAAACCGACCGTGCGCCGCGCCTCCTCCTCGGCCGTGACCTCCTCGCCCGGACCGGCCTTGACCCCGCCGATGTCGATGATCGCGGCGCCCTCGGCCACCGCCTGCTCCACGCGCGCGAGTGCCGGTTCGTCGCGGAAGGTGGCTCCCTGGTCGTAGAAGGAGTCCGGGGTCCGGTTCACGATCGCCATGATCACCGGCTCGTGCGTGCCGAATTCACGCCTGCCCAGCCTGAGCATCCCCTGTGACCTCTCCCAGTAAGTTCCGCCGATGAGCCGCCTGCGACCCTAACTGTCAGACTCGCATGGCACGATCTGACCCTGACAGTTTCAGCTTCCGTACTTCCGCGCCGGCGCGCCCGTGCCGGCACCAGAGCGTGGGGACCTCAGCGATGTACATGTTCTTGTTCCTGGTCGTCGCGCTCGCCGTCGTGGTCGCCGCCGTGACCCTGTCCGTCGTGGGCGGCGGCGAGAGCGCGCCCCTTCCCGAGGCCACGCCCGAACTGCTCGCCGACCCGCTGCCCCAGGACCGGCCGGTGAACCGCACCGACGTGGACGCGCTGCGCTTCCCCGTCGCCCTGCGCGGTTACCGCATGGCCGACGTCGACGACGCGCTCGTCCGCCTCGGCGCCGAGATCTCCGAGCGGGACTCCCGCATCGCCGACCTGGAGTCCGCGCTCGCCGGCGCCCGCGCGACCCCCGGCCCCTCGCTGCACAAGGACACCGAGGAGGACTCCCGGTGAGCGACGCACTCGCGGGCCCCGACGGAGCCCTGCGCTGCCCCTGGGCCCTGTCGACCGAGGACTACGTCGCCTACCACGACGACGAGTGGGGCCGCCCCGTCCACGGCGACGACGCGCTGTACGAGCGGCTGTGCCTGGAGGCCTTCCAGTCCGGCCTGTCCTGGATCACCATCCTGCGCCGCCGCCCCGGCTTCCGGGCCGCCTTCGCCGGTTTCGAGATCGCCGAGGTCGCGACGTTCACGGATGCCGACAAGGAGCGCCTCCTCGCCGACCCCGGCATCATCCGCAACCGCGCCAAGATCGAGGCGACAGTGGCCAACGCGCGCGTGCTGGCCGACTGGGCGGCGGGCGAGCTGGACGAGCTGATCTGGTCGTTCGCCCCGGACCCGGCCTCTCGCCCGGCCCCGACGACCCTGGCCGACGTGCCGGCCGTCACCGACGAGTCGACCGCCCTGTCCAAGGCACTCAAGAAGCGCGGCATACGGTTCGTCGGCCCGACCACGGCCTACGCGCTGATGCAGGCCTGCGGCCTGGTGAACGACCACCTGGCGGACTGCGCCGCCCGCTAGGCCCGCCCGGCACCGCGCGGATCCGGGAAAAGCGCCGGACGGACGACCGCTGTGCGGGCACCACGGCCGGCCGTGCCGGCCGGCGGCCCCGCGCACGATCACCGGCCCAGGTACTTGGGCTTCTCCTTGTTCACGAAGGCCTGCACGGCGATCGTGTGGTCCTCCGAGGCACCGGCCCGGCCCTGGAGTTCGTCCTCCCTCTCCAGCGCCTCGTCCAGGGAGTGGGTCGAGCCGAAGGCGAGGGACTCCTTGAGCGCGGCATAGGCGAGGGTCGGGCCCTCGGCCAGCGCCCGGGCCACCTTCTCCGCCTCGGTCCGCAGGTCCGCCGCGGGCACGACGCGGTTCGCGATGCCCAGTTCGTACGCCTCCTGTGCGGTGATGCTGCGCGGGAAGAGCAGCAGGTCGGCGGCGCGGCTCGGGCCGATGACCCGGGGCAGCGTCCAGGACATGCCCGAGTCGGCGGTCAGCGCGACCCCTGCGAAGGACGTGTTGAAGGCCGCGGTGTCGGCGACGACCCGGTAGTCCGCGGCCAGCGCGAAGCCGAAGCCGGCCCCGGCCGCGACGCCGTTCACGCCGGCGACCACGGGCTTCGCGGCACCCGTCAGGGCCCGGACGATGGGGTTGTAGTGCTCGCGCACGGTACTCATCGTCTGCCCCGACCCCGATCGCTTGTCGGCGGCCAGCAGACCGATGTGCTCCTTGAGGTCCTGCCCGACGCAGAACGCCCGGTCACCGGCTGCGGTCAGCAGGATCGCCCGCACACCCGCGTCCGCCGCCGCGGCCTGTGCCGCGTCCCGGAGGGCGACCTTGGTCTCGACGTTCATGGCGTTCATCGCCTCGGGACGGTTCAGCGTGATCGTCGCGAGTCCGTCGCTCACCTCGTAGAGCACGGTGTCGGCCATGATGGGTCCCCTCGGGTGTCGCAGCTCGGTCGTACCGGTCGGTACGTCGTGTGTCCGATGACAGCATGGCGGAGATCACCGACGGTGGCGCGGACCGGACATGTGACCTGCGTCAAAGAATTCCGAGCGGCGAAAGTCCATGCGGCGGCGCAGTATCGCAGGCACATCCCCGAATTGAGTGGTTTTGGTCGAGCGCGTTGCGCAAGCGATGCCGACTGATGTTGGTCATCGGGTCCTGAGATGCGGGATAATGGCCTGGAAGCAATGTGTTCGATGCCGGTGACGTGTGTCCGATGAGAGGACGTGCGTGCCCTCCATGGGGCCGTCGGCGACGATGAGCTGGTTTCAGGAAGGGGAACGAGCATGGCGGCCATGAAGCCGCGGACGGGCGATGGCCCGCTCGAGGTGACCAAGGAGGGGCGGGGCATCGTCATGCGCGTTCCGCTCGAAGGCGGCGGTCGGCTCGTCGTCGAGCTGACCCCTGACGAGGCCGACGCGCTGGGCGACGCCCTCAAGAAGGTCGTCGGCTGACGCGGAAAGCGACCATACCTGTTCGACTTCCCCGGCATCGTACGCGGTGCCGGGGAAGTCGTCTTTGAGGAGCGCGGGCTGACGTGTCGCGCCCGCTGGACCGGCGTTCTGCCAGGTCGGCGGGGTGGCGGCTGGTCCATGAGCGAGTCCTGCGCGCAGACCGGTCCGGGTGGTCCGCTCCGTCTGGAGGAGCCCGGCCGCGTCGGCCCCTCGCCTGCCGGGCCGACGCTGCGCCCGTGATGATCCGCCTGGTGGCCTGGTGGCCTGGTGGCCTGGTGGCCTGGTGGCCCGGTGGCCCGGTGACGCCGGTCCGGTCAGCGCTTGACCGCGCAGAGGAGCCCGTCGCCCACCGGCAGCAGCGACGGCACCAGGTCCTGGCTCTCGCGCACCGCGCGCAGCAGCTCGCGCAGCCTGCCGACCTCCGCGGGCTGTGGCCCCGAGTCCACCGTGCGGCCGTCCGCGAAGACGCCCTCGAAGACGACGAGCCCGCCCGGCCGCAGCAGGCGCAACGATTCAGCGAGATAGTCCAGGCACTCCAGACGGTCCCCGTCGCAGAAGACGAGGTCGTACCCGGAGTCCGCCAGCCGGGGCAGCACGTCCAGCGCGCGGCCCGGGATGAAGCGGGCGCGGTTGCTCGCGAAACCGGCCGCGCGGAAGGCCTGCCGGGCGAACTGCTGGCGCTCCGGCTCAGGGTCCACCGTGGTCAGTACCCCGTCCGGCCGCATGCCGTGCAGCAGATGAATTCCGGAGACACCGGTCCCGGTCCCGATCTCCGCCACCGCTTTCGCGTCCACGGTGGCGGCGAGCAGACGCAGCGCGGCGCCGGTGCCGGGCGACACCGAGCGCAGCCCTGCCTCCCGAGCCCGGTCCCGGGCCCAGCGCAGCGCTTCGTCCTCGGCGACAAAGGCGTCGGCGAACGCCCAGCTCGTCTGCCGGTTGCCGGTAATGACCCTCTCCTGTCCCCGTGATTGCCTCGGCGTGACTGTATCCGTTGGTGCCGGGAACCCGCAGATGGGACCAGGCGTTTAAAGGGGTGGGGAAAAAGAGCGGGGGGAAACGTATGGACCAGGACGCGGAGCGGGACGACGAGCAGGTGCCGACGCGCTCGTATGAGCGCGCATCAAATTCTCGTAAAACCGCTTATCCGGAGCTAACGGGCGAGGTGGCTATGGTAGGGGCTCCACTGGACACCACCAGAGCCGACAGGGGAGGTGCGGCTGCGCCCGTGGATCGGGGAGGGGTGCTGCGGCGCCTACTCAGACCGGCGGGTGAGCCGAAATCCGTGACCGACATCGCTGACACGTTCCATGCTGCCCCGGCGCAGACCGCGACGTTCACCACCGACGCGGAGTCGCAGGCGTGGACTCCGCCCACCTGGGAGGAGATCGTCAGCACGCACAGCGGCCGGGTCTACCGCCTCGCCTACCGTCTGACGGGCAACCAGCACGACGCCGAGGACCTCACCCAGGAAGTCTTCGTCCGCGTCTTCCGCTCGCTGTCCACGTACACGCCCGGCACCTTCGAGGGCTGGCTGCACCGCATCACCACGAATCTCTTCCTCGACATGGTGCGCCGCAAGCAGCGCATCCGCTTCGACGCCCTCGGCGACGACGCGGCCGAGCGCCTGCCCAGCCGCGAGCCGTCCCCGCAGCAGGTCTTCAACGACGCGCACTTCGACGCCGACGTCCAGCAGGCGCTGGACACCCTCGCGCCCGAGTTCCGCGCCGCCGTCGTCCTGTGCGACATCGAGGGCCTGTCGTACGAGGAGATCGCCGCGACCCTGGGCGTCAAGCTCGGCACGGTCCGCAGCCGGATCCACCGCGGCCGCTCGCAGCTGCGCAAGGCCCTGGCCCACCGCTCTCCCGAGGCCCGCGCCGAGCGCCGCTCGTTCGTTGTGGCCGGAGTACCCGTGCTGGGAGGAGGGGGCGCGACCGCGTGAGTGGAACCCGGCCGAATTCAGCCGAGAGGCCCGTGGCTGAGCAGCATCTGGGAGACCGCCTCTCCGCCCTCGTGGACGGAGAGCTCGGTCATGAGTCGCGTGAGCGCGTCCTCGCCCACCTCGTCACCTGCGCGAAGTGCAAGGCGGAGGTGGACGCCCAGCGCCGACTGAAGAACGTGTTCGCGGAAGTCGCCCCACCACCGCCCTCCGAGAGCTTCCTCGCCCGCCTCCAGGGGCTTCCCGGGGGCGGCGACTCCGACAGCGCGTCACCGCTGGGGGGAGCCGGATTCGGCAGCGGCGGGCTGGCCGGAGGCACCGGCGTCACCGGACTCTTCGGAGTGCGGGGCGAGTCCTTCGGGTACGTCCCCGCCGGACCGCACGCCGGCGTCCTGCCCTCCTCCCCGGGGCGCGGCTTCCGCATCCATGACGTCAGCCGCCACGAGGCCGAGCGGTCGTCCTCGCGCAGCCGCCGGTTCGCCTTCGCCGCCGCCGGCGCGGTGTCGCTGGCCGCGGTCGCGCTGGGCGGGGTGACCACCGGCATGCCCGGGGACACCACGGACGCCCGGGGCGGGTCCGGGGCCGGCAGCAACGTGACGCCGTCCCGTTCGCAGACCGCGGGAGCCGCGACGACCCCCGAGTCGCAGCGCCGCCGGTCCGTCGGTCCCCTGCTCGCGCAGGGCCAGCGGATGTCCGGTGAGAGCCCTCTGGCGCCGACCGAGGTGTCCGCACCGCTGCTGCCCGGAGTCCCCGCTCCGGACCGCGGCCAGGACGCCGTGCACGCGCTGACGACACCGGTGATGGCCGGCGCCGCGGCCATGTCCCCGCTCATACGTCCGCTGACAGATGTCCAGCCGCTCACGCTGACCACATGGTCCGCGGTCCAGGAGCTCGCCACTCCGGGCCTGCTCGCCGCCCCCGCCGCCACGTCGTCCCCGTCCTTCTCCTCGTCCCCCACCTCCCCCTCCTCCCGTACCGCCCACTGACCCCGCCCTCTGCGCGGCAGCCCGCGAACCTGGTTGAATCCAGGGTGAGCCGCGCCCGCACGGGAGATCCGGGTGCGGAGCCGGCAATCTGTGGTGGCCCCAGGCCAGTTGTGCCGCGGGTCAGGTGTGGGGAGAGCATGGACGAGGGGAAGCCCACGAAGGCGAAGTGGTGGAGCAGGCCCCGGCCGCATGACGCTGGGCCCGGAACCACCACGGATCACCACCCGGAGCCCGGCCCTTCGGACGCCCTGCCCGCGCCCACGGTGCATCCGGCCCCTGACGCCGGCCTGTCCCGCGACACCGCGTCGGCGGGCCCGGATGACGTCCGCGCCGCCGAGGCGGCCGGTGCGGCGGGGGACGCGGTCCCGCCCGGCCTCGCTGCGGAAGCCGCCGTGCCTGCCGCTGCCCCTGCCGCGGGTTCCGCAGCACCCGGACCGGTGGGGGGTTCCGCCGTGCCGGGACCGGTGGTGGACGGTGCCATGGCCGGACCGGCCTCCGACGACCCTGCACCGGATGCCGTCGCGGGTGTTCCCGCTCAGCCCGGGGCGCCGGGCGTGGCCGCGGCGGGCCGGGACGACGCCCCGCTCGACACCGCCGACGACTACGAACTGGACCGTCCCAAGCCGCTGCACGACCCCGATCCGTACAGCACCCCGCCGTACGGCCGGCCCGGTCCCTGGGCGCCCGCTCCGCCGGTCCAGCACCCGGTGGCCACGCCCGCGCACGGCACGCACTTCCCCGCGGCGGCGCCCGTCCCGCAGGGAACGCCGGCCCATGGGGTGCCCGCACAGGCCGACGCGCACGCTCCCGGCCCGCACGTCCCGGCCGGTGCGCCTGCTCCGGGCCCGCACGTCCCGGCCGGTGCGCCCGCTCCGGGCTCGCACATCCCGACCGGTACGCCTGCACACGGCACACACCTGCCTGCGGGAGCACCCGTCCCGCACGGAACGCAGGGTCACTCCGCGCCGCCGGCCTCGTCGGTGGCCCCGTACGCGGGTGCCGGCCCCCAGGACGCCGCCCAGCCGGGTCAGGGGGCCGCCACGCACGTCCCCTGGCGGAACTACGACCCCTGGGCCGCCGCGGGAGCCCTCCAGCAGAACGGGGCCGCCGTGGCGACCGTGACGCAGCGGCGCAGACGGGTCAGGAAGGCGCTGGTGCTCGCTGCCGTGGCGCTCGCCCTCGCCTCCGGGGGCGTCGGAGGCGCCGTAGGGGCGTATCTGGAGCGCAACGGCGGCATGGGTGGCGTAGAGCTGCCGCAGGCGTCCAAGGAGGCGCCGGGACGGGCCCCGGACAGCGTGGCGGGGATCGCCGCGCACGCCCTGCCCAGCGTCGTCACCCTGCATGTGCGCGGTTCCGACGAGGAGGGCACCGGAACCGGCTTCGTGCTGGACGGCCAGGGCCACATCCTCACCAACAACCACGTGATCGAACCGGCGGGCAGCAGCGGTGAGATATCCGTGACGTTCAGCGGAGGCGAGAGCGCCGAGGCCGAGGTCGTCGGACACGACAGCGGCTACGACCTGGCGGTCGTCAAGGTCTCCGGCGTCAGCGGACTCGACCCCATGCCCCTGGGCAACTCCGACAACGTCCAGGTCGGCGACCCCGTCGTCGCCATCGGAGCGCCCTTCGACCTCGCCAACACCGTCACCTCCGGCATCATCAGCGCCAAGGAACGGCCGATCACCGCGGGCGGCGAGAAGGGCGACGGGAGCGACGTCTCGTACGTGGACGCCCTGCAGACCGACGCGCCGATCAACCCCGGCAACTCCGGAGGGCCGCTCCTCGACTCCAAGGCCCGCGTCATCGGCATCAACAGCGCCATCCGCTCCGCCGACAGCGGCTCCGACCCGGAGGACGGCCAGGCCGGCTCGATCGGACTGGGCTTCGCCATCCCCATCAACCAGGGCAAGCGTGTCGCCGAGGAGCTGATCAACACCGGCAAGGCCACGCATCCGGTGATCGGAGTCACACTCGACATGAACTACACGGGCGACGGCGCCCGGGTCGGCACGAAGGGCAACGGCGGTGGCCCGCCTCTCACCGAGGGCGGTCCCGGAGCGAAGGCCGGCATCGAGCCGGGCGACGTGATCACCGAGGTCGACGGCCGGCGTGTGCACTCCGGCGAGGAGCTCATCGTGAAGACACGGGCCCACCGGCCGGGCGACCGGCTCCAGCTGACCCTGCGGCGCGACGGCGCCGAGAAGAAGGTCACCCTGGTGCTCGGTTCCGCCGACGGGGACTGACACGAACGTCACAGCCGGAGGCAATCTCCCAGCTCCGAAGGGCAAACATCACGGAAAACCGGCCGTGTACACGAACTCGGAAGCCCCGGGACAGTTCCGGACGGACGGGGTCGACAGGTACCGTGGACCCGGCCCGGACCACGGAAGACCTGCCGAGGGCCGAGGACCGAGGACATCGCAAGGAGCATCAGGTGTTCAATGACATAGGACCGCTGGAGCTGGTGACGCTCGTCGTCCTCGCCGTGCTCGTCTTCGGTCCGGACAAGCTCCCGAAGATGATCCAGGACGTCACTCGGACGATCCGCAAGATCCGCGACTTCTCCGAGAGCGCCAAGGCGGACATCCGCGACGAACTCGGCCCGGAGTTCAAGGACTTCGAGTTCGAGGACCTCAACCCCAAGACGTTCATCCGCAAGCAGCTGGACAATGACGAGCTGGGGCTCAAGGAGATCCGCAACGGCTTCGACCTGAAGAAGGAGATGGCCGAGGTCACGGACGCCGTCCACGGCCGCGACTCCGACCACTCCTCGTCGTCCTCCGGTGGCGCGAGCGGTGGCTCCGTCGACATGACGAAGAAGCGCGAGAAGCTCGACCCGGACGAGCGCCCGCCCTACGACGCGGACGCCACCTGAGCCGTCACGGCGCCCTTTGACGAGCCGTACGCCCATGACGGGCCGTACGGCTCTTCGGTGGATCCCTGGGCCCCGCGGCCGGGCCGTACGGCCCCCGTGACCGGGCCCCTGAGGCCCGCTACCCGCGCTCGGCGCCCGGCCGCCCGTGCGTGGGCGTGCCCCGCGCGCCTGAATCAAGCACGTAAGCGGCTCACGCGCCGAGCGGTTTCCCTGCTGCTCCGATCGGGGTGGCTATGCTGCCGAGTTGTTGTGCGGACCGACAAGGACGCCCGAGGGGGGCGGGCCGCCCGGTCCGACGAGAGCGAGGAGGCGTCCGGCAGATGGAGACGACAAGTCGGGTAGGCGCGCAGGCGCCGGCCGCGGAGGGCGGACAACACGTCCCCTCCGCCCGGCGTACGGTCGACGGCTACCTGCTGGCGCCCTTCCCGTGGTACGGCCTCGACGAGGCGTTCACGGGCCCGCGCTGGCTGATGCAGGTCGGTACGTCGGCGGACGGTGCCGTCGAGCACGGTTCCATCGGGCACGGCGACGAGCCCACGGTGCGCGGTGAGTCGACGGAGGACAAGGAGCGCTTCGCCGTCGTCGTCACCGTCGCGGCCAGCCCCGACCGTCGCAGCGGGGACGGCACGGGGCTGCTGGAGGCCACCTCGGTGTCCTCCGCGGCCTGGCTGGCCGGTGTGGGGCTGCTGTCCTTCACCTGGCCCGGCCAGATGGACCACAGCCTGCGCGACAACTGGCTGGACCAGCAGACCGAGACCGCGTGGGTCCTGGCCGACGACCTGAACGGGTCCGACTGGTCCACGCTGTCCCTTCCCGTGGACGGCGTGCCGACGTCCTTCCACTACCGCGAGTCCGAGTTCGGCTGGGTGCTCGCGGGATCCACCCGGGAAGGCGTCCACGTGGGCGCCTACGGGCGGGGGATGAGTGCGTATGGGTTGGGGTTCGCGATGATCAAGGACATCGGCGCGTACGCCTAGCCGGCGGTTCTACGAGGAAGGGGGCGCCGCCCTGGTGGGCGGCGCCCCCTTCCTCGTGCTCTTGGGGTGCTCTCGGTGCGGATGCCGTCCGCGGCGGTGGGGGTTGCGCGCGCAGTTCCCGCGCCCCTTGCGGGGCGCCCGGGCTGGGGTCAGAACTTGTTTCGGGGGGTGATGCCGAGGGACATGCCCGACAGGCCGCGCTGGCGGCCGCCGAGCTTGCCGGCGATGGAGCGGAGGGCGGACCCCGCCGGGGAGTCGGGGTCGGAGAGGACCACCGGCTTGCCCTCGTCGCCGCCCTCGCGCAGGCGGACGTCGATCGGGATGGAGCCGAGGACCGGGACCGTGGCGCCGGTCGTGCGGGTCAGGCCGTCGGCGACCGTCTGGCCGCCGCCCGTGCCGAACACGTCGACCATCTCGCCGCAGTGCGGGCAGGGCAGTCCGGACATGTTCTCGACGACGCCGACGATCTTCTGGTGGGTCTGGACGGCGATCGAGCCCGCGCGCTCGGCCACCTCGGCGGCGGCTTGCTGCGGGGTGGTGACGACCAGGATCTCCGCGTTCGGGACCAGCTGGGCGACGGAGATCGCGATGTCGCCCGTGCCCGGCGGGAGGTCCAGGAGCAGGACGTCCAGGTCGCCCCAGAACACGTCCGCCAGGAACTGCTGGAGGGCGCGGTGGAGCATCGGACCGCGCCAGACCACCGGCGCGTTGCCCGGGGTGAACATGCCGATCGAGATGACCTTCACGCCGTTCGCCGACGGCGGCATGATCATGTTCTCGACCTGGGTGGGACGGCCGTCCGCGCCGAGCATGCGGGGCACCGAGTGGCCGTAGATGTCGGCGTCGACGACACCGACCTTGAGGCCGTCGGCCGCCATCGCCGCCGCCAGGTTCACGGTCACCGAGGACTTGCCGACGCCGCCCTTGCCGGAGGCGACCGCGTACACGCGAGTCAGCGAGCCCGGCTTGGCGAACGGCACCTCGCGCTCGGTCTGGCCGCCGCGCAGCGCGGACGCCAGCTCGCGGCGCTGCTCGTCGCTCATCACGTCCAGGGTCACGTCGACGCGCGTGACGCCCTCGACCGCCGAGACCGCATCCGTCACGCTCTTCGTGATGGTCTCGCGCATCGGACAACCGGAGACGGTCAGGTACACGGTGACCGCGACCGCGCCATCCGCACCGATCTCCACCGATTTGACCATCCCCAGCTCGGTGATGGGTCGCTGGATCTCCGGGTCGTTCACCGTCGCCAGTGCTTCGCGCACCGCGTCTTCCGTAGCCATAGACAAGATGGTACGGCGACGGGCCCGGGGCCCGGAAAGCCCCGTCACCGGTCGTCTACGTCACGTCCGCCGGACCGTTCCGCCGGGAATACGACCTGCCCGTCGCCGTGATGCTCCTCCAGGTCCTTCATCAGGTCCTGGAGTTCCGAGCGGATCCAGTCGCGGGTGGCGACCTCGCCGAGGCCCACACGCAGCGAGGCGATCTCCCGTGTGAGGTATTCGGTGTCCGCGATGGACCGTTCGTTCTGCTTGCGGTCCTGTTCGAGATTGACCCGGTCGCGGTCGTCCTGCCGGTTCTGGGCGAGCAGGATCAGCGGGGCGGCGTAGGAGGCCTGCAGCGACAGCATGAGCGTCAGGAAGATGAACGGGTAGGTGTCGAAGCGCAGGTCGGCCGGTGCCAGGATGTTCCACGCCACCCACATGATGATGACGACGGTCATCCAGACGATGAACCGTCCGGTGCCGAGGAAGCGGGCGATGCGCTCCGAGAGGCGTCCGAAGGCCTCCGGGTCCCACTCGGGCAGCAGCCAGCGGCGCGGTGGCATCGGCTGGTCGAGCCGGGTGCGGGGCCGGGTGGTGGCGGTGGCCCCGGAGACGACCCGCTCGCGGTTCTCGCGCTCAGGCGCCATGGGGGGTCCCCTCGTCCGTGAGGTGGAACTCCGTCTCCCGCCAGTCGTCCGGCAGCATGTGGTCGAGCACGTCGTCCACGGTCACCACGCCGAGAAGCGAGCCGCTCTCGTCGACGACGGGCGCCGCGACCATGTCGTACGTGGCGAAGAAGCCGGCGACGACGGGCAGCGCGGCGTCCGGGTCCAGCGGCTGGAGGCCGTCGTCGACGAGCGAGCCGACGAGGGTGAACGGCGGGTCGCGCAGCAGCCGCTGGAAGTGGACGGTGCCCAGGTACTTGCCGGTGGGGGTCTCGTCCGGCGCGCGGCACACGTAGACCTGGGCGGCGAGCGCGGGGGAGAGGTCCGGGTTGCGGACCCGGGCGAGCGCGTCGGCGACCGTCGCGTCGGGCCGCAGCACGATGGGCTCGGTCGTCATGAGGCCGCCCGCGGTCCGCTCGGCGTAGGCCATCAGGCGCCGCACGTCGGCCGCGTCACCGGGCCGCATCAGCCTGAGCAGCCGTTCCACGTCCTCCGCGGGCAGCTCTGCGAGCAGGTCGGCGGCGTCGTCCGGGTCCATCGCCTCCAGCACGTCGGCCGCGCGCTCCTCCTTGAGCTTGCCGAGGATCTCGATCTGGTCGTCCTCGGGGAGCTCCTCCAGCACGTCGGCGAGCCGGTCGTCGTCCAGCGCGGCGGCGACCTCGCCGCGCCGCTTCGGGGACAGGTGGTGCAGCACGTTGGCCAGGTCGGCGGGGCGCAGCTGTTCGAAGGTGGCGAGCAGACTCTCGGCGCCCTGCCCGTGCTCCTCCAGGGAGAAGCCGGTGACGGCCGACCACTCGACGGTCATCGTCTCGCCCTTGCTGCGCCGGAAGGCGCCGACACGGCCCCTGCGCACGAAGACCCGGTCGATCTGCCACTCCCGCCGGGCGGGCAGCTGCCGGATCGACACGTCGAGCACGGTCACCTCCTCGCCGGTCTCCTCCAGACGCACGCGCCGGTCGAGCAGTTCGCCGAAGATGAGCCGTTCGGTGGGCCGCTGCTCGAAGCGCCGTACGTTGAGGACGCCGGTGGTGATGACCTGGCCGGACTCGATACCGGTCACCCGTGTCATGGGCAGGAAGATGCGGCGGCGGGTGGACAGCTCGACGACGAGGCCCAGCAGCCTGGGCGGGCGCCGCCCGACGCGCAGCATGGCGACGAGCTCCCGCACCCGGCCCACCTGGTCGCCGTTCGGGTCGAAGACGGCGACGCCGGCGAGGTGCGAGACGAAGATCCGCGGGGCGCCTGCGGCCATGCCCGCGCCTCCTTGTCTGCGTACGAGGGCGTACGCGATCTCCGGCCGGCTCCTTCGCGCGGCGGTCCCGGGGCGGCCGCGCGGGCGGTCTGCGCGCACGTCCTCGGTCTCCGTGCACCCGCGTTCGCCCGTTCCGTCCCGTTCTGTCCTCGCTGGTGGGCTTCAGGCTAGCCCGTCCCGGTCGGATACGCCCTGGTGAGCGGTCCGGACGGACTGCCTCCGCCCGCGGCGTACGGCACCGGTACGCTGCCGTACGCCGCGAAGGACCCCGCACGAGAGGCACCCCACCCGTGACTGCAATTCTCCAGGGCCGCACCCGCAGGGCCGCACTGGTGAGCGCTGCGTGCGCACTGGCCGTGTCGGGTACGGGGCTGACGGGGTGCGGCGGCGGTGAGGACCCGGACGCGGGCACGAACGGGGTCGGCAAGCTGCCCGCCGCCACCATTCAGGCGAAGACGCGGAAGGCGGCCGAGGCGGCCGATACCGTGCGGCTCTCCGGAAGTGTGGTGTCGGGCGGGACGACGTACACGCTGGACATGCGCCTCAAGTCCGACGGCGGCACCGGCTCGGTGACCGCGAAGGGCGCGACGTTCCGGCTCCTGCGGGTGGGCGAGCACCTGTTCCTGAAGGCCGACGCCGAGTTCTGGACCCAGCAGGACGGCAAGGGCGGCAATTCCTCCGCGGACAGCGCGGCCGCCAAGAAGCTGGAGGGCATGTACGTCAAGGTGCCGGCCGGCGACCCCGCCTACAAGCGCTTCAGCGGCTTCACCGACAAGAACGTCCTCCTCGAAGGCCTGCTCACCCTGCACGGGAAGCTCGCCACGGACGGACATCACGAGCAGGCGGGCATCCGCACCATCCGTATCACCGGCGACAAGGGTTCCGGCGGCACGCTCGACGTCTCCCTGAAGGGCACCCCGTACCCGGTCCGCCTGGTCCGTGCGGGCGACGCCGGCACCCTCCGGCTGACGGACTGGGGCAAGGACTTCGCGCTCGAGGAGCCGACGAAGAAGGAGACGGTGGACTACGGGCAGCAGTTGCCCGCGTCCTAGGCCCTGGCCGGGACCCGGCCTCAGCGGCGCTTGCGCTTCTTGAGCAGGAGCCGCGGCAGGGCTGACGGAATGGGCCGACGGGTGGTCGCCGGGGTCGGCAGCGGCACCGCCGACAGGGACCCGTCGGGAAGCTCCCGGGTGGCGCCCGACGGCTCCAGGCGCAGCACCCGGCACTCGCGGGCCCAGCGCTGCGGCATCGCCTCGCCGTCGGGGGCGTTCAGGCGCTTGCCCTTGAGCTCGCCGACGGCCGCCTCCCACTCGGGCGAGGAGGGCGTCAGCTCCAGGACCTTCGCGGTCCAGGAGACGAGCCGCCCGCCCTTGTCCTTGCTGCGCACGGTGACGACCGCGGTGCCCCCGTCGACCAGGCCCGGCAGCGGCTGCTCGCCCGGCCCGTCGCCGACGAGACAGGCCGCGCCGTCGTGCCACACGTGCCACAGGGCGCGGGAGGGCCCGTCCTGGCTCCCTGCGTGAGCCGGCCCGTCGGCGGCGCGCACCCAGATCAGCCCGGACTTCTTGGTGGCCTCCTCGACGAGGGCCCGGTCGAGCAGCTGTTCCGTCATGGGGGCAAGCCTAGCCAGCGCGCGGACCTGCCCGGCCGGCCCGGCCTCACAGCCAGCCGTTGCGCTTCAGGATGCGGTGGATCGACAGGCACAGACCGACCGTGATGCCCATGACCACCGGGTAGCCGTAGCGCCAGTGCAGCTCCGGCATGTGCTGGAAGTTCATGCCGTACACGCCGCAGACCATCGTGGGTACGGCGATGATGGCTGCCCACGAGGTGATCTTGCGCATGTCCTCGTTCTGCGCGACCGAGGCCTGCGCGAGGTTGGCCTGGAGGATCGAGTTGAGCAGTTCGTCGAAGCCGAGGACCTGCTCCTGCACGCGGGCGAGGTGGTCGGCGACGTCGCGGAAGTACTTCTGGATGTCCGGGTCGATCAGCCGCATCGGCCGCTCGCTCAGCAGCTGCATGGGGCGCAGCAGCGGGGACACCGCCCGCTTGAACTCCAGCACCTCGCGCTTGAGCTGGTAGATCTGCCCGGCGTCGGTGCCGCGCGGAGTGCCCTTGCGGCCCGGCGAGAACACCTGGGTCTCGACCTCGTCGATGTCGTCCTGCACGGCGTCCGCGACGGCGATGTACCCGTCGACGACGTGGTCGGCGATCGCGTGCAGCACCGCGGACGGCCCCTTGGCGAGCAGCTCCGGGTCGTCCTGGAGCCGGTGCCGCAGGGCCCGCAGCGAGCCCTGTCCGCCGTGCCGGACGGTGATGAAGAAGTCCCGTCCGGTGAAGCACATGACCTCGCCGGTCTCCACGACTTCGCTGGTGGCGGTCAGCCGGTCGTGCTCGACGTAGTGGATGGTCTTGAAGACGGTGAACAGCGAGTCGTCGTAGCGCTCCAGCTTGGGCCGCTGGTGGGCCTGGACGGCGTCCTCGACGGCCAGCGGGTGCAGCCCGAACTCCCGGGCGATGCCCGAGAATTCGGCCTCCGTCGGCTCGTGCAGGCCGATCCACACGAAGCCGCCGTCGCGGTGCACCTGGCGCATCGCCTCGTGCGGGGTGAGCGGCTCGCGCGTCTCGACGCGGGCACCGTCGCGGTAGACGGCGCAGTCGACCACCGCGGACGGGGTGGCGGGGTCGCGGGTGGTGTCGTACGTCCCGCCGTCCTTGCGCAGCGAGGGACGGGGGCGGACCGCGGCGCGCAGGTCACGGATCATCGACATGGCAGGCTCCTTTTCACCGGAGGCCGTCGACGACGGTTGGAACTGCCCGGAATGGGGACGTCCAGACTGCGGATGTTTGGCACGTCCACAAAGCGGGGAGCACCGCACCGTCGCGGTGGCAGCTTCGCTACTGATTCAGATCAGACGGATCGGGTGATGCAGATCAGACGGATCATGCGGAATCGAAGCGCTCTTCCGTGGTGCACCGGGCAACGCTGACAGGTATGCACACGCTTGCGTGAGGCAGCAGCCGGCAGGGCCGATGGGCAGGCGGTCCAGCTACGGAACTCAGCGACCGGAAGAGCGGGTGGTACTGCACGGTCGACTTCGGTCCATTGCAGCCCCACCTCCTCCGGTCGGTCCCCCGTGAGGGACGATCCATCCCCCGCAGGGGAGTCCGACTCCCCGGGGGAGTCGGCGTCAGTGCGTCGCGTTCGGAGCTCGAGAGCGACGCTTCTGCGTGCTGCTCCGACCGGCGGCCAAGACTATCAGCGCACTGAAGCGTCAACGCGCCGCTTTGCCCGCTCCTGACGAGTTCTATGCTCACGGCATGGCTGATGTTCTTCCTCTGGTCGAGGCCCGGTTGCGTTCTGCGCTGGGCGAACCCGACGCGCGGGCCGCGGTCACCTTCCTCGGCACCGACCGTATCGAAGTGCTGCGCTTCACAGAGGGCGACGTCGTCCGCTACGCGACGCTCGGCATGTCCGCCCAGCCGATGGCGGACCCGACGGCGGTCCTCGCCGACCCGGTGAAGGGCCCGCGGGCCGAACTGGTCCTCTCGGTGCGCGCGGGCGGCGCCGACATCGACAAGGTGCTCCGACCGCTCGCCGTACTCGGCGCTTCCCCGCAGGTCGAAGGCCTGATCGTGGCGCCGGGCGCCTCGCTCGACGTGGGTGAGCCGCTGTGGCCGGGCGCGCCGTTCACCTCGGTCCTGGTCGCGGAGTCCGGCGGCCTGATCGAGGACCTGGAGCTCGACGCGCCGGCCGATCCGGTGCGGTTCCTGCCGCTGCTGCCGATGACGCCCAACGAGGCCGCGTGGAAGCGCGTGCACGGCGCGGGAGCCCTCCAGGAGCGATGGCTGAACGGCGGAACGGACCTGCGCGATCCGCTGCGCAAGTCCGTTCCGCTGGACTGAGACCGGCTCAGTTCCTGGCCGAAAAGCGTCAGTTGGCAAAAACCGTGACACTGTCCTCGGTGGCGTGCCGGGGCTGGAGCTCCTCCGCCTCATGGGTGAGCGCCTTGCGCCGTACGAGGACCACGACGGCGCCCGCCGCGGCCGTCACCGCGGCGACCACGAACGGGATGCGGATGTCGGTCCACTCCTCGATCTTCGGCGCGAAGTACGGGGCGGCGGCTGCCGCGAACCACCGCACGAAGTTGTACCCGGCGCTCGCCACCGGGCGCGGAGCGTCCGACACGCCGAGGGCCAGCTCCGTGTAGACCGTGTTGTTCACGCCGATGAAGGCGCCGGACAGGATCGTGCAGACGATGGCGGTGGTGTGGTCGCCGTAGCCGAGGACGAGTACGTCGACGGCGAGCAGCACCAGTGAGCCCCCCAGCACCTTCAGCGAGCCGAACCGCGCCTGCATGCGCGGTGCCACGATCACCGAGAAGACGGCGAGCAGCACACCCCAGCAGAAGAACACCGCGCCGGACTTGTAGGGGGTCATGTTCAGCACGAACGGGGTGAAGGCCAGCACGGTGAAGAACGTGTAGTTGTAGAAGAACGCGGAGACGGCCGCCGAGGCGAGACCGCCGTGGCCGAGCGCCTTGATGGGGTCGAGCGGTGAGGTCTTCCGTGCGGGCCTGGGCTGTTCCTTCAGGAATGCGGCGATGCACAGGAAGCCGACCGCCATCAAGAACGCGGTGCCGAAGAACGGGTAGCGCCAGCTGGCGTCGCCGAGCAGGGCGCCGAGCAGCGGGCCGCAGGCCATGCCGAGGCCGAGCGCCGACTCGTACAGGAGGATGGCCGCGGCGCTTCCGCCCGCCGCCGCGCCGACGATGACGGCGAGGGCCGTCGAGACGAACAGGGCGTTGCCCAGGCCCCAGCCGGCCCGGAACCCGACGAGTTCGCCGACCGATCCCGAGGTGCCCGCCAGGCCCGCGAAGACGACGACGAGGGCCAGGCCCAGCAGCAGGGTCCTGCGGCCGCCGATGCGGCTGGAGACGAATCCGGTCAGCAGCATCGCGAAAGCGGTGATGAGGAAGTACGAGGTGAACAGCAGGGACACCTGACTGGGCGTGGCGTCCAGGCCCTTGGCGATGGACGGCAGGATCGGGTCGACGAGGCCGATGCCCATGAACGCGACGACGGAGGCGCCTGCGGTGGCCCAGACGGCCTTCGGCTGGCGCAGAAGGCCGGTGGCGCCCGCGTCCGGTGTGTCCCCATCGGCGGGGCCTCCCGTGCTGCTGATCATGCCCGCTCCTTCACTGCGTGCGAAGAGGTCGTTGTCGTATACACATAATAAATTAGCCGGGCTAATTGATGCAAGCTACACCTACTTCCTTGGTGTGACAGGCACACGCCGGACGGGTGATCGTCCTTGACGTGGCGAACGTCGGGGAGGACCGTTGGGCCCTATGAGGGGCGAACCCAGTTGCCCGAAGTGTGGTGGCCGGGTCAGGGCTCCCGGCCTCTTTGCCGACACCTGGCAGTGCGATGTGCACGGGACGGTGCACCCGCTGCAGCCCGTGATCCCGCCCAGCGTCGAGGCCCTGGACGTGGTCGTGCACCGCGCCCGGGTACCGGTCTGGATGCCGTGGCCGCTGCCGGTCGGCTGGCTGTTCACCGGTGCGGCCTTCGCCGGTGACGACCGCAGCGGTGGACGTGCGACCGTCGTGGCCTGTTCCGGACCCGGGCCGCTCGGCGGCGTGGGAGAGCTGCTGCTGGTCGCCGAGGAGCTCGGCGTGGGCCTCGGCGCGCGGTACGCCGGCGTCGACGGGCCCGACCCCGGCCCCTACATGAGTGTCGAGAAACCACCTCAGGTCAAGGTCCTCGCGGCCGGCCGCCCCACCCCGCTGTGGCACGTCTCCGGCACCCCCGACGACCGCGCCGTCTTCGCGGGCGAGGCGCTCGGGCTGTGGCTGTGGGCTGTGGTCTGGCCCGAGCAGACCGGGCTGCTGATGTACGACGAGATGGTGCTCACCGATCTCCGGGACGCGGGTGCGGAGGTGGACCTGCTGCCGTGCGGGGCGCTGTCGCCGCGCATTCTGGAGCCGTGAGGCGGCGGGCCGAACGGCGGTGTGGGCCCATTGCCCGACGGCCGGCCGCCCGGGTCCGGGTGCCTTTCTCCGTGCTTCGGAGCGGGAGCGTGAGGGCGGGCGCTGTGCGGAGTCGGGTGTGGGGAACGCCGGGCCGGGCGCGGGTCGCTGCGGGCCGGCCGCGTGAATCCAGGGACGGTCGTCGCGGGCCGCCCCTACCACCGGAGTGCCGGTCGCGCAGAGCGTGTGCGTGCATCGCGGCATCCGGCGCTGCTCCATTGGAGTGAAGAGCCGGAACGCTCGGCGGTCGAGTGGCGTGATCCTGAGCGGGGTGCATGGAAAGCCCGTGCGGACGCCCCGGCAGGTGCGGCTCACAGAAAACGCGTAGGGGGCGCACCCGGGGAGAGGGTGTGACGGAGGTGCCCCGGATGCCCGTTATCCTTGAGTGTCCCCGCCCGTCCCGTCACCGCCTGGAGCCCGCGTAGTGCGTATCGACCTGCACGCCCACTCCACGGCGTCCGACGGCACGGACACCCCGGCCGAGCTGGTGCGAAATGCCGCCGCGGCCGGACTGGACGTGGTCGCGCTGACCGACCACGACACCACCCGTGGATACGCCGAGGCGATCGCCGCGCTCCCCGAGGGGCTCACCCTCGTCACCGGCGCCGAGCTCTCCTGCCGCATCGACGGGATCAGCATGCACATGCTGGCGTACCTCTTCGATCCCGAGGAGCCGGCGCTGCTCGCCGAGCGCGAGCTCGTCCGCGACGACCGCGTACCGCGCGCCCAGGGCATGATCGCCAAGCTCCGGGAGCTCGATGTGCCGATCACTTGGGAGCAGGTCGCCCGGATCGCCGGTGAGGGATCCGTGGGCCGTCCGCACGTCGCGTCCGCGCTGGTCGAGCTGGGGGTCGTGGACAGCGTCTCCGACGCGTTCACCGAGCAGTGGCTCGCCGACGGTGGCCGCGCGTACGTCCCCAAGCACGAGACCGACCCCTTCGAGGCGCTGAGGCTGGTCAAGGGCGCCGGCGGCGTCGCCGTCCTCGCGCACCCGGCCGCCGCCAAGCGGGGCCGTACGGTGCCGGAGTCCGCGATCGCCGAGCTCGCGGCGGCGGGCCTGGACGGCATCGAGGTCGACCACATGGACCACGAGCCCGAGACGCGTGCGCGGCTGCGCGGTCTGGCGGCCGAGCTGGGGCTGCTGGCCACGGGCTCGTCCGACTACCACGGCAGCCGCAAGACCTGCGTGCTCGGCGAATTCACCACCGATCCCGAGGTGTACGGGGAGATCACCCGCCGGGCCACCGGCGCGTTCCCCGTGCCAGGCACCGGTGGACACCTGACCGCCCAGGGCTGACCGCGGCCGTCTCCGCCGGCGCCGTCCGGCACCCGGTCCCACCGGGGCCGCGGCCGGTCGTCCGGCCGGGGCCGTAACCGCTCCTCGGGCCGGATCCCGCGGCACTCCGTGGCCCGTCGCGTCCCGCGACGGTCCGTCCGGGTGCCCCGTACCCGCAGGCCCGCCGGGCCGAGCGGTTCGGTCGACCGCCTCCGGCCGGCGCCTCCCGCCCTCCCGCTCCGCCTTCACCTGTCCTGTCCCGCCGCGGTCACGTTCCACGCGGCACGCCCGCCCCAGCGGCACGCCCGCTCCCACCACGTTCGCAAGGCCATTTACCGTGTTCGACGTCGCCGTCTTCGGCTCCCTGTTCCTCACCCTCTTCGTCATCATGGATCCCCCCGGGATCACTCCGATCTTCCTCGCGCTCACCGCGGGACGCCCCGCCAAGGTGCAGCGGCGGATGGCCTTCCAGGCCGTCTGCGTGGCCGGGGGCGTGATCGCGGTCTTCGGACTGCTCGGGCACCAGATCCTCGACTATCTGCATGTCTCCGTGCCCGCCCTGATGATCGCGGGCGGACTGCTGCTCCTGCTGATCGCCCTCGACCTGCTCACCGGCAAGACCGACGAGCCCAAGCAGACCAAGGACGTGAACGTCGCCCTCGTCCCGCTGGGCATGCCGCTGCTGGCCGGTCCGGGCGCGATCGTGTCGGTGATCCTGGCCGTGCAGAAGGCCGACACGGTCGCCACGCAGGTGTCGGTGTGGACCGCGATCCTCGCGATCCACGTCGTGCTGTGGGTCGTGATGCGGTACTCACTGGTGATCATCCGAGTCATCAAGGACGGCGGTGTCGTGCTGGTGACCCGCCTCGCGGGCATGATGCTCTCCGCGATCGCCGTGCAGCAGATCATCAACGGTGTCACCCAGGTGATCCGGGCGAGCTGAGGCGCGGCGCCCCGGGTCCACACGCACGCGGCGCCCCGGGCGCACACGCACGCGGAGCCCCGCACGGCCGATGCCGTGCGGGGCTCCGAAGTGAGTGAACCGATGACGTCCGCGTGACGAAGCGCGTCCTCGTCCTACGAGGCGGACGATTCGGCCGGGCGGATCCAAAGCCGCTGCCCGATGGCCGCGGCCTGCTGAACGATCCGGTTGACGGAGGCGGCGTCCACGACGGTGCTGTCCACGGGCGTGCCGTCGACATCGTCGAGTCGCATGATTTCGAAGCGCAAGGGCTTCTCCCTTCGTCTGGTCATCCTCCTGAGGAGAACTACTCGTGTGAGGCATGCAAGGCGACAGTGCGCCCGCATCTGTACGTATTCAACGGGGTGCGTGTTACAAACATTCCCTACGCTAAGGAAAATTTTCGAGAACCTAATTACCAGCTGGTAAGCGATGTGGCGGAGACTGTTCGGGGACTGAACGGGACCAGTTGTGTTCGCAGCGTGACCGCCGGGACAATAGTGACGATGAACGACGACCTCCTGGCGCTCGGCGCCCGCATCGACCGCACGAACGAGCTCCTGCAACGCATGCTCGCCGAGGTGGCGAAGACGCCGTCCACACACGCGATCTTCGTCGACGCGGGCTACCTGTACGCGGCGGCGGGACGGCTCGCGGTCGGCACGGAGGACCGGCGTTCCTTCGATCTGGACACCGAGGGCCTCATCGAGGCCCTCATCGACCGGGCCCGCACGATCTTCGCCGACAGCAGGCTGCTCCGCGTCTACTGGTACGACGGGGCGCGCCGCCGCATCCACACCAGCGAGCAGCAGTCGATCGCCGAACTGCCCGACGTCAAGGTCCGGCTGGGCAACCTGAACGCCAACAACCAGCAGAAGGGCGTCGATTCACTCATCAGGTCCGACCTGGAGTCCCTCGCCCGGCACCGCGCCATCAGCGACGCCGCGCTGCTCGGCGGCGACGAGGACCTGGTGTCGGCGGTCGAGGCGGCCCAGGGGTACGGGGCACGCGTCCACCTCTGGGGGATCGAGGCCCCCGAGGGACGCAACCAGGCGGAGCCCCTGCTGTGGGAGGTCGACAGCCAGCGCACCTTCGACCTCGACTTCTTCAAGCCGTACGTGTCGCGGCGGACCGGCCTCACGTACGACGCGACGGCGGCGAGCCGGCCCGGCCGCGAGGACGTGCGCTTCGTGGGCGCCCAGATCGCGGCGAAATGGCTGGCCGCACGCGGCCGGGAGTCACTCGTGGAGCTCCTGCCCGGACATCCGTACCTCCCCGGCCTGGTCGACCAGGACCTGCTGGTCGAGGCCGAGGGGATGCTCCAGTACTCCCTGCGGGGCCAGTCCGATCTGCGCCGTGCCCTGCGTGACGGCTTCTGGGAGCACCTGCAGACGCAGTACTAGGCCGGCCGGGTGTCCCTTGGCCACTCGCCGCCCGGGTTGTCGTTCCAGTACCCGGCCAGGGCGCGGGCCGTCAGGAGTGGCTGGTCCGTGTTGGGGGAGTGTTCGGCTCCCGGTATGACCGTGCGGCGGGCGCCGAGCCGGACGGCCATCTCGTCCAGCAGGGTCACCGGCCAGGTGTCGTCGTGCGCACCGGAGAGCACGTGCTTCGGCAAGGGGAGGGCGGCCAGTTCGGCGACACGGTCGGGCTCCGTGCACAGCTGGCGTCCCGTCGCGACGAGTTGAGCGGGGCTGTTGGCGAGCCAGCGCCTGCGCAGCGCGGCGATGCCGTCGAGCCCCGGGTCGACACCGCCGGTGTCGGTCTCCTCCGGCGGCTCCATCGCCTGGATCGCCTCCCACACCTGGGCCATGCCCATCACTGCCAGCGCGTCCCGCAGCAGCTTGACGCGCGCCTGTTGGGAGGAGGAGATCTGGGCAGGGCCGGAGGCGATGAGCGTCAGTGAGACGAACGGGGACGGGTCCAGCAACACCGCGGCGCGCGAGATCTGGCCGCCCAGGGAGTGCCCGACGAGATGCAGCGGAGTGTCGAGCGCGGCCGCCTGGGCGAGCACGTCCCGCGCCAACTCCTCCTGCATGTAAGGCGTTTCGTCGTCCTCGGGGCCCTCGGTCTCGTACTGGCCACGCCCGTCGACGGCCACCGTCCGGTAACCGTCCGCGGCCAACGGTTCGTGCAGCGCGATGAAGTCCTCCTTGCTCCCGGTGAACCCGGGCAGCAGCAGGGCGGTTCCCTTGGGGCGTCCCTGGGGTGCCGCGTCGAGCACGGCGAACTCGCCGCGCTCGGTGGACAGGCGGTAGGCGCGGACTCCGGCGGGCGGGACGAACGTTGGGGGCCGACTCATGAGCCGAGGCTATCTGCACCCGCAAGAGGCCGCGCCCGCCCGCGAACGCGACGACGGTCACACGGCCTGCGCGAAGCGGGGACCGGGGCGGCGCCCCCGGAGGGGGGACCCCGCCGTTCGGGCGAATCCGGGAACGCGGGGAACGGCCCCGGCGGGCAGGGGAGCGGGGGCGCAAGACGAACGGCCCGGCCCCACCTCGGGTGGGACCGGGCCGTTCAGGTCGGCGACTCAGCTCTCCGCGGGCTCCGCGGCAGCGGTCGTGGCCTTGCGCGTCCGGCGGCGGACGGGCTTGGCGTCGGTGTCGTCGGCGGCGGTCTGGGCCGGGATCTCGGCGTCGACGGCCTTGCGGGTGCGTCGGCGGACGGGCTTGGCCTCGGCGGCTTCGGCGGTGTCCACGGCGGCCTCGGCGGCAGCGGTGGTCGTGGCCTTGGCCCGGGTGCGCCGCGGCTTGGCCTCGGCGACCTCGCCCGCCGTCTCCGGAGCGGCAACGGCCTTGCGGGTGCGCCGCGCCTTGGCCGGTGCGGCCGGAGCCTCGGCAACGGCCTCGGCCGTGTCGACGGCAGCGGTCGTGGCCTTGCGCGTCCGGCGGCGGACGGGCTTGGCGTCGGTGTCGTCGGCGGCGGTCTGGGCCGGGATCTCGGTGTCGACGGCCTTGCGGGTGCGTCGGCGGACGGGCTTGGCCTCGGCGGCTTCGGCGGTGTCCACGGCGGCCTCGGCGGCAGCGGTGGTCGTGGCCTTGGCCCGGGTGCGCCGCGGCTTGGCCTCGGCGACCTCGCGCGCGGTCTCGGCCGAAGCGGCCTCGACCGTGTCGACGGCGGTCTCCGCGGCCTTGCGGGTGCGCCGCGCCTTGGCCGGTGCGGCCGGAGCCTCGGCAACGGCCTCGGCCGTGTCGACGGCAGCGGTCACGGCCTTGCGCGTCCGGCGCCGGACGGGCTTGGCGGGAGCCTCGGTGACCTCCGCGGCGACGGTCTCGACGACGGCCTCGGCCGCCGGCGCCGTCTCCACGACGGTGGACTCCACGACCGCGGACTCCACGGCCGTGACGGACTCGGCAGCCTTGCGGGTCCGCCGACGACGGGGCTTGGCGGGCTCCGCGGCGACACTCTCGGCGGTCGTCACGGCAGCCTGAGCAGCCTCGGTCGCCGCGGGCTCCACGAAGGTCGCCGCGGGCGTCGCCGCCGCGACCGGCTCCGTGGCACCGCCACGCGTACGCCGGCGACGGCGCGGTGTGCGGGACTCGGAGACCTCGGCGTCCGCGGGAGCGGACTCCGGCGTGGCCACCGGAGCCGCGGGGGAGGCGGTCGCCTCGTCCAGCGGCGCGCCGTTGCGCGTGCGCCGACGGCGGCGCGGCGTGCGCGCCGGGCGCTCGTGCTCGGCGGACGACGGCCCGGAGGGGCGTCCACCGCGACCGCGCGCCCCGCGGCCACCGGTCTCACCGAGGTCCTCGACCTCCTCGGCCGCGAGCCCGGCGCGGGTGCGCTCGGAGCGCGGCAGGACACCCTTGGTGCCGGCCGGGATGCTGAGTTCCTCGAAGAGGTGCGGGGACGTGGAGTACGTCTCCGGCGGGTCGTTGAAGCTGAGCTCCAGCGCCTTGTTGATCAGCTGCCAGCGCGGGATGTCGTCCCAGTCGACGAGCGTGATCGCCGTACCGGAGGCACCGGCTCGGCCCGTACGGCCGATGCGGTGCAGGTACGTCTTCTCTTCCTCGGGGGACTGGTAGTTGATGACGTGCGTGACGCCTTCGACGTCGATGCCGCGCGCGGCGACATCGGTGCAGACGAGGACATCGACCTTGCCGTTGCGGAAGGCGCGCAGCGCCTGCTCGCGGGCGCCTTGGCCCAGGTCGCCGTGGACCGCGCCGGAGGCGAAGCCGCGCTGCTGGAGCTGGTCGGCGAGGTCCGCCGCCGTCCGCTTGGTGCGGCAGAAGATCATCGCCAGACCGCGGCCCTCGGCCTGCAGTATGCGCGCGACCATCTCGGCCTTGTCCATGTTGTGCGCGCGGTAGACGTGCTGCGAGATGTTCGCGACCGTCGCGCCCTCGTCGTCCGGCGCGGTGGCGCGGATGTGCGTGGGCTGCGACATGTACCGGCGGGCGAGGCCGATGACCGCACCCGGCATGGTCGCCGAGAACAGCATCGTCTGGCGGCGAGCCGGAAGCATGTTGATGATCTTCTCGACGTCGGGCAGGAAGCCCAGGTCGAGCATCTCGTCGGCCTCGTCGAGGACGAGCGCCTTGATGTGCTTGAGGTTGAGCTTCTTCTGGCCCGCGAGGTCCAGCAGTCGCCCGGGGGTGCCGACGATGACGTCGACGCCCTTCTTGAGGGCCTCGACCTGGGGCTCGTAGGCACGGCCGCCGTAGATGGCGAGGACGCGTACGTTGCGGACCTTGCCCGCGGTGAGCAGGTCGTTGGTCACCTGGGTGCACAGCTCGCGCGTCGGGACGACGACGAGGGCCTGCGGCGCGTCGGTGAGCTGCTCGGGCTGGGCCCGGCCCGCCTCGACGTCCGCGGGGACGGTGACGCGCTCGAGGAGCGGTAGGCCGAAGCCCAGCGTCTTGCCGGTGCCGGTCTTGGCCTGGCCGATGACGTCGGTGCCGGAGAGGGCGACCGGGAGCGTCATCTCCTGGATGGGGAAGGGGTTGATGATGCCGACGGCCTCAAGGGCCTCGGCCGTCTCGGGAAGGATTCCGAGCTCTCGGAAAGTCGTAGTCAGGGTGCTGCCTCTTCTGTGTGCGCGGTGCGAGGCGAGCGTGGGGGTCGTGTCGGACCGTGCCGGGGACGTCGGCCGCTTGTCAGGGGGCCGAGTGGCATGGGACCACTGCCGACGCTCTAGCGCTCGTACCGCTGAGGGTGTCCCTCCGGATGTCGTACGCACAGTGCCGTACGGACGAGGAGGGCTGTCGGGTCGGAGCCGATCGGGCCACCGACCGGGCATCCTCATTCGTGCGGCCCGTCGAATACTCGCCGGGCGCATTACCACCATACCCTGGAATCGCGCACATGCGATGGCCGATTCGGTCACGTCGTCGGCGTCACAGTGGTTGACCAGGGACTTCCGTCCTGCGGTGGGCGGGCTATTGTGCGCTTCATGACGACGCCTGACAACGCCGCTGAGAAGCCCGCCGAGGCCACCGACGCCGCCCCGACGGCCACCGGAGTCGCCGCCCAGGACTGGGACACGGCCTCCGCCGACCCTCAGTACCGCGCCGCGGTCGTGGACCTGCTCGGAGCGCTCGCGTACGGCGAGCTCGCGGCGTTCGAGCGGCTCGCCGAGGACGCCAAGCTGGCGCCCACGCTGAGCGACAAGGCCGAGCTGGCGAAGATGGCCTCCGCCGAGTTCCACCACTTCGAGCAGCTGCGCGACCGGCTCGCGGCGATCGGTGCCGAACCGACGCAGGCGATGGAGCCCTTCGTCGCCGCCCTCGACGGTTTCCACAAGCAGACGGCGCCCTCCGACTGGCTGGAAGGGCTCGTCAAGGCGTACGTCGGCGACTCGATCGCCAGCGACTTCTACCGTGAGGTCGCCGCGCGCCTCGACTCGGACACCCGCGGTCTCGTCCTCGCCGTCCTCGACGACACCGGCCACGCCGGGTTCGCCATCGAGAAGGTGCGCGCCGCGATCGACGCCGACCCGCGTGTGGGCGGCCGGCTCGCGCTGTGGGCCCGCCGGCTGATGGGCGAGGCGCTGTCCCAGTCGCAGCGTGTGGTCGCCGACCGGGACGCGCTGTCGACGATGCTCGTCGGCGGTGTCGCGGACGGCTTCGACCTCGCCGAGGTCGGCCGGATGTTCTCGCGGATCACCGAGGCGCACACGAAGCGGATGGCCGCGCTGGGCCTGGCCGCCTAGAGCTCGTCCGACGAGGCCCTGGCCGGGGGCGCCTGCCCGTCCGGCCCCGGTCAGCTGTGGTCGCGCCGTCGGTGGTGTGCCCGGTCCCGGGCATGGCCCAGCGCGTCGCTGCGTGCCTTGCGCAGTGGGTCACGCCGTCGCCGAGCGGCGTCGAAATCTTTCCGCCGGACGGAGCAGCAGGGACAGCAGGGCCGCGGAGACGGCGGCCGCGCCGAGCAGGATCACCAGGAAGTGGCCGGCGCCCAGAGCGGTGTGCGTCAGGAAGGCACCGAACAGGGCTCCGGCCACTCCGGTCGAAAGCACCAGACTGCGGGCGGGCAGCCGGTGCGGCAGGCGGTACGCGGCCGCCCACGCCAGTGCGAAACCGAGCAACGCGGAGCCGAGCGTTTCCAACAGCATGGTGGGGGTCCCTCCCGCACGGCCGGGTGCAAATCGGTCGTAGGCGGTCCTACCCGTGACGTGCGGAATGCAACCCTCCCCAATGATCGATCCGTGCTCCGGGCGGGACTGTCACGACCCTGCCCGCACCACCGCGCACACCCGTCGCGGCCAGGGCGTCGCCGGCTGAGCGGAGCAGGCGGAACGGGTGCGGCGGCGGCACGAGCAAGGGCCCGGTGACGTCGTCACCGGGCCCTTGACGCTTCCGCTCGCCGAACTACAGCGCGCTGAATCCCACCTTGCGCTGGGTGGGCTCGCCGAGCTCCACGTACGCGAGGCGGTCGGCCGGAACCAGGACCTTGCGGCCGTGGTCGTCCACGAGGCTCAGCAGCTGCGACTTGCCGGCCAGCGCCTCGGACACCGCGCGCTCGACCTCTTCCGGGGTCTGACCGCTCTCCAGAACGATCTCGCGGGGCGCGTGCTGCACGCCGATCTTGACCTCCACGGCTTTGTCCCTCCGACGGTCAGTGATGTGCGCGTCCGTACGCGCCGTACGCAGCACACATTAGCCCGGTGAGGGGACGTACACGCTCCGCCCGAGAACGCCAGGAGCGAACAGGGGACGGGAACAAAATGGCGGTCAGTGATGATCCGTGCCGTGCAGCGGGAAGCCGGCGATGCCCCGCCAGGCCAGCGAGGTCAGCAGCTGGACCGCCTGGTCGCGCGGGACACTGCGGTCACTGTGCAGCCAGGAGCGGGCCACCACCTGGGCGAGTCCGCCGAGACCCGAGGCGAGGAGCATCGACTCGGCGCGCGAGAGACCGGTGTCCTCGGCGATGACGTCGCAGATCGCCTCCGCGCACTCGTGCGTGACCTTGTCCACGCGCTCGCGGACCGCGGGCTCGTTGGTCAGGTCCGACTCGAAGACCAGCCGGAAGGCGCCGCCGTCGTCCTCGACGTACGCGAAGTAGGCGTCCATCGTGGCGCGCACGCGCAGCTTGTTGTCCGTCGTCGACGCGAGCGCCGTCCGCACGGCCTGGAGCAGCGACTCGCAGTGCTGGTCCAGCAGAGCGAGGTAAAGGTCGAGCTTGCCCGGGAAGTGCTGGTAGAGGACCGGCTTGCTGACGCCCGCGCGCTCGGCGATGTCGTCCATTGCGGCCGAGTGGTACCCCTGCGCGACGAACACTTCCTGGGCGGCGCCGAGGAGCTGGTTGCGCCGTGCCCGGCGCGGCAGGCGAGTGCCCCGCGGGCGTGCCGCCTCTGTCTGCTCGATGGCTGTCACGCCGCCTCCCAAAATCGTCCACATGCGGTGTGCGCCGCGCGGCCATCGTACTTTTCGGTAACCGTGCTGTGCGCGGTGCGAGCGCAGAATTTCACGGACCGGACGCGACCGATAGCGCGCAGAACGGCCCGAATCGGGTGAGATGCACTCCATCTCACCGCGACTTCCCTGGTCAGCGGCGTCCCGTCACCGGTAGTCGTCCTCGTTCAGCTGTACGACCCTGGCCTGTTCGGCGAGATCGGCCTCGTTGGCGTTGAGGGGGTCGCCCGGAGGTGCGGCCACCTCTTCCACAGGGTCCAGCTCGGTGCGCTGCTCAGCGGTGTCGGCCTCCGGGGCTTCCTCGTCGAGGATCTCCCGGAACTGGTCGTCGAACGTCCCGGGGTCTGTCGGGTCGACTGTCATGATTCCTCTTCCCGAACGGTGCGCGTGCGTTGCCGTACGCGTACGAGTGCCCTCGTCTGAAGCCTAGGAGACACGAGATCCGGACGCTATGCGATCCGCACGCCATCTGTGACGGCGAACACATGAACCACTGCGTGATCGTCTCGTAACATTGCCGCATGTCTTCGACCGAGCTGCCGCACGCGCTGGCCACCACCGTCACGCCCCGTGTCGGCGCCGTCAGGGTCGCGGACGGGGAGCGGCTGCGATCGGTCGGCCTTCCGGGCATCACCCTGAGCGTGCGGTCGAGACCGGCGACGCGCAAGGGCCTGCCTGCCGCGTTGTACGTGCACGGCCTCGGCGGTTCCTCGCAGAACTGGTCGGGACTGATGCCGCTCCTCGACGGGCTCGTGGACAGCGAGGCCCTCGACCTGCCCGGGTTCGGCGATTCCCCGCCGCCCGACGACGGGGACTACTCCGTCACGGCGCACGCGCGCGCGGTGATCCGCTACCTGGACGCGGCCGAGCGCGGCCCCGTGCACCTCTTCGGCAACTCGCTCGGCGGCGCCGTCACGACGCGCGTCGCGGCCGTCCGCCCCGACCTCGTCCGCACGCTCACCCTGGTCTCGCCCGCGCTGCCGGAGATCCGCGCGCAGCGCACCGCGTGGCCGACCGCGCTGCTGGCCCTGCCCGGAGTGGCGGGGCTCTTCACCAGACTCACCAAGGACTGGAGCGCCGAGCAGCGCGTCCGGGGGGTGATGGCCCTTTGTTACGGCGACCCCGGCATCGTGACGCCGGAGGGGTTCCGGCACGCGGTGGAGGAGATGGAGCGGAGACTCGCCCTCCCCTATTTCTGGGACGCCATGGCCCGCTCGTCCCGCGGTCTGGTGAACGCGTACACGCTCGGCGGCCAGCACGGACTGTGGCGGCAGGCCGAGCGGGTGCTCGCGCCGACCCTCCTCGTCTACGGGGGCCGGGACCAGCTCGTCGGCTACCGCATGGCCCAGCGTGCGGCCCGCGCCTTCCGCGACTCCCGGCTGCTGTCCCTGCCGGACGCGGGGCACGTGGCGATGATGGAGTACCCGGAGACGGTGGCCACCGCGTTCCGTGAACTTCTCGCCGACGCGGGCGAGCAGCCCTCCCCGTCCGGCGCCGGCGCGGGAAGCTGAGGCGGGGCGTGGGACGTCACAGTCGTCGGGGGCGGCCCGACAAGAGCGACACCTCCGCGATACCCGCGGTGCCCCCGGTTCCCCCGCAGGAGGCGGGTCGCGCACGGGGTGCCGCCCCGGGGACCGCACCGACGGCGGCCCGGGGCCCCGGTTTCCCGTCCCCCCGTCGCGGGGGGATTCCGCCGCAGGGGGCACCGGGCCCACAGCCCGCGACGGACGGGACTCCCGCGCGGGGTGTGCCGCGTTTTCCGGACGGGACTCCGGCGCGGGGTGTGCCGCGTTTTCCGGACGGGACTCCGGCGCAGGGTGTGCCGCGTTTTCCGGACGGGACTCCCGCGCGGGGTGTGCCGCGATTCTCGGACGGGACTCCCGCGCACGGTGTGCCGCGGTTCTCCGGCGGTACCCCCGCCCACGGTGTCCCCCGCGTGCGCGGTGGCCATCCCGAGCAGCGTGAAGCCGGGGGTGGCTGGGGCGAGTTCGGGAGCCCCGGGACGCCCGGTGCCCCGAGCGGGGCACCGCAGGGTGCGCCCCACGGCGCGCCACCCGGTCCCGCGGGTCCCCGGATCCCCCGTCAGCGCCAGGAGCCGGGCGCCACGCCCCGCCAGGCGTACATCGACGCGTTCGATGCCGACGGGGACGAGGACCGCGATGTCTTCGCACCGCGCGCCGGCACCTTCGCGACCCGGGGCGAGGAAGCCCACCGCGCCGACCCGTACGGCTCCGTCACCGACTGGGACGCACGGGACGCGGAGACCGGCGAGAGCCCGCTGCCGGAGACCGAGGAGAAGGCGCAGGGCAAGGGGGGCAAGGGGCGCGCGTTCACCGGCATCGCGGCGGCAGCCGTCACCACCGTGCTGGCCGTCGTGGTGGCCGGACAGGTCGTCTCCGGGCGGCAGGACGCCAGCGCGCACGCCCGGTCCACCGGTGGCGACCGCCAGACGCACGACCCCGCCTCGCGCGGCGACGACCGGCCGACCCCGGCAGGGGCACCCAGCGCGGTGGCGCTGACGTACGACCAGAAGATGGCCAGGACGTACGCGCTCGGCGCGACGCTCAAGGGCTCGGGGAAGTTCGACACCGTCCCCGGCTCCGACAAGGCGCCGGGCAAGGGACGCAAGTACACCTATCGCGTCGACGTCGAGCGGGGCCTCGGCCTCGACGCCGAGCTCTTCGCGCAGGCCGTGCAGAAGACCCTGAACGACAAGCGGAGTTGGGCCCACGGAGGCGCCCGCACCTTCGAGCGGATCTCGTCCGGCAAGCCCGACTTCGTCATCACGCTCGCGAGCCCGGGCACCACCGCCACGTGGTGCGCGAAGTCCGGGCTCGACACGACCGAGGACAACGTGTCGTGCGACTCGGCCTCGACCGAGCGGGTCATGATCAACGCCTATCGCTGGGCGCAGGGCTCCGAGACCTATGGCGATCGAATTCACTCCTACCGGCAGATGCTGATCAACCACGAGGTCGGCCACCGGCTCGGATACGGCCACGTCAGCTGCGACAAGGACGGTGAACTCGCACCCGTGATGCAGCAGCAGACCAAGTTCCTCGACCACGACGGGATCCACTGCAAGGCCAACCCCTGGGTGTATCCCAGGAGTTGACAGCAGGCCCACAGGTCACATTGACATGCGGCGAAAGTTCGTTCATATTTCTCCGCATGTCGCCTCGTCACGTCTCCGCCCGCGCCGCCATTGAGCTGGCGCTGATCGGCGTGACCGCACTCTGCGTGGCCGACATTCACTGTCGCTGACGCCCGCCCCCGGCGAGTGCGTCGCTCTCCCTCTCGTTACTCCTTTTCCGTGTGCCGTCCTCTGTGACGTGCGCGGTCCGGTCGGACACCGACGCCTGACGCCCTGGGTGAACTCTGCGCTCTTCCGTCTCACATTGCGTCAATCAGTCTCACCATTCGAGAGGTCGTCTTCCGATGCGTCATCCGTCCGTCATAGCGCGCCGCGTGGCCGCGGCATCCGTCAGCCTGGTCGTGGCAGCGGGCGCCGCCGCGTGCGGGCCGAAGGACAACGATGCCAACAGCGCCGGTGCCGACTCCGAGCCGCACAAGGGCGGCACCCTCACCGTCCTGAACGCCAACCCGCAGGAAGACTTCGACCCGGCGCGGCTCTACACCTCCGGCGGCGGCAACGTCCCCTCGCTCGTCTTCCGCACCCTCACCACGCGCAACCGCGAGAACGGTGCGGCCGGCGCCCAGGTCGTCCCCGACCTCGCCACCGACACCGGCCGCCCGAGCAAGAACGCGACCGTGTGGACGTACACCCTGAAGAAGGGCCTCAAGTACGAGGACGGCACGCCCATCACCTCCGCCGACATCAAGTACGGCATCGAGCGCTCCTTCGCCGCCGAACTCTCCGGCGGCGCCCCCTACCTGCGGGACTGGCTGATCGGCGGCGCCGACTACCAGGGTCCCTACAAGGACAAGAAGGGCCTCGACTCGATCGAGACGCCCGACGACCTGACGATCGTCTTCCACCTCGACAAGCCCGAGGGCGAGTTCCCCTACCTCGCCACGCAGACGCAGTTCACGCCCGTCCCGAAGGCCAAGGACACCGGCACGAAGTACGAGGAGCACCCCGTCTCCTCCGGCCCGTACAAGGTCGTCAAGAACGAGAACGACGGCGAGCGGCTCGTCCTGGAGCGCAACACCCACTGGTCCGCGTCGACCGACGCCGAGCGCAAGGCCTACCCGGACAAGATCGACGTACGGTCCGGCCTGGACTCGTCCGTGATCAACCAGCGGCTCTCCGCGTCTCAGGGAGCGGACGCCGCCGCCGTCACCACGGACACCAACCTCGGCCCGGCCGAGCTCGCCAAGGTGTCCGGCGACAAGGCCCTGGCCGCGCGCGTCGGCACCGGTCACTTCGGCTACACCAACTACCTCGCCTTCAACCCGAAGGTGAAGCCGTTCGACAACCCGAAGGTCCGCCAGGCGATCTCGTACGCCGTGGACCGCACCTCGGTGATCAACGCGGCCGGCGGCTCGTCGCTCGCCGAGCCCGCGACCACCTACCTGCCCGACCAGAAGTCCTTCGGCTACACGCCGTACGACCACTTCCCGGCGGGCAGGTCCGGCAACCCGGCCAAGGCCGAGGAGCTGCTGAAGAAGGCGGGCTACAAGAACGGCCTGACCATCACGCTCACGCACTCCAACAGCAAGGACTTCGAGACCAGCCCTGAGATCGCCACGGCCCTCCAGGACGCCCTGAAGAAGGCCGGGATCACCGTCAAGCTCCAGGGCCTCGAGGACAACGACTACAGCGACAAGATCCACAGCGCCAAGACCGAGCCCGGCCTCTTCCTCGCCCACTGGGGCGCCGACTGGCCCTCCGGCGGTCCCTTCCTGGCCCCCATCTTCGACGGCCGCCAGATCGTCGAGGACGGCGCCAACTTCAACACCGGCTTCCTCGACGACAAGTCGGTCAACGCCGAGATCGACGCGATCAACAAGCTGACCGACCTCGACCAGGCCGCCCGGCGCTGGGGCGCCCTGGACAAGAAGATCGGCGAGCAGGCGCTGACCGTGCCGCTGTTCCACCCCGTCTACAAGCGCCTGTACGGCAAGGACGTCAAGAACATCGTGATCAGCGACTGGACCGGCGTGCTGGACATCTCCCAGGTCGCGGTGAAGTAGCACCGTGAGCGAGGCACTTGTCGCCTCTCAGGCCCCCGGGACGGACTCCTCCGTCCCGGGGGCCTCGGGGGCCCGTCAGTTCTGGCGGCGGCTGCGAGCGCAGCGCGCCGCCCTCGTCGCGGCGGGCGTCGTCGCGCTGCTCGTCCTGATCGCGCTCGCGGCGCCGCTGCTCACCGCGATCGAGGGCCAGGACCCGACCACCTATCACCCCTCACTCGTGGACTCCGCGCGCGGCGGTGTGCCCGTCGGCCCGCTCGGCGGCATCGGCGGCGACCACTGGCTCGGCGTCGAACCGCAGACGGGCCGCGATCTCTTCGCCCGCCTCGTGTACGGCGCCCGCGTCTCGCTCGGTGTCGCGCTCGCGGCCACGCTCGTCCAGGTCCTCATCGGCGTCGTGGTGGGGGTCGCGGCCGGCCTGGGGAACCGGTGGGTCGACCAGCTGCTCAGCCGGGCCACGGACGTCATCGTCGCCATGCCGCTGATGATCATGTCCCTCGCGCTGCTCGCGATCGTCCCCAGCAGCTTCCCGCGGCCCGTGCTCGTGGCGCTCATCATCGGTCTGGTGGCGTGGGGTTCGATCGCGAAGATCGTCCGTGCCCACACGCTGACCCTCAAGGAGCTCGACTACGTGGCCGCCGCCCGGCTCAGCGGCTGGGGCGCCCGGCGCGTCGCCCGCCGCGAGCTGCTGCCCGCGCTGGCCGCGCCCGTCATCACCTACGCCGCCCTCCTCGTCCCCGCGAACATCACCGTCGAGGCGGCGCTCAGCTTCCTCGGCGTCGGCGTGAAGCCGCCGACGCCGTCCTGGGGACAGATGCTCACCGCGGCCGACATCTGGTACCAGGCGGCCCCTCAGTACCTGCTGCTGCCGGCCGGCGCGCTGTTCGTCACCGTGCTCGCGCTGACCGTGCTCGGCGACGGGGTGCGCACCGCACTCGACCCGCGCGCCGCCTCACGACTGCGCATCGGTACGGGACGCAGGCGGGAGGCCAGGGCATGAGCGTCCTCAAAGGGCTGAGCGGTTCACTCGCCGGGTTCCCGGGCTTCGCGCTGCGGCGCCTGGTCGGGGCCGTCGTCACCCTGTTCGCGATCTCCGTCATCATCTACCTCGTCTTCTACGTCGCGCCCGGCGACGTCGCGCAGATCACCTGCGGCCCGCGCTGCTCACCCGCCCAGGTGCACCAGGTCGCCGATCAGTTGAGGCTCGACGACCCGCTGTACGTGCGCTACTGGCACTTCCTCCAGGGCGTCTTCGCCGGCCAGGACTACTCGACCGGCACGTCGGTGCAGCACTGCGGCGCGCCCTGCCTCGGCGTCTCCTACCAGAGCGGCCAGCAGGTCACCCAGCTGATCTGGGCGAAGCTGCCGGTCACCTTCTCGCTCGTGCTCGGCGCGATGGTGCTGTGGCTGATCCTCGGCGTCGGCACCGGTGTGCTGTCCGCCTGGCGGCGCGGCCGGTTCACCGAGCGGGCGCTGACCGCCGTCACCCTCGCCGGCACGGCCACCCCCGTCTTCGTCATCGGCCTGGTGCTGATGATCGTCGTCTGCGGACAGTTGCAGCTGCTGCCCTTCCCGCAGTACGTGCCCTTCACCGAGGACCCTGAGCAGTGGGCGTGGAACCTGCTGCTGCCCTGGCTGTCGCTGGCGCTGATCGAGTCCGCCAAGTACGCCCGCCTGACCCGGGCCTCCATGCTGGAGACGCTCGCGGAGGACCACGTCCGCACCTTCCGCGCGTACGGAGTGGGCGAGCGCTCGATCATCGGGCGGCACGCCCTGCGGGGCGCCGTGGCGCCGGTCATCGCACTGAGCGCCAACGACTTCGGGTCGGCGATCGGCGGTGCCGTGCTCTCCGAGACGTTGTTCGGTCTTCCGGGGCTCGGGCGCGAACTCGTGCACGCGGTGACCGTCGTCGACCTGCCGGTGGTGGTCGGCATGGTGCTGGTCACCGGCTTCTTCGTGGTCCTGGCCAACGCCGTCGCGGACGTGCTGTTCGCGGTGGCCGACCGACGGGTGGTGCTGTCGTGAGTCCTGCGGAAGCCGACGACGGCGTGCTGCGTGCCGTCGGGGACGGTGGGCTGCCTGCTGTCGGGGACGGTGGGCTGCCTGCCGCCCGGGGCGGTGGGTCGGGTGCCGCCCGTGACGGCGGATCGAGTGCCGCCGGTGGCGGCCGTGGTGCGGGCGGGGGCGGTCTCGCCGAAGTCGGTGACGGGTCCGGTTTCGCCGCTCCGGGCGGGGGGAGCCTCGTCGAGGTCACCGACCTCTCCGTGGCGTTCGGGGACCTGCGCGCCGTCGACGGGCTCTCCTTCCGGCTGGAACGGGGAGCCGCGCTGGGACTCGTCGGCGAGTCCGGGTCCGGCAAGTCCACCGTGGCGTCGGCCCTGCTGGCGCTGCACCGGGGCACGGGAGCGCGGGTCGGCGGCACGGTGCGGGTGGCCGGCGTGGACGTACTGGCGGCCTCTGAAGACGAACTGCGGCGGCTGCGGGGCGGGAAGGCCGCCATGGTCTTCCAGGACCCGCTGTCGTCCCTCGACCCGTACCAAGCGGTCGGCGACCAGATCGCCGAGGTGTACCGCGTGCACACCAGGGCGTCACGGCGAGCGGCACGCGCGCGTGCCGTCGAGGTGCTCGACCGCGTCGGCATACCGGACGCGGCCCGTCGCGCCCGTTCGCGTCCGCACGAGTTCAGCGGCGGAATGCGCCAGCGCACCCTGATCGCCATGGCTCTGGCCTGCCGGCCCGACCTGCTGATCGCCGACGAGCCGACCACGGCCCTCGATGTGACCGTCCAGGCCCAGATCCTCGACCTGCTGCACACCCTGCGCGAGGAGACCGGCATGGGGCTGCTGCTCGTCACGCACGACGTGGGGGTCGCGGCCGAGAGCGTGGACGAGATCCTCGTCATGCGCCACGGGCGCGCCGTCGAGCACGGCCCGGTCAAAACCGTTCTCGGGGCGCCCCGGGACACGTACACGCGTGAACTGCTCGGTGCCGTCCCGCGGGTGGACGCTCCACGCGTCACCGAGGGCGACGTCGGCGACGAGACCGTCCTCGAAGCGGTGGGGCTGCGACGCGAGTTCGGCACGGGGAAGCTGCGTTTCGCCGCCGTCGACGACGTGTCGCTGACGGTCCGCCGGGGCGAGACCCTCGGCGTCGTCGGCGAGAGCGGCAGCGGGAAGACCACGCTGGGACGGATGCTGGTCGGGCTCCTGGAGCCCACCGCCGGCACGGTCCGCCACGAAGGGCGCGAGCAGACCGGCGTGAGCCCTTCGGTGCAGATGGTCTTCCAGGACCCGGTGTCCTCCCTCAACCCCCGGCGCAGCGTGGGCGAGTCGATCGCCGACCCGCTGCGGGCCCGCGGCGAACGCGACGAGGGCCGGATCAGGGGGCGCGTGCGGGAGCTGCTGGCACGCGTCGGCCTCGACCCGGACCACTACGACCGGTACCCGCACGAGTTCAGCGGCGGGCAGCGGCAGCGGGTCGGCATCGCGCGAGCCCTCGCCGCGGAGCCGCGCGCCATCGTGTGCGACGAACCGGTCTCCGCGCTCGACGTCACCACCCAGGCCCAAGTGGTCGCCCTGCTCGGTGAGCTTCAGCGCGAACTGGGGCTCGCGCTGGTCTTCGTGGCGCACGACCTCGCGGTCGTGCGCCAGGTCAGCGACCGGGTGGCGGTGATGCGGCGCGGCCGGATCGTCGAGTACGGGCCCGCCGACGAGGTGTACGAGTCCCCCCGGGACCCCTACACCGAGCAACTGCTCGCCGCCGTACCGGCGCTCGACCCGGAGGTCGCGGCACGGCGCCGTGCCGCCCGCGGGGAGCCGGCGACGGTCTGAGCCGCAGGGTCGGCATGCGTGGTGCGGTTCGAGCGGCGCGGTCGGCCTGCGCCGTCGGCAGGCGGGGGGTGCGGTGCGAGCGGCGCAGTCGGCACGTGCCGCGCGCGGTGCGGTCCGAGCGGCGTCGGTGGCACGTACGGCCAGGCATGCGTGACGACGAAGCGTAGTCGCATGATCTCTTAGCGCGACAGAACGCGGCCTGCGCGGGAAAGTTACGACCGTTCACCCCTTTTGGTGGTGCGATGGACAACCGTCCGTCGCGCCACCGTCATGTCCGCATACGTTCTTCCCGCTGTGAGCCGCCGGGTCAACGGCGGCTCCCCATATGGGAGATCGGGGGTGTGGTCGTGCGCATCGGACTGCTTACGGAGGGTGGCTATCCGTATGTGAGCGGTGACGCCAGACTCTGGTGCGACCGGCTCGTACGCGGGCTCGGGCAGCACGAGTTCGACATCTACGCGCTAAGCCGCAGCGAGCGCCAGGAGGACGAGGGCTGGATCCAGCTGCCGCCGCAGGTCAGCAGGGTGCGGACAGCGCCACTGTGGACCGTCGAGGACGACGGGGTGGTGTACGGACGCCGGGCGCGGCGACGCTTCGCCGACGCCTACGGAGAGCTGGCGGCGGCCGTGTGCGAGGGGCCGGGGGCTCTCGACGGCTCGGCACTCGGTGGCGGCGCGGGACCCCACGACGGCCCGGCGGCCTCAGGCGGTGTTGAGGCGGACCGTTTCGGCAGCGCGCTCTACGCCCTCGGGGAACTCGCCCGGGACGAGGGCGGTCTCGCCGGCGCCCTGCGTTCGGAGGGTGCCGTGCGCGCACTGGAACGCGCCTGCCGTGCACCCGGCGCGCTGCGTACCGCCCGCACGGCCCGCGTGCCCGACCTGCTCGCCTTCGCCTCCCATGTCGAACGTGCCCTGCGGCCCTTGTCGCTGGACTGGTACGAGGGCGACGGACTCGACTCGGTGGACCTGTGCCACGCCACGGCGGGCGGCACCGCGGCGCTGCCCGGTCTGCTCGCCCGGCACTTCGCCGGTGTGCCCCTGCTGGTCACCGAATACGGGGTGCAGTTGCGCGCGCACTACCTGGCCTCCGCCACCGTCGGCGAGAGCCCGGCCGTACGCGCCCTGCTCGCCGGCTTCCACGGCAGGCTCGCCGCCGAGGTCTACCGGGCCGCCGCGCTCATCACGCCCGGCAACACGCACGCCCGCCGCTGGCAGGAGCGCTGCGGCGCCGACCGCGCCAAACTGCGCACCGTCTACCCCGGGATGGAGGCGTCCCGCTTCGCGGACGTGGGAGAGAGCGCGGAGGGTGAGGGCAGCGGATGCGCCGACCCGGACACGCTGGTGTGGGTCGGCCGCATCGAACCCGCCAAGGACCTGATCTCGCTGCTGCACTCCTTCGCGGAGATCCGCAAGGAGGAACCGAAGACGCGGCTGCGGATCGTCGGTGCGCCCGCCGACGGCCCCGAGGGCACGACCTATCTGGCCCACTGCCGGGCGCTGGCCGCCCAGCTCTTCCCCGACGAGGCGGAGGGCGTGCACGCGGTCGGCGACAACCCGGTGTCCTTCGAGGAGATCGGCGGTCCCGAGGTCCCCAGCCTGGCGGAGGCGTACGCCTCCGGAGCCGTCGTCGTGCTCTCCAGCGTCGTCGAGGGCTTTCCGATCAGTCTCGTGGAGGCCATGTTCTGCGGTCGTGCGACCGTCTCCACGGACGTGGGCGCGGTCGTCGAGGTCATCGGCGGTACGGGGCTGGTGGTGCCGCCCCGCAATCCGCGGGCGCTCGCCGAGGCGTGCGTGACGCTGCTGCGTGACCCTGAGCGCCGTGAGCGCCTGGGCGCGGCCGCGCGCGCACGCGCCCTCGAACTGTTCACCGTCGAGCAGAACGTCGCAGCCTTCCACGACATCTACCTGGAGATCGTCTCGCACTCCCCGGTCCGGCGGGTGGTCGTGGACGAAGAGGGCGAGCCGTTGCCCTTCGGAGTTCCCGCGGAGGCCCATGTGCCGGGCCGCTGGACCGAGGTCCGTCCTATGCCCGCGGGGCGGCCGCGTTGGGCGGCGGGGGCGCCCGTGCGCGCCACGGTTCCCGTTCCCGCGGGGGAGGGGGCCCGATGAGCGAGACGACCGGACCGCGCGCATCGAGCGGACCCCACACCCTGCACGAGCTGGACGACCTGGCCGGCCCGGGCGCCCTGGGCGGCGGGGGCTTGGGCAGCGAGGAAGTCGAGGACTCGGGCGGTGCGAGTGGCCGGGACGCGAGTGACCGGGACTCGGGTGGCCGGGACTCGGGTGGCGCGAATGGCCGGGAGGCGGGCGGTGCGAGCGGGGGAGGCGCCGACGGCGCGGGCCGCATCGGTGAGGCTGCCGACCGGGACGGCGGCGGCGCCGGGGAACGAAAACGCAAAGGTGGTGCGAACGGCAGGGACGGGAGTGCGAGTCGTACCGACGGCGCGCGCAGGCCCACCGCGCGCCGTGGCGCCGCCGACCCCGTGAAAGCGCTCATGCACCGGCACCGCGAACTCTGCGAGCGCGCCGTCGACCCGCTGGAGATCGCCGCCGGTCTGGAGGCCCACGGTGTGACCGACCGGACGGCTACCCGATTCCGCCACCGCGACGTGTTCTCGCTCGCCGAGGAGATGTACGCCCGCGCCTCGCGCGACGGCGAACACACCCCGCGCCCGAAGGAGCCGGAACGCCCCGGTCCGCGCGCCGACTGGGCGGTGCTCGCCCTGCTGCCCGGCGTCCTCTGCCTGGCGGCCACGCTCGGACTGCGCGCCACAGAGAGCAGGCCGCGCCTCGCGGTGGCCGCGGCCGGCGTTCTCGCCGTGACCCTAGGCCTGCGGTACGCCTTGCGCCGCGGCCCCCTGAGCGACGGTCAGCGCACGACCGGCGCCACCCGCGGCTGGACGTGCTGGCTCATCGCCTACGCCCTCCTCGGTGACGGGCTGCTGAGCGCCGCGCTCGACGGCGGACCCGACGGCCCCTGGCCGCTCGCCACCGCACCCGTGCTGGCCCTCTCGACGGCGTGTGCCCCGGCGGCCTGGTGTGCGCAGCTCTTCGTGGTGAGCGCCCGTCGCAGACTGACCGCCAGCCGCGGCCTCGACGAGTTCGCCACCACCGTCCGCCCCCTGCTCCTCGGCGTGTTCACCCTGTTCCTGTGCGCCCTCGGCGGACTGCTCGCCCTGAGCGCGGCGGTGCTCGACGAGCCCCCCGCCTACGCCGGTGCCGGTGCCCTCGGCGCCCTGCTCCTGCTCGCCCGTCTGCTGACGGCGCGCGGCTTCACCCACGCGCCCGCCGTGATGCTCGCCGGCGCCGGAGCCACCGAGGCGATCGCGCTCGCCACCGTCTTCGCGGGCCGCCTGCCCGGCTGCTCCTTCCTCGCCACGCCCGTCGAGACCGTCGTCGACGCCTGGGGGCCCGGCGCCGTACCGGCTCTGGTGTGCGGCATGGCGGCGTTCGTCCTGCTCGTCCACTCGACGCGCACCCTGACCAGGGCCTCCGCCCACGCACTGCCCAGCGAGGCGGTGTGAACGGCGCTTCCGTGCCCGGCACCCGCACGGACCCACTTCTCCCGCGGGGCCGACACCGCGGGCCCTCTCCCGACCCACGGCATCACCTGAAGGAGAAATCCAGATGATCACCTCCCGAACCGGAGAATCCGCCCCGGGAGCCGCCCGATGAGGGTCCTGCTGATCGGAGCCAACGGATACCTCGGCCGCTTCGTGGCCGACAGACTGCTCGCCGACCCGGCCGTGCAGCTCACCGCGCTCGGACGGGGCGACGACGCCGACGTCCGCTTCGACCTCGCCTCGGGCAGTCCCGGCGCACTCACCCGCTTCCTGGACGCGGTGCACCCCGGAGTCGTCATCAACTGTGCCGGCGCCACCCGCGGAGGCGCTCGCGAACTGACCCGGCACAACACCGTCGCCGTCGCCACCGTCTGCGAGGCCCTCCGCCGCAGCGGCTGCGGGGCACGGCTCGTCCAGATCGGCTGCGGCGCCGAGTACGGGCCCAGCCAGCCCGGCTCCTCCACCGCCGAGGACGCCGTGCCGCGCCCCGGAGGGCCGTACGGCGTCAGCAAGCTCGCCGCCACCGAACTGGTCCTCGGCTCCGGCCTGGACGCTGTGGTCCTTCGGGTCTTCTCGCCCGCCGGGCCCGGCACACCCGCCGGATCCCCGCTGGGCCGGCTCGCCGAGGCTCTCCGGCGCGCCATGCAGTCCGGTGACGGCGAACTCAAACTCGGCGGGCTCGGCGTCCAGCGCGACTTCATCGACGTACGCGACGTCGCCCGTGCCGTCCACGCGGCCTCGCTCTCCGCGGCGCAGGGCGTGATCAACATCGGCTCGGGACGGGCTGTACGTCTCCGCGACGCGGCCGCGGTCCTCGCCCGGGTCGCCGGCTACGGCGGCGTCCTGCACGAACTAGACGGACCTCCCGGCCCCCTCAGGACATCCATCGGCCACCCCCGCAACGAACCGGACCACGCGGCCCCGGTCGCGTACCCGTACCCGGACGGCTGCGGCAGTTGGCAGCAGGCCGACGTGCGCACCGCACGCGACCGGCTCGGCTGGCGGCCCCGCATCAACCTCGAGGAATCCCTGGCAGACATCTGGATGGAGGCGGCATGCCGTATCTGACCAGCACCGCAGCCGGCACCGCGAGCACCGACCTCAAGGTCGGCTTCGGCATCCCCGGCTATGCGCACCCCCTCGTCGCTCCGCTGGAGTGGGCCGAACTCACCCGGCCCGGTGCCCCTTTGCACTGGGTCGCCCTGAACGTGTCCAACGGACCCGGCACCCGTCCCGACCCGCACTGCCTGGAGGCCGTCGGGCGGCTGCGCAACGCGGGCGTACGCGTGCTCGGGCGCCTGGACGCGACGTACGGCGCGCGCGCCTTCGGCGAACTGGTCTCCGACGCCCAGCGCTACCTCGACTGGTACCAGGTCGACGGCTACCTCCTCGACCGCTGTCCCACCCAACGCACCGCGCTCGCCGAGGTCCGCCGGACCGTCGGCACGCTCCGGACGCTCCGTGAGGATGCCCACATCGTGCTCGGGCACGGTGCCCACCCGCATCCCGGCTACGCGGAGAGCGCCGACCAGTTGGTCACCTTCTCCGGCTCCTGGAGCGACTACCGCTGGTCCCAGGTCGCCGAGTGGACCGCCGACTACCCGCCCGAGCTGTTCTGCCACTTGGTGCACGGCGTGCCGCGCGGTCATCTCGACGAGGCGCTGCGCATCGCCCGCTGGCAGGGTGCTTCGACGATCTACTTCACCGATCGCACCGATCTCGGTGGGCGGGCCGACCCCTGGGAGACGATGCCCGGCTACTGGGACGAGATCGTCTCGCGGATCGGAACGGGTGTCTCGGAATGAAGAAGGGCGTGGCAGTGTTACGGGGAGAACAACTGTAGTGATTGACCGACCAACGGAGCCCCCGTGTCGCTGCCACCCCTGGTCGAGCCGGCTTCCGAGCTCACCGTAGACGAGGTCCGCAGGTACTCCCGCCACCTGATCATCCCCGACGTGGGCATGGACGGGCAGAAGCGGCTGAAGAACGCCAAGGTGCTGTGTGTCGGCGCCGGCGGCCTCGGATCGCCGGCGCTGATGTACCTGGCCGCGGCGGGCGTGGGCACGCTCGGCATCGTGGAGTTCGACGAGGTCGACGAGTCCAACCTGCAGCGCCAGATCATCCACAGCCAGTCGGACATCGGCCGTTCCAAGGCCGAATCGGCCCGCGACTCCGTGCTGGGCATCAACCCGTACGTGAACGTGATCCTTCACGAAGAGCGGCTCGAAGCCGAGAACGTGATGGACATCTTCAGCCAGTACGACCTGATCGTCGACGGCACGGACAACTTCGCCACCCGCTACCTGGTCAACGACGCGTGCGTGCTCCTCAACAAGCCGTACGTGTGGGGTTCGATCTACCGGTTCGACGGTCAGGCCTCCGTCTTCTGGTCGGAGCACGGTCCCTGCTACCGCTGCCTCTACCCGGAGCCCCCGCCGCCGGGCATGGTTCCCTCCTGCGCCGAGGGTGGCGTGCTGGGCGTGCTGTGCGCGTCGATCGGCTCCATCCAGGTCACCGAGGCGATCAAGGTCCTCACCGGCACCGGCGAGCCCCTCGTCGGCCGACTGATGATCTACGACGCCCTGGAGATGCAGTACCGCCAGGTCAAGGTCCGCAAGGACCCGAACTGCGCCGTCTGCGGCGAGAACCCCACCGTCACCGAGCTCATCGACTACGAGGCCTTCTGCGGCGTCGTGTCCGAGGAGGCCCAGGAAGCGGCGGCCGGTTCGACGATCACTCCCAAGCAGCTCAAGGAGTGGATCGACGACGGCGAAAACATCGAGATCATCGACGTCCGTGAGATCAACGAGTACGAGATCGTCTCGATCCCCGGCGCCAAGCTGATCCCGAAGAACGAGTTCCTCATGGGCACTGCCCTGGAGTCCATGCCGCAGGACAAGAAGATCGTCCTGCACTGCAAGACGGGTGTCCGCAGTGCGGAAGTCCTCGCCGTCCTGAAGTCCGCGGGCTTCTCCGACGCGGTCCACGTGGGCGGCGGCGTGATCGGCTGGGTCAACCAGATCGAGCCCGACAAGCCGGTCTACTAGGCATACGCCCTCTTCGGAGGTGGGGCCCGGCACCCTGTGTGCCGGGCCCCTTGCCGTGGTCCGAGGGCACCCGAACCGGTGCCCTCGGACCAGGCGGCCTAGGAGGCGCAGACCTTGCCGTCCTTCGGCACGGTCCCGTCCAGCAGATACCTGTTCACGGTCGAGTCCACGCACTCGCTCCCGCTGCCGTAGGCGCCATGGCCCTCGCCCTTCCAGGTGAGCTCCACACCGACGTCCTTGCCCAGCTCGTCGGCCATCCTGCGGGCGCCCTCGTACGGTGTCGCGGGGTCGCCGGTGTTGCCGACGACCAGGACCGGCTCCGCACCCGGTGCGCTGACCTCCGGGTTGTCGAACTGGCCGGCCACCGGCCAGTCGTGGCACCAGCCCGCCGTGTCCCAGCCCATGAAGTCGCCGAAGACGGGCGAGATCTTCTCGAACTCGGGCAGCAGCTTCCTCGTCTCCTCGGGAGTCGGCCGCTGCTTGTCGTCCAGGCACGATATGACCCGCTGCGAGTGCGTCGTCGTGCCGTAGTGCCCCGATGGGTCGCGTTCGTTGTAACCGTCGGCGAGCGTCAGCAGTTCCGAACCGTCCCCGTCCTCGGCCGCCTTGAGCGCGCTGGTGAGGTTGGGCCAGCCCTGCTTGCTGTACAGCGGCAGGACGATGCCGGTGAGGGCCAGCGTCTGGGTGAGCTTGCGTCCGCCCGAGGCGGGCAGCGGCCGGGCGTCGATGCGCTTCAGCAGGTCCACGATCTTCTGCGAGCCCTGCTTCGGGTCCTGGCCCGTGGACTTCAGATAGTCGTCCAGGGCCCGCTGGAAGCCGAGCGTCTGATTCTTGGCGTGGCCGACGGTGTCGGCACTCGGGTCGACGACGGCGTCCAGCACCAGGCGCCCCACGTGCTTCGGGAACAGGTGGGCATACACCCCGCCCAGTTCGGTGCCGTAGGAGATGCCGAAGTAGTGCATCTCGCGGTCGCCGAGGACCTCGCGCATCAGATCCATGTCGCGTGCCGTGTCCGTGGTCGACACATGGGACATGAGCTTGCCCGCGGCCTTCTCGCAGCCCTTGCCGAAGTCCGTGGCGTCCTTGAAGTACGCGGCTTCCTCGGTGGCGTCGTCCGGTGTGGCGTCCACCGACTCGGCCGCCTGGATGTCCTTGTCGCCGCGGCAGCGCACCCCTTCGCTCGCCGCCACGCCGCGCGGATCCCAGCTCACCAGGTCGTACCGCTCGTGGAGGGAGCCGACGATCGCGCCGTACGACGGCATGGTGGAGATGCCCGAGCCGCCGGGTCCGCCGAAGTTGAACAGGAGCGAGCCGATGCGCTTGTCCGAGCCGCCCGTCGCCTTCGAGCGGATCACGGCGAGACCGATCGTCTCGCCGTCCGGCTTCGCGTAGTCCAGCGGGACCTTGAGCGTGGCGCACTGCCAGCCGCTGCCCGGCGCGGGGGAGTCGGACGTGCCCTTGCAGCGGCCCCAGTCGAGCTTTTGCGAGGTGAGTCTGCCGGGCAGCCCCGACGGTGTGCCCGAAGAGGGCGCTGTGGCCGACGACTTGTCGCCGCCCTTCCCTTCGTCCACGCCTTCACCGGACGACTCACTGCTGCAACCGGCCACCAGCAACGCGGCGGCGGCCGCGGCCGTCCACCGTGCGAAACGTGCCATGCGCTTCCCCCCTCACCCGTGGTCCGCCCGATCCGCGGATCACATGCAGGCAATAGTAGGCGGCGGCCTCCGAAGCCGTCACAGCCTGTGGATAACTCATTGACCTGCGGTTTTCTACGAACAGACGGTTCCGGCGGGCGGGATGGTTCCCTCCAGCAGATAGCCGTTCACCGCGCCTTGCACGCACTTGTTCTTGCTGTCGTAGGCCCCGTGCCCCTGACCCTTGTACGTCAGCTCGACGCCGACCCCCTTGCCCAGCGCTTCCACCATCTTCCGGGCGCCCTCGTACGGCGTGGCCGGATCGCCGGTGTTGCCGACGACCAGGATGGGCGCCGCGCCGGCGGCGGCGACGTTCGGGTGGTCGGCGGCGCCCGCCACGGCCCAGTCCGTGCAGCTGACCATGCCCCAGGCCAGATAGTCGCCGAACAGCGGTGAGGCGGCCCGGAACTGCGGCAGCCTCGACACCACGAAGTCCGGGGTGTAGCGCGGCTTGTCGTCCGCGCAGTTGATGGAGATGTTCGCCGGGACGAGATTGCTGTACTGGCCGTTCGCGTCGCGTCCGTTCATGGAGTCCGACAGCAGCATGAGCACCTTGCCGTCGCCGTCGTAGGCCTGCTCGAGACCCTCGGTCAGGTACTCCCAGAAGTCCTTGGAGTACAGCGCCTGGGCGATGCCGCTGGTCGCCGCGGTCTGGGTGAGTTCGCGGGGGAAGACGCCGGGGATCGGCTTCACTTCGAGGTCCTTGAGCAGCTCGGCGATGCGGTCCTTCACGTTCTGAGGCGTGTCACCGATCGGACAGTCCTCGACCTTGGAGGTGCAGTCCTTGGCGAAGTTGTCGAGTGCGAGCTGGAAGCCCTTGGCCTGCCCGAGCGAGCTCTGCTCGGGGTTCTGCGTCGGGTCGACGACCGCGTCGAACACCGCGCGTCCCACGTTCTTCGGGAACAGGTGGGCGTAGACGCCGCCCAGTTCGGTCCCGTAGGAGATGCCGAAGTAGTGCAGCTTCGCGTCGCCGAGGACCTGGCGCATCAGGTCCATGTCCCGGGCCGCGTCCGTGGTGCGCACATGGGGGAGGATCGTGCCGGAGTTCTTCTCACAGGCCGCGTTGAACGTCCTGGTGTTCCGCAGGAACTCCTTCTGCTCCGCGGCGTCGTCCGGCGTGGCGTCCTGCTGGAAGAACTCGTCGAGCTGCTGGTCGTCCTCGCATGTCACGCCCGCGCTGCGGCCCACGCCGCGCGGGTCGAAGCTCACCAGGTCGTAGCGGGTGCGCAGGGCGGTGTAGTCCTCGCCGAAGGCGGGCAGCGTGGTGACGCCCGAGCCCCCCGGGCCGCCGAAGTTGAAGATGAGCGAGCCGATCCGCTTGCTCGGGTCGCCGCTCGTCTTCGCCCGGATCAGCGCCAGCCCGATCGTGTCGCCCTTGGGATCGGCCCAGTCGAGGGGCGCCTTCATCGTGGCGCACTGCCACTCGGTGCCGCCCGGCAGAGGTGACGGGGCGTTCCCCCCGCCCTCGGACTCGGAGGGTGCCGGGCACTTCTTCCAGCTCAGCCTCTGAGCTGTCAGATCCCCGTCCCCGTGCTTGTCCTTCGACCCGTCGCTGCAACCCGCGAGCAAGGAGAGCAGCACAACGGCGGTCAGGGTCAGGGCAGCGGCGCGCGACTGGGGAGGGTTCGGCATGTCCCCATCGTGCGGTCGTGCGGGGTGGTGCGCGCGGGGCGCGGGCCGTGTGGGTGAGTGTGCCGCAGCGCTCGGACCAGGCGCTTCGCGGTACACACGACGGCGTTGTGCGCGACAGCAGGGCGGCCGTGCGCGCGACAGCATGGGCGGCGACGCGCGAGGCGGTGCGCGCCGGCGCCTTCCGGCTAGAGCGCGCCCTTGCGCGTCAAGTGGTTGAAGAACAGCCAGCCCGGCAGCACGGGCAGCCAGAGCGTCAGCAGCCGGTACAGCAGGACCGCGGGCGCCGCGACCTCCTTGGGGAGCCCGACGGCGATCAGACCGACCGTGAGGGTGGCCTCGACGGCGCCCACGCCGCCGGGGGTCGGCGCCGCCGATCCCAGCGCGTTGCCGGCGAGGAAGACGACGGCGACGCTGGCGAGGCTCAGCGTGGTCGACTCCTCGTGGCCGAACGCCCGGATCGAAGCGTCCAGGCACATCACGAAGCAGGCGGTCAGCAGCAGCATGCCGCCGATACCGGTGACCAGCTTCTGCGGCCTCTGGAGCACGTCGAGCATGCGCGGCACCACGCCGGCGAACAGGGAGCGCACGCGCGTGACGACGAACTTGCGCAGGAAGGGGACCGACGTCACCACCAGGACAAGTACCGCCACCGTCAGCAGGCCCGCGATGACCGTGCGGGACGGCGACAGGGACGGTGTCTTCTCGGTGCCGGTCAGATAGCCGAAGGAGAGCAGCATCAGGATGTGGCAGCCGAGGCCGAACAGCTGGGAGGCGCCGACGCTCGCCACCGCGAGGCCGGGCCGCACCCCGGCGCGCTGGAGGAAGCGCGTGTTGAGCGCCACACCGCCGACCGCGGCGGGCGCCACGATCTTCACGAACGAGCCGGCGACCTGCGCCGCCACGGTCCGCGCGAACGGCACCCGCTCGGGCACGAAGCCCAGCAGGCTCATCGCCGCCGCGACGTAGCTGAGTGCCGAGAACAGCACCGCCGCGGCGACCCAGCCCCATTCGGCGTTGTCGAAGAGGGTCCCGAACTCGATGTGGGTGAGCTGTGTCAGCAGGAAGTACGCGCCGATCGCTCCGGCGATGAAACTGATCAGCGTGCGCGGTCTGACCCGTTCCAGGCGGGCGGGCTCGACCGGTGCCTGCGGCCTGATCAGCAGCACCTGGTGGCGGATCTGGGAGAGCAGGTCCTCCTCGCGCGCCTCGTCCAGGGCCTCGTCTATCGCGCGCTTCTCGGCGCGCTGCTCCGCCCGCACCGCCTTCTTGCCGGGCTTCTCCTGCACGGACGTCGTGTTCTGCCGTGCCTCCTCCGCGCGGGCGAGCTTGTCCTGCCGGGAGGCCTCGAGGACGGCCTCGCGCTCCCGGTGCGCACGCTCCCGGGCGAGCTTGCGCAGCGTCGCGCGCGTGGAGCGAGTCAGGGCGATCGGCTGGAGCATCGGCAGACAGTCCGCGACCGCGTCCGGGCCGAGCACGCCGACCGCCGACGCCACCGCGCGCTCGGCGCCCACCCGCAGTCCGAGCGTGGTGACGAGCTGGGCGATGTCCATGCGCAGCAGCAGGTCGCCGGCCGCGATCTCGCCGCCGCGCAGATCGGTGAGGATCACCGTGCCGGAACGATCCACCAGAATCGCGTCGCCCGCGAGCCTGCGGTGCGCGATGCGGCGGGACTGAAGGGCCTGCACCTGATGCCAGGTGTCGCGCAGCAGGTCGTCGGTGATGAGCTCGTCGGGAACCGAGTCGAGGGTGCGCCCGCCGGTGTGCTCGTAGACGAGCATCACGGCGTCCGGGCCCAGCTCGGAGGTCGCGATCAGCTTGGGCGCGTTGGCGCCGGCCGCGATGGCCGCGTACGCGAGGAGCGCCTCCTGCTCCAGCGCCTGACGCAGTGACTGCAGGCTCCGGCGGGTGGTGATGCCGCGCAGGGTCAAACGTCGCCACACACGGTAGAAGAATCCCTGCGCCTGCTGCTCACGGTCGACGACCGTGACGTCCAGGGGCCGGCCGTCCTCCAGGGTGACGAAGTAGCGCCTGCCGCGGTCGCCGTTCTCCGTGGCGTCCGGCGCTTCCTCGCGGGCCGCGCTCACCGGGTGGAAGCCGACGTGGCGCAGGCCCGCCATGAGCGTCCGGCCGGTGGGCCGCACGTTCGGCGAGCCGACCGCGTACAGCGTCCCGTAGGCGACGGTCCAGCCGATGAGCACGGTCAGGATGATCGAGAAGGGCGTCGTGTAGCCGGTGACCAGCATGGAGAAGGCGTCCAGGAGGAGCACCACCCAGAGCACCGCGCGCCAGCGCGGTCTGCGGGACATGCCGACGGCCGTCATGTACGCGATGACGGGTGCGAGATAGCCGTGCACCGGGTCGGTGAGGGCGTGGATGTCTCCGGGGGACGGCTGGGTGAGGGCTTCCTGGATGGAGTCCGGCGCCGCCTTCGCCACCCACAGGTCGGTGGCGAGTGTCACCCCGTGCGCGAGGACCGCGGCGAGCACGCCGTCGGCGATGCGCAGCCCGTCCCGTTTGATCAGCCGCTCGATCGCGAAGGCGACCGGCACCAGGAGGATCGCGATGCTCGACGCCAGGCCCGCGATCTTGATGAGCAGGTCGGGTGCCTGGCCGGTGCCCTTGTTGATGTCCTGTTCGAGCCCCGAGGTGGTGCCGTGCGCGAACGCGGCGACGGCGAGGAGCACGACGATCGCGAGGACCCCGACCAGAAGCCGCATCAGGTCGGACGGCCGGTGCACGCGCGCGGGGAGCAGGGGCTCGTCGCCCTCGACCTCGTCCGTGGGACCGTCGTCCGTGCCCGCCTCGGCCTGCGCTTCCGCGCTCTCGCGGGCTTCAGTGGCGGTCTCGTCGGCGGTCGTGGGGACGGACCCGTGCTTCTTCTTGCCCGCGTCGTTCACCTCGGCGCCGCCGGTCTCCGGGCGTGACGAGGCCGCGGAGGTGCCCTCTGAGTCTTCGGGGTGCACGCTCTGCTGCCTCATGGTCTCTTCTTGATCTCGTATCACCGGTCACCGCCCGGACGATGGTGGCATGCCCGACCGACACACGGGGGCATCAGGGTGCAATACGGGGGCGCACAGTCTGCCCGAAGCACGGCGGCCGGGGCGAGCGGTACGCACAGTGGTCGCCGCGTCGCACTGTCGGTGGGGTGGGGCAGGATGGGGCGGATGAGCGAGGAGAGCCTTCCGGCGGACGCGCTGCCGGAGTATGCGGAGCGGGTCCTCGACGTCGCCGAGTCGATTCCGCCCGGACGCGTGATGACGTACGGCGACGTCGCGGAATGGCTGGACGAGGGCGGGCCGCGCCAGGTGGGCCGAGTGATGGCCCTCTACGGGGGAGCGGTCCCGTGGTGGCGTGTCATACGCGCCGACGGCGTGCTGCTGCCCGGCCACGAGCTGGAGGCGCTCGCGCGCTACCGCGAGGAGGGCACGCCGCTGAGAGAGGCGGGCCGGGCCTCCGAGGGTCATGTGCCGCGCGTCGACATGAGACGAGCGCGTTGGGACGGCGGCGAGCACGCGGAAGGTCACACCTGACAGCTTCCGCCATCCGAGGGTCGGACGGGGCGCCTGTGGCCCGTACGAGGGAAACGAGGCACATCCGTGACATGCCGTACGTTCGTGGTGCGGGGGACGTGGGTGACGCGGGTGATGTGAGGGAAGCGGGTGATGTGAGGGAAGAAGGGGAAGCCCTGCTTCCGCGAAGCCCACCGGCGTAGCGTCTTCGGCGCGCACCTTCCTCACCCCGCGGCCACCGCCGCCCCGTGCGCGGCGGTCCTCCCGTCCGACTCCCGACCACCGTCCCCCGATGGCGGCGCTCCGCGCCGGCAGTGACGAACCGCACAACCACCAGGACCGGCGAACCACGTGAGCTCCTCTTCCTCCACCAGGCGCCTGACGCACCCCCCGGTGCGTCAGGGGGCCCGCGGCGCGTACCGGCTGGTGCGTACCCCGCCGGCCCGGGTGACCCCCCCTCGTCTGGACGCGGAGCAGCGCGCGGTGGTTGACCACAGGAGCGGTCCGCTGCTCGTCCTCGCAGGTCCGGGCACCGGCAAGACGACCACGCTCGTCGAGTCCGTGGCCGCCCGGATCGCCCGCGACGGTGACCCGGAGCGGGTGCTCGTGCTGACGTTCAGCAGAAAGGCCGCCGTCGAGCTGCGCGACCGCATGGCGCTGCGCATAGGGGCCGCCCGTGCACCCCAGGCCACCACCTTCCACTCCTTCTGTTACGCCCTCGTCCGCGCGCAGCAGGACAGCGACCTGTTCGTGGAGCCGCTGAGGCTGCTGTCCGGCCCCGAACAGGACGTGGCCGTGCGTGAGCTGCTCGCCGGGCAGCCCGACCTGGAGCGGCTCGGCCTCGCACATGTGCGCTGGCCCGACGACCTGCGAGCCTGCCTCACCACGCGCGGCTTCGCCGACGAGGTCCGCGCCGTCCTCGCCCGCAGCCGTGAACTGGGCCTCGGCCCCGACGCCCTGGACGCCTTCGCCCGCCGCATCGGCCGTCCCGACTGGGGCGCGGCGGCGGCCTTCCTCGCCGAGTACCTCGACGTACTCGACATGCAAGGGGTGCTCGACTACGCGGAACTGGTCCACCGCGCGGTGCTCCTAGCCCGGCGCCCCGAGGTCGCTCAGCAGCTCGCCGCGCGGTACGACGCGGTCTACGTGGACGAGTACCAGGACACCGACCCCGCGCAGGTACGGCTGCTGAACGCCCTCGCGGGCGGCGGACGCACCCTCGTCGCCTTCGGTGACCCCGACCAGTCGATCTACGCGTTCCGCGGCGCCGACGTCAACGGAATCCTGGACTTCCCCGACGCCTTCCCGAGCGCCGACGGCCGTCCGGCACCGGTCCAGGTGCTGCGGACGTCCCGGCGCTCCGGCGCGGCCCTGCTGTCCGCCACCCGCCTGCTCACCCAGCGCATGCCGCTGATCCGCCTGCCGGCGGAGAAGGTACGCGCCCACCGCGAGCTGTCGCCGGTCCGGGACGGGGGCCGCGTGGAGGTCCACACGTACCCGACGCCCGGTACGGAACTCGACAACATCGCGGACCTGCTGCGCCGCGCCCACCTGGAGGACGGTGTCCCCTGGGGCGAGATGGCCGTCCTGGTGCGCGCGGGTGCCCGCACGATCCCGACGATCCGGCGGGCCCTCACGGCCGCGGGGGTCCCCCTCGACATCGACGGCGACGACCTGCCGCTGCGGCACGAACCGGCCGTCGCACCCCTGCTCGCGGCCTTGCGGGCGGTGGCCCGCGCGGAGGACTCCGGCCCGGAGGGGGGCGCGCCCTCGGACGCCGCGACCACCGGGGCCGGTGGGGGTGCCGATGCCGATGGCGCGGACACCGGTGACGTCAACAGCGGTGACGCGGCTGCCGGTGGCGCGAGGGCCGGTGATGTGGAGGGTGATGGGACGGCCGGTGGCGCGGGGGCCGGTGATGTGGAGGGCGAGGACGCGGAGAGCGGGGACGCGGAGGCCGGTGACGCAGGCACCGACGACGTGACGGCGACCGCGTCGTCCTGGCTCGACACCGAGACCGCGCTTGCCCTGCTCGCCTCCCCCCTGGCGAGCATGGACGCCGCCGATCTGCGCCGCCTGGGCCGCGCGCTGCGCGAGGAGGAGCGCGCCGCCGGGAATCTCGTACCGCCGCCGTCCGACGAACTGCTCGCCCGTGCGCTCGCCGAGCCGGAGAGGCTCGTCGCGCACGACCCCGCGTACGCCCGCGGGGCGCAGCGCCTGGGCGCCCTGCTGCGCAAGGCACGCGAGTGCCTCGCCGGCGGCGGGACCGCCGAGGAGGCGCTCTGGGAGCTGTGGGAAGGCACACCGTGGCCGCAGCGCCTGGAGCGGGCCGCCCGCCGCGGCGGGGCGGCCGGGCGCAACGCCGACCGTGACCTGGACGCCGTCTGCGCGCTCTTCGCCACCGCTGCGCGCGCCGAGGAACGCACCGGCGGCCGGGGCGCCCTGAACTTCCTGGAGGAGATCGAGGCCGAGGACATCGCCGCCGACACCCTCACCCGCAGGGCCGTGCGCCCGGACGCCGTGCGCCTGATGACCGCACACCGCTCCAAGGGCCTGGAATGGCGCCTGGTCGTCGTGGCCGGGGTCCAGGAGGGTCTCTGGCCCGACCTGCGCCGCCGTGGCTCGCTGCTGGAGGCGGACCGCATCGGCCGTGACGGACTCGCCGAACCCCTCACCCCCGGCGCCCTGCTCTCCGAGGAGCGGCGACTGTTCTACGTGGCCGCCACGCGCGCGCGTGAACGCCTCGTCGTCACCGCCGTGAAGGCCCCCGCCGACGACGGCGACCAGCCCTCCCGGTTCCTGACCGAGCTCGGCGTGGAGCCGAAGGACGTGACCGGCCGCCCACGCCGTCCCCTTTCCGTGGCCGCGCTCGTCGCCGAACTGCGCGCCACGACCGTCGACCCGCGCGTCTCGGACACCCTCAGGCAGGCCGCGGCCCAGCGCCTCGCCCGGCTCGCCGCACTCGCGGACGAGGACGGCCGCCCGCTGGTCCCGTCGGCGCATCCCTACCGCTGGTGGGGCATGTACGAACCGACCGAGAGCAAGGTGCCGCTGCGCGACCGCGACCAGCCCGTCGTGCTGTCCGGCAGCGCCCTCGACCAGCTCGCCAACACCTGTGCCCTCCAGTGGTTCCTGGGCCGCGAAGTGAAGGCCGACGCACCCGCCACCGCCGCCCAGGGCTTCGGCAACGTGGTGCACGTCCTCGCCGACGAGGTCGCCTCCGGGCACAGCCCCGCCGACCTCGCCGTCCTCATGGAGCGCCTCGACTCCGTGTGGAACGCGCTCGCCTTCGACGCGCCCTGGAAGTCCGCCCAGGAGAAGGAGCACGCGCGCGTGGCGCTCGAACGCTTCCTGGAGTGGCACGTCATGGACCGCACCGGCCGTACGCCGGTGGCCAGCGAGCACGACTTCGACGTCACGCTCGACGCGGGCTCCTACGAAGTGCGCATCCGCGGCTCCATGGACCGCGTCGAGGCGGACACCGAGGGCCGCGCCTACGTGGTCGACTTCAAGACCGGCAAGCAGGCGCCGACCGCCGCCGAGGTGGCCCACCACCCGCAGCTCGCCGTCTACCAGCTCGCAGTCCGGGAGGGTGCCGTCGACGACGTCTTCGACGGCGTGCGTCCCGAGCCGGGCGGTGCCGAACTGGTCCAGCTGCGCCAGGGCGCCGCCAAGAAGAACGGCGGGGAGACACTCCCCAAGGTGCAGGTCCAGGAGCCGCTGGAGGGCGAGTGGGTGGGCGACCTGCTGGCCACCGCCGCCGGGAAGGTCCTCGACGAACGGTTCTCGCCGACCGCCGGACAGCACTGCGCACACTGCGCCTTCCGGGCATCCTGCAGCGCCCGGCCGGAGGGACGGCACGTCGTCGAGTGAGCCGCAGGCCTGGGACCGCGCGCGCGAGCCGGCCGCCGCCCCGGACCGCGTCAGCGAGTGAGCCGCCCCGGACCGCGTCAGCGAGTGACGTACGGCACCACATGGGCTGACCTGCGGTTCTTCCGCCCCGACGGCCGATGTGGCCCCCGCTGTCAGTGGGCGCCGCTAGCCTCTCTGACGTGTCCGCCCGTATCACTGATCCCGAGCAGCTCAAGGAGCTCCTCGGGATCCCGTTCACCCCGGAGCAGACGGCCTGCATCACCGCACCGCCCGCCCCGCAGGTGATCGTGGCCGGAGCCGGATCGGGCAAGACCACGGTGATGGCCGCGCGTGTGGTGTGGCTGGTCGGCACCGGCCAGGTCGCCCCCGAGCAGGTACTCGGCCTGACCTTCACCAACAAGGCCGCCGGCGAACTCGCCGAGCGCGTCCGCAAGGCACTGGTCAAGGCAGGCGTCACCGACCCCGACGTCATCGACCCGGACAACCCGCCGGGTGAGCCCGTCATCTCCACGTACCACGCCTTCGCCGGCCGCCTGCTGACCGACCACGGCCTGCGCATCGGGCTCGAACCGACCTCCCGGCTACTGGCCGACGCGACGCGCTACCAGCTCGCCGCGCGCGTGCTGCGCGAGGCACCGGGGCCGTTCCCGGCACTGACCCGCTCGTTCGCCGATCTGGTCGGCGACCTCCTCACCCTCGACTCCGAGCTCGCCGAACACCTCGTACGCCCCGAGGACCTGCGCGCGTACGACGCCGAGTTGCTGCGCGCGCTCGCCGGCGCCAGACTCACCAACGCCGACCTGCGCAAGGTCCCCGAGGCGGCGGCCGCCCGGCGGGAACTCGCCGAGCTGGTCGGGCGCTACCGCGCGGCCAAACGCGAGCGCGACCTCCTCGACTTCGGCGACCAGATCGCCCTTTCGGCCACCCTCGCCCGCACCCGTCCCGAGGTGGGGGAGATCCTGCGCGACGAGTTCCGCGTCGTGCTGCTGGACGAGTACCAGGACACGTCGGTGGCCCAGCGCGTCCTCCTCGCCGGACTGTTCGGCGGTGGCACCGGACACCCGGTCACCGCGGTCGGCGACCCCTGCCAGGCGATTTACGGCTGGCGCGGCGCCTCCGTCGCCAACCTCGACGACTTCCCCGACCACTTCGCCCACCGTGACGGCCGCCCCGCCACCCGTCAGGCGCTCAGCGAGAACCGCCGCAGCGGCGGCCGCCTCCTCGACCTCGCCAACGGCCTGGCGGAGCCCCTGCGCGCCATGCACGCGGGCGTGGAGGCGCTGCGCCCCGCCGCCGGGGCCGAGCGCGACGGCCTGGTCCGCTGCGCACTGCTGCGCACCCACGCCGAGGAGATCGACTGGCTCGCCGACTCCCTCGCCCATCTCGTACGCACCGGCAAGGCGCCCGGAGAGATCGCGGTCCTGTGCCGTACAGCCGGGGACTTCGCCGAGATCCAGGGCGCCCTCGTCGCCCGCGACATCCCCGTCGAAGTCGTGGGCCTCTCCGGCCTGCTGCACCTGCCCGAGGTCGCCGACCTCGTCGCCGTCTGCGAGGTGCTCCAGGACCCCGGAGCCAACGCCTCCTTGGTACGGCTGCTCACCGGTCCGCGCTGGCGCATCGGGCCCCGCGACCTCGCTCTCCTGGGGCGGCGCGCCCGGTTGCTGGTGTCCCACGCGCGCGCGGGAGCCGACGACGACCCGGAGCGCCGGCTCGCCGCGGCCGTCGAAGGCGTCGACCCGTCCGAGGTGATATCGCTCGCGGACGCCCTCGACACGTTCCTGGAGCTGCCCATCGAGGCCGAGGGGGACGACGACGGGCTGCCGTTCTCGCCGGACGCGCGCGTACGGTTCGCGCGGCTCGCGGCGGAACTGCGCGACCTGCGCCGCTCGCTCGCCGACCCGCTGATGGACGTCCTGCACCGGGTGCTCGCCGTCACCGGCCTGGAGGTCGAGCTCTCGGCCTCCCCGCACGCCCTAGCCGCCCGCCGCCGCGAGACCCTGTCGAACTTCCTGGACATCGCCGCCTCCTTCGCCGCGGGCGACGGCGAGGCGAGCCTGCTGGCCTTCCTCGGCTTCCTGCGCACCGCCGCGCAGTACGAGAAGGGCCTCGACAACGCCCTCCCGGGCGGCGAGAACACCGTCAAGGTGCTGACCGCGCACAAGTCCAAGGGTCTGGAGTGGGACGTCGTCGCGGTCCCCGGCCTCGTCACCGGAACCTTCCCCAGCAGCCAGGGCCGCGAGAAGTGGACCGCGCAGGGCAAGGTCCTGCCGCACGAGCTGCGCGGCGACGCCGACACACTGCCCGACGTCGACGCCTGGGACGCCAAGGGCATCAAAGGCTTCCACGAGGCCATGAAGGACCACCAGCACACCGAGGAACTCCGCCTCGGCTACGTCACCTTCACCCGCCCCCGCTCCCTCCTGCTCGGTTCCGGCCACTGGTGGGGCCCCTCCCAGAAGCGACCGCGCGGCCCCTCGGACTTCCTGCACGCCCTGTACGAGCACTGTGCGGCCGGACACGGCGAGATCGAGGCCTGGGCCGACGAGCCGGCCGAGGACGAGGAGAATCCCGCCCTCCACGAGGCGGCCGCCGACCACGCGTGGCCGCTCCCGCTCGACGACGCGGCACTCGCCCGCCGCCGCGCGGCCGCCGAGACCGTACTCGCACACCTGGAGCGGGTCGCGTCGCACGAGGAGGCCCGTCCCGGGACCTGGCAGGCCGGGCCGCGGGCCGCGCACGACCCGGCCTCCTACGACGACCCCGACTGGCCGCCCCCGCCGGAGGACGACGAGCCCCTCTATGGGCCGCCCGACGAGCCGCCTTACGAAGAGGGCGACTTCGCCGAGGGCGAGCCCTTCTCCGACGCCGATCCTTTCCTGGACCACGCTCCGGTGCCCGACGGCGATCGGCACTCCTACGGACATCGCCTCGACGGCGGCGATCAGCACTCCAGCGCCGATCCGTTCCCCGAGAGCGATCAGGCCGCCTGGGAGTCGTGGACGACGGACCGCCCGGCCGGACGGCCGACGGTTCCCCGTCAGGCGGCAGGCCCGGGAAGCCGTCCGCATACCGAGGGCCCCGGCCGGCTCACCCCCGAGGAAGCCCGCACCCTCGCCTCCTGGGACCGCGACCTGGACGCGCTGGCCGGGGAACTGCTGCGTGCCCGCGCGACGGTCACCGACGTCCCCCTCCCGGCTTCGCTCACCGCGTCGCAGCTGCTGCGGCTGGCCGCCGACCCGGACGGCTTCGCGCAGGAGCTGGCACGTCCCATGCCGCGCCCCCCGCAGCCCGCGGCGCGCCGGGGCACACGCTTCCACGCCTGGGTGGAGTCCCGCTTCGAGGAGCTGCGGCTGCCGATGCTGGAGCCCGAGGAGCTGCCCGGCACCGACGCCGAGATCGCCGACGAACGTGATCTGGAGGCCCTCAAGGAAGCCTTCGAACGCACTCCGTACGCCCAGCGCACCCCGTATCGCGTCGAGGCGCCCTTCCAGCTCGCCATCGCCGGACGCGTCGTGCGCGGCCGCATCGACGCCGTCTACAAGGAGGGCGACGGCCGGGCAGCGACGTACGAGATCGTCGACTGGAAGACCAGCCGAGCCCGCACAGCCGACCCGCTCCAGCTGGCGCTCTACCGCCTCGCCTGGGCCGAGCAGCAGGACGTGCCCCCGGAATCCGTCACGGCCGCCTTCCTGTACGTCCGCAGCGGCGAGATCGTCCGGCCCGAGCTGCCGGACCGTGCCGCGCTGGAGCGGCTGATCGTCGAGGACCCCACGGGCTCCCGGGCCGGGACGCCGGGGGAAGAGCAGGGTCCCCGGTACGGGACGCCCGGGGAACCGCCGGGCGGACACGCCCCCGCGGGCGGATAGGCTCGTGAGCATGAGCAAGCCCGTTGACAACGCCGTCAGCACCGTCCGTGCGTACATCCAGACCCACCGAGCCGCCTTCCTCGACGACCTCGCGGAATGGCTGCGCATCCCCTCCGTGTCGGCCCAGCCCGACCATGCCGTGGACGTGGCACGCAGCGCCGACTGGCTTGCAGCCAAGCTCCAGGAGACCGGTTTCACCACCGCGGAGGTCTGGCCGACCGCCGGTGCCCCGGCCGTCTTCGCCGAGTGGCCCTCCGACGACCCCGAGGCACCCACCGTCCTCGTCTACGGGCACCACGACGTGCAGCCCGCCGCCCGCGAGGACGGCTGGGACAGCGAGCCCTTCGAGCCGGTGATCCGGGGCAACCGCCTCCACGCGCGCGGGGCCGCCGACGACAAGGGCCAAGTGTTCTTCCACACACTCGGTGTCCGCGCCCACCTCGCCGCCACCGGACGCACCACCCCGGCCGTCCACCTCAAGCTCCTGATCGAGGGCGAGGAGGAGTCCGGCTCACCGCACTTCCGCGACCTCGTCGAGGCGCACGCGGACCGGCTCGCCGCCGACGCGGTGATCGTCTCCGACACCGGCATGTGGTCCGAGGACACCCCCACGGTGTGCACCGGCATGCGCGGTCTCGCCGAGTGCGAGATCGAGCTGCACGGCCCCGACCAGGACATCCACTCCGGCTCCTTCGGCGGCGCCGTGCCCAACCCCGCGACCGCCGCCGCCCGGCTCGTCGCCGCCCTGCACGACGAGCACGCGCGCGTGGCCGTGCCCGGCTTCTACGACGGCATCACCGCACTCACCGACCGCGAGCGCGAGCTCTTCGCCGAGCTGCCCTTCGACGAGGAGACGTGGCTGCGCACGGCCAGGTCGACGGCCACCCACGGCGAGGCCGGCCACACCACCCTGGAGCGCATCTGGGCCCGTCCGACCGCCGAGGTCAACGGCATCGGCGGCGGCTACCAGGGCCCCGGCAGCAAGACGATCATCCCGTCCTCGGCCATGGTCAAGCTCTCCTTCCGGCTGGTCGCTGGGCAGGACCCGGACCACATCGAGAAGGCGGTACGCGCCTGGGCCGCCGAGCGGCTGCCCGCCGGCATCCGGCACGAGATCACCTTCGGCGCGGCCACCCGCCCGTGCCTCACGCCCCTGGACCACCCGGCGCTCCAGTCCGTCGCACGCGCCATGGGCCGCGCCTTCGAGCAGCCGATCCGCTTCACCCGGGAGGGGGGCTCCGGGCCCGCGGCCGACCTTCAGGAAGTCCTCGGGGCCCCGGTGCTCTTCCTCGGGATCTCCGTCCCGTCCGACGGCTGGCACGCCCCGAACGAGAAGGTCGAACTCGATCTCCTCATGAAGGGCGTCGAGACGACGGCCCACCTGTGGGGCGATCTGGCCGAGAGCTGGCCCGAGGCACACTGAAGGAGCCGATCCGCGCCCTGGAGGGCGTTCCGCACACCCGTCCCGCTGAACCGCCCGCCGAAACAACCGTTACACCGGGGGAGTTGGAAGCACCCGTGACCACCTGGACCGACCGCACCGCCGACCGTCCCATCTCGCTCACCGCACCGAGCGGCATCGACCGCGCCGCCCACCACCGGCTCGACGAGGCCTGGCTCGCGGCGGCTTGGAGCCACCCCACGACCCGTGTCTTCGTGGTCTCGGGCGGTCAGGTACTCATCGACGAGACCGCGGACGGCACCACCGAACTGGTGATGACGCCCGCCTTCGAAGCCCCGCTCACCGAGGCACACCGCTACTTCCTCGGCACGGACGACGACGGTGTGAGCTACTTCGCACTCCAGAAGGACACGCTGCCGGGCCGCATCGACCAGTCCGCGCGGCCGGCGGGCCTGCGCGAGGCCGGACTCCTGCTCTCGCCGCGCGACTCGGGTCTCATGGTGCACGCGGTCGCCCTGGAGAACTGGCAGCGACTGCACCGGTTCTGCTCGCGCTGCGGCGAACGCACGGTCATCGCCGCCGCCGGTCACATCCGCCGCTGCCCCGCCTGCGGGGCCGAGCACTACCCCCGCACCGACCCGGCCGTGATCATGGCGGTGACGGACGACGCCGACCGCATCCTGCTCGGCCGCCAGGTGCACTGGCCCGAAGGGCGCTTCTCCACGCTCGCCGGCTTCGTCGAGCCCGGTGAGTCCATCGAGCATTCCGTGCGCCGCGAGGTCTTCGAGGAGGTGGGCGTCACGGTCGGCGAGGTCGAGTACGTCGCCAGCCAGCCCTGGCCCTTCCCCTCCAGCCTCATGCTCGGCTTCATGGCCCGTGCCACCTCGTCGGAGATCAACGTCGACGGCGAGGAGATCCACGAAGCCCGCTGGTTCTCCCGGGACGAGCTGCGGGCCGCTTTCGAGTCCGGGGAGGTGCTGCCCCCCTACGGAATCTCGATCGCGGCCCGCCTCATCGAGCTCTGGTACGGCAAGCCCCTGCCCACACGGGCGGTCGCTTGATCCGGCACCATCGAGTGGTGCGAGGCGAACGGTAAGGGCCTGATCTCCTGTGAGGAGGGCTTCGACCTCCCGAAGCCGTGGGGCAAGACGATCGCCAGGATCCTTGCCGTGGTCGCCGCGGCCGAGCCGGCCGCCATCAAGGCCCGCAACAAGGCTTCCCGGGAGACCATGCGCAAGACGGGTCTCGCCCCGCTCAAGACGGCCTCCCATCCACAGCGTGGGTGCCGAGGACGGGCGTTGTCCTGCCGCTGCGGTCCCCCGGGGCACACAGAACCCCCGATCGGCGTCAGGCCGGTCGGGGGCTGCGTCTCGCGGGGGTCAGACGCCGAGCGCCCGCTTCACCTGGGCGAGGCTCGGGTTCGTCATCACGACCTCGGCGCCGCCGCCGGAGGGAACCACCTGAACGGTCGGAACCGTCTGGTTTCCGCCGTTCGCCTTCTCCACGAACGCCGCGGACTGCGGGTCCTGCTCGATGTTGATCTCTGTGTACGCGATGCCCTCGCGGTCCATCTGGCTCTTCAGCCGACGGCAGTAACCGCACCACGTGGTGCTGTACATCGTCACAGTGCCCTGCATGTCGTTTGCGCTCCTTCAGGCTCGGGGTTGCGTCATGGCTGCCAGTGGAACGCAAGTGACCTGCCCGGCATTCCCACCGGGGGTATGCGACGCCGCTCCTGATGCGGCTGTCCCGTCGGATCAGGAGCGTGACGCCTGTCGCATTAGTACGACTGCGGGCGTCCCCCTGTGGACAACCGGCTCATCCGCCTCCGGCGACCTGGCAGCATGGCGGGGTGACAGCAGCAACGCACTCCACCCTCTTCCCGCAGGTTCCGGACACGGCCGACGCGGTGCTCGACGGGCTCGACCCGGAGCAGCGCGAGGTCGCCACCGCGCTGCACGGTCCGGTGTGTGTGCTGGCGGGGGCGGGCACCGGCAAGACGCGGGCGATCACCCACCGCATCGCCTATGGCGTCCGGGCGGGGGTGCTCCACCCTTCCAGCGTGCTGGCCGTCACCTTCACCAACCGCGCCGCCGGCGAGATGCGCGGCCGACTGCGCCAGCTCGGCGCCGGGGGAGTCCAGGCTCGCACCTTCCACTCCGCCGCCCTGCGCCAGCTCCAGTACTTCTGGCCCAAGGCGGTCGGTGGCGGCCTGCCCCGGCTCGTCGACCGCAAGATCCAGCTCGTCGCGGACGCGGCGGCCGCCTGTCGCATCCGCCTCGACCGGGGTGAGCTGCGGGACGTCACCAGCGAGATCGAGTGGTCCAAGGTCACCCAGACCATCCCCGCCGACTACGCGGCCGCCGCCGCCAAGGCCCGACGTGAGGCCCCCCGCGACCCGGCGGAGATCGCCCAGCTCTACGCGGCGTACGAGGACCTCAAGCGGGACCGCACGGTCATCGACTTCGAGGATGTCCTGCTGCTGACGGTCGCCATCCTCCAGGATCGGCACGACATCGCCGAGCAGGTCCGCTCCCAGTACCAGCACTTCGTGGTCGACGAGTACCAGGACGTCAGCCCGCTCCAGCAGCGCCTGCTCGAACTGTGGCTCGGCGAGCGCGAAAGCCTCTGTGTGGTCGGCGACGCCAGCCAGACGATCTATTCGTTCACCGGTGCAACTCCCGACCATCTTCTCGACTTCCGCACCCGCCACCCCTCGGCCACTGTCGTCAAGCTCGTCCGCGACTACCGCTCCTCGCCCCAGGTCGTCCATCTGGCCAACGGCCTGCTCGCCCAGGCCCGTGGCCGGGCCGCCGACCACAGGCTCGAACTGATCTCGCAGCGCGCCCCCGGCCCCGAGCCCGTGTACGCGGAGTACACGGACGAGCCCGCCGAGGCCGAAGGAGCCGCGCGCCGCATCCGCGACCTCGTCGCCTCCGGCGTCCCCGCGGGTGAGATCGCGATCCTCTTCCGTACGAACTCCCAGTCGGAGATCTACGAGCAGGCCCTCGCCGATGCCGGTGTGCCCTATCAGCTGCGCGGTGCCGAGCGGTTCTTCGACCGTCCCGAGGTGCGCAAAGCGGGTGCCGCCCTGCGTGCCGCGGCCCGGTTCGGCGGCAACGACTCACTGCTCGACGACACCGTCGACCTGCCCTCGCAGGTCCGTGCCGTGTTGTCGGGCGAGGGCTGGACCAGCCGGCCGCCCGCCGGTTCGGGCGCGGTCAGGGAGCGCTGGGAGTCGCTCGCCGCCCTGGTGAACCTCGCGCAGGACTTCGCCGCGGCCAAGCCCGCTGCCACGCTCGGTGACCTCGTCGCCGAGCTCGACGAGCGGGCGAGCGCGCAACACGCCCCGACCGTCCAGGGTGTCACCCTCGCCTCCCTCCACTCCGCCAAGGGACTGGAGTGGGACGTCGTCTTTCTGGTCGGCGTCGCCGAGGGCATGATGCCGATCACCTACGCAAAGACCGACGAGCAGGTCGAGGAGGAGCGCCGCCTCCTCTATGTGGGTGTCACCCGCGCCAGAGAGCACCTCTTCGTCTCCTGGGCGTTGTCCCGCTCGCCCGGCGGACGCCCCAGCCGGCGCCCCAGCCGTTTTCTGGACGGCCTGCGCCCCGGCTCCGTCAGAACCGCGGGCCGCACCGGGTTCGGGGGTGCGGGAGGCATCGAGCGGGGGGTCGGGAGCAGCGGCGGCCCGGCCGTGCGGCGCACCGGCCGGACCCCGGCTCGCTGCCGGGTCTGCGGCCGCACCCTCACCGACGCCGGTGAGATGAAGCTGATGCGCTGTGAGGACTGCCCCTCCGACATGGACGAGGGCCTCTACGAGCGGTTGCGCGAGTGGCGTGCTGTGCAGGCGGAGCGCAGCGGACAGCCCGCGTTCTGCGTCTTCACCGACAAGACGCTCATGGCGATCGCCGAGACCGTGCCCGGGGACGAGGGAGAGCTCGCCCGGATCCCTGGCGTCGGAGTACGCAAGCTCAACCGCTTCGGAGCCGATGTTCTGGCCATCTGTGCAGGTCAGGAGCCCGAGAGGGAAGACGAGGGTGACTGATGCAAACTCGTCGAAAAAATAGTTTGCGCATGCCCCAGCAATCCCCATAGGTTCTAAGCACGGAAACGGCGGCCTTCTCCAAGGCCCCACTTCCGTGCTGTACTTAATAACCGTCGGACCGGCTCGCCCGGTCCCCCAAGACGCCGAGAGGAGGCGATTCCAGTGATCAGCATCAACACCAGCTCCATCAGCACCGTCAAAATGACCGATCGCTCGGTCGTCTCCACGTGCATGCTCGGCGTCTCGAACCTGGGCACCGGTCTGTCCGGCATTCGTGCCGCCCGGCCGGCGTCCTCCCTGCCTCTCGCGGGCCTTCCCGTCCGTGAGCGCAATGAGCGACCGACCCAGGCACTGGAAGCGGCAGTAGTGGCAGAGGCGCACGCCTATGCCTTTGCGGCGGCCGGTGCCGGAGCCCTGAAGCAGACGACGCAGCACCACACGATGTGGGCCTTCCGTGGGCCTGAACCCTGGAGTGATCCAGCCTGATCCCCGATCAGGCCGGCGCCTTCAGGGCCGCGGAACCCCACCCGGGATCCGCGGCCCTTCTGTTTGTCCCCGACCAGGGACAGCAGAGCGAAGGGGCCTCGGGACAAGAAAAGAACCCGGTACCAGCCGCCAACCGGCCAACAGGCCGGCACGACCAGACGAGGAAGACGAACCGTGCAACTCGAAGCGCACGCCCCGTCCGTACCGCCTTCCGAAACGATCCCCCCGCCCGGCCTCACGGAGGACTCCACCTTGATCCCGCTCACCGCGCTCACCGCGCTCGACGACGCCATCGAGAACCTCGGTGTACCCGTCCCGTGCCGCTCCTACGACCCGGAGGTCTTCTTCGCCGAGTCGCCGGCCGACGTCGAGTACGCCAAGTCCCTCTGCCGCACCTGCCCGCTGATGGAGGCCTGCCTCGCCGGCGCCAAGGAGCGTCGTGAGCCCTGGGGCGTCTGGGGTGGCGAGCTCTTCGTCCAGGGTGTCGTCGTGGCCCGCAAGCGGCCGCGTGGCCGCCCGCGCAAGAACCCGGTCGCGGCATGAACATCCGCGGAACCATTGATCGCCCCCTGACGCACGACCCCAAGAAGCAGGCCCCGATGAAGCCGTCCACCAGCGAGCCCGCCGGCTCCGTCATCCCAGACTTCACCACCACAGGCGCGAACGACTCGCGTCAGAACAGGACCCGAGAGATGCAACTCATCCCAGAAGCCTTGGCTCGTGCGCATATGCACGAGCGACTGCACGAGGCCGAGCAGGAACGCCGGGCCGTGCGCCTGGCGACTGCCCGCCGGATGCAGCGTCGGGCCGAGCGCGCTTCGATGCGAGCCCGGCGCGCGCTGGCCATGGCGGTCATGCAGTAAGCCGAAGCAGTCGCGGTCAGCAACTCCTCGCGGGGGTCGGTCCGAAGGGACCGGCCCCCGCGGTGCGTGGTGCCGGGCCGCGCGCCGGTCGTGGGGATATCGTCGCCGAGTGACGAGTCTTCCCGGGGACAGTGACAGCACCGGCTCCGCACCGCGGTCCGACGGCGGCAAGGACGAGCGCATCGTGTGCGCACGCTGCGGGACCCCGGCCGACGGTCCTCAGCCGACGTGGACCTGTTCCGTGGAGAACGGCGCCCGCCATTACTTCTGCGACAACTGCGCCCGCAGCAACCTCAGGGCCATCGAGGGCCGGCTCGACTCGGCCTGGTGGTAGCGGCCGGACTCACGCCTCGCTCGCCGACGCCTCGCCGTCCGGCAGGTGTTTCGCGGGATCACGCCTCCGCTGCCGACACCTCCTCGTCCACCAGGTCCTCCGCCAGGTCCTCCGCGATCTCCTCGTCCGTCAGGAACCCCGGCAGCCACTCCTCCAGTTCGTCGCGCAGACGGACCGTCGCACCCAACTGGCACAGGACACCGATGGTGCTGAGCGTCACTCGGTGTATCAGCAGGTAGGACGGGGGCAGATTGAGCTGCTTGCCCAGCTGGTGGGCGGGGGAGCGCGGGTCGGCGATGCGGGCGGCCTGACTGCGCATCCAGCCTCGGGTGAAGGTGAACTCGTCGGCCTGCGCCGGCTCGATGATCGGCAGCAGATAGTCCAGGACCGCGTCGGGGTCGAGCTCTATGGACTCCTTGACGAAGCCTTCTTCGCAGAGCAGTCCGTAGACCGACTCGGCCTCGCCGTCCAGGGTCATGCGCAGGGAGTGGCCTATGGGCAGGGGCAGCCCGCCGGGGAGCCGGTCCACCGTGCCGAAGTCCAGCACGCCCAGCCGCCAACCGCTCTCCTCGTCCGGGAGGAGACGGAAATTGCCCGGGTGCGGGTCGGCGTGCAGCAGGCCGGTGCGCGCGGGCCCCGAGAAGAGGAAGCGTGCCAGCAACTGCCCGGCGCGGTCCCGCTGCTCCTGACTGCCGCCGGCGATCACCTCCGACAGGGGCGTTCCGTCGATCCACTCGGTCACCAGGATCTGGTCGCACTGGTGGACCACGGCCGGCACCAGGACGTCAGGGTCGTCCGCGAACTCCTCCGCGTGAGCCGTCTGGGCCTGCGCCTCCAGGGCGTAGTCGAGCTCCTCGGAGACCCGGTCGCGCAGCTCCGCGATGAGCGGCTTGATGTCCATGCCCGGGATCAGCGGACCCAGAAGTCGGGCGAATCGGCTCAGTTGTGTCAGATCGGACAGGAGGGCCTCGCCCGCTCCGGGGTACTGGACCTTGACCGCGACCTCGCGCCCGTCGTGCCACACGGCCCGGTGCACCTGACCGATCGACGCCGCCGCTGACGGCTTGTCCTCGAACTCCAGGAACAACTCGGACCAGTCCTCGCCGAGCCGCTCCTCGAGCACGGAGTGCACGGTGCGGGTCGGCATGGGAGGCGCCGCCTCCTGGAGTTTGGTCAGTGCCGCGCGATAGGGCCCGGCGACCTCCTCGGGGAGCGCCGACTCGAATACGGACAGAGCCTGCCCGAATTTCATCGCGCCGCCCTTCAGCTCGCCGAGCACACGGAACAACTGCTCCGCCGTGCGCTGCTGGAGTTCGCGGCCCACGATCTCCGCCGACTTCCCGCCGATCCGTTTCCCGAGGCCCCAGGTCGCCCGCCCGGCGAAGCCGAGCGGTAGGGCGGCGAGTTTGGCGGTACGGGTGACCGCCTTCCGGGGAAGATCAGACATGCGCCCTCCAAGTCCCAGACGGCCGTGCCGCGTACGGCCGTTGCCCCGTCATTGTCTCGTGCGGCCCGGCGTCCTCCGAGGGGTGCTCCCCTTCGGCTTTCGCCCCGGCACCGCAGGGGCATGCAGCATGCCCCCGGACCGGCCTCGCGTGCCAGTCGAATCCGGGGATCGACGCCTCCCAGCGTGCCCCCGCGCTGGAGGGCAACTCCCCGTCCAGAAAGCCGAGTACGTGCCCTGCGGCCAGTCCGGCGACACCGGCCGACAGGGCGAGATCGCAGGCGGCCACCCGCTGGGAGTGCCCCGAGCGCCACTGCGCGACCATACGGGGCCACGTCGGATCCCGGTCCGCGCGCCCCTGGTCGAGACAGCCGGCGCACCCGGTCTCGCCGGGCAGCACCAAGGGGCCGACGACCCCGGTGCCTTCGACGACACCCGCGTAAAGATGAGGTGTTCCCGAGGCGATCAATGGCTCCACCGCGGCGGGATCGGGGGCGTGGACGGCGACGCCGTCCCGCGGCGCGAGGACGACCAGGGCCATCGCGGGGACCGGCTCCGGCTCCGTATCCCTCGCTCTCCCTCTCTCCTGCTGTTTCCGCTTGGTGGACATCCGGGGCGGGCGGTCGGGTGCCGCTCGGCGCGTGGCGCGGCGGGCGGCGTCCTCGCGACGCTCGCCGACGGAGTCGGCGGGCAGCCCGCCGGGCGCCACGTCCCAGGGCTCGACGCACCCGACGTCGCGCACCTCTACCTCGCCCACGCCCGCGCCCGCGAGGAGGGAGGCGAGGACCGCTCCCACGCGTCCGGCCCCCCGCACCTGCACCCGCAGGGAGCGACGGGTGGCGAGGCGCCTGATGGCGTCGCCCGGATCCGGTGAGACGAGGGACAGGGAAGCGAGGTCCGGCCGTAGCCGGTCCAGGACGTCGCTCTTCTTGCGCAGCGCGTCCGCGGCCGGGCCGCCGCCGGTCGTGTCGTCCAGCAGACCGGACCGGGCCAGCCGGTCCACCAGCTCGTCCACACGATCCTCGGGCAGTCCCATTTCGCGTCCCTGCTCGCGCAGGAGCGGCAGTCCGCGTGTCCCGTCCAGCAGATCGAGGAAGCCGGCCGTCGTCGTGTCCATCGGGCCGAGCACCATAGCGTGCGCCGGTGCCATCCCGAACTGCACGGTGTCGAGATCCCGCCAGCCGCGCCGCAGCGCGGGCTTCACGATCGGATGCATGACCTACCCCCGTAGCCCGTAGAGCGTGCTCGTGTGCCGCCGGCGGTGTGCCTCCCACGCCGCCGACCGAGTGCCAGCATGCCCGTCCGTGACGAACCGTGCCGAAAGTTGTCCACAGGCGGCAGAGTCAGTCGTACAAATCAAGCGCTCGGGGTGTGGATCAGCATCGAACCGTCCCGGGGGCGGGACTTCCTCCATGTGCAGCGGGTAACGTCGTGGCGTGCCCGCCGACCCACTGCACCGCGCCGGAAAACCACAGCGCAGCACGACGAGCCCGCCGCCGAGCGGCTCGGTGGCGAGCGCGATCGAGGTCCGAAGGAGCACGCGACGGCGCAGAACGGTCTCCGCGTACCGCGAGGGCGATCGCACCGTCGTGCTCATCCCCGCCCGTATGTCCGAGGCGGAGGAACAGCGCTGGGTGACCGTCATGCTCGACAAGCTGGCCGCCCAGGAGAGCAAACGGCTCCTCGGGGACACCGAGCTCGCCGAGCGTGCCGAGCGCCTGTCGGAGCAGTACTTCGGCGGCCGGGCCCGTCCCAAGTCGGTGCGCTGGGTCACCAATCAGAACACCCGCTGGGGCTCGTGCACCCCGTCCGAGGGCAGCATCCGCCTGTCGCACCGACTCCAGGGCATGCCCGAGTACGTCGTCGACTACGTCCTCCTCCACGAGCTCGCCCATCTGCTCGTGCCCGGACACGGGCCGCGCTTCTGGCGGCTCCTGGAGGCCTATCCGCGCACCGAGCGTGCCCGCGGATACCTCGAAGGTGTGGTCGCCGCGGACCGGCTGCCCCATTCGCCGGCCGCGCGCGAGGAGTAAGGGCGGTTCACCCACGTCCCAAGGGGCGATTGTGTACCGGGTCTGTACCGGCTTCGTCCACTCCCGGAGTTTGCCGTTAGCCTGACGCGACGCACTCGCATTCGGGATGGGGGACGGTCGTTACGCATGGCCAGGGAATTCCAACGCGGCCACAAGGCCAGGATCAGTGACCTCACCGCGGGCACCGATCTGTACGTAGGTGTGCAGATCACCGGCCCCGGACTGACCTTCGACATCAGTTGCTTCGGTCTGGACGCCGACGAACGGCTCTCGGACGACCGGTACTTCGTCTTCTTCAACCAGCCGAAGTCCCCCGAGGAGTCCATCCAGCTTCTGGGCGCCCAGTCGGGCGACACCGAGTCCTTCCGCGTCACCCTCGACAGGATCCCGGCGCAGATCCAGAAGTTGTCCTTCACGGCGACCATCGACGGCTCCGGGCAGATGTCGCAGATCGCCCCCGGATACCTCCGAATCGTCGCGGGTGGCGAGGAGGTGGCCCGGTACTCGTTCAGCGGCGCGGAGTTCTCCACGGAGCGTGCCGTGATGCTGGGCGACTTCTACATGAAGGACGTCTGGCGCTTCGCCGCGGTGGGCCAGGGCTTCGACGGCGGCCTCGACGCGCTGCTGAAGAACTTCGGCGGCGAGGTCGCCGAGGAGGAGCCCGCCGCGCAGCAGCCGCAGAGCGGGGGCGCTCCGTCCTTCGCCCCGCCGGCCCAGGCCACCGCGCCTCCCGCGTTCGGCGCCCCGGCCGCTCCCGCCCCGGCTCCGGCCCCCGCGCCGCAGCCCGGCGGGGGCTTCGCACCGCCGCCGGGAGCCACGCCGCCTCCCGCACCGACGCCCAGCGCGCCTCCGGTGCACGCCGCGCCGACCATCATCGCGCCCCTGAACGCCCCGCCGGGCGGCACCGTGCCTCCGCCGGGACCCGCGCCGTACGCGCAGCCGCCGGGGCAGCCCGGCCCGCCCCCGGGCTACGGCCAGCAGCCCCCCGGCCAGACGGCCCCGATGCCTCCCGGCTACGGGCAGCAGCCGTCCTCCGCGCCTCCCGGTCACGGCCAGCAGGCCCCGACCGCGCCCCCCGGCTACGGTCAGCAGCCGCAGTACGGCCAGGTGCCCGGCCAGTACCCGGGTCAGCCCGGTGCCCCCTCCCCGTACGGTGTGCCCCAGGGCGCCCCGCAGGGCGGTGCCGGTGTGGCGGCGGCACTCGGCGTCTTCAAGGAGACGCCCACCGGCCAGCGATGGACGCAGCAGAACAAGAAGCTCGTCCGGGTCGACCTCGGTGTCGGCGGACAGCCCGTGCTCGCCCGCCAGGGCAGCATGGTGCTCTACCAGGGCAAGGTCGACTTCAGCTACAAGGGCGCCGGGTTCGCCGGCCGGATCGTGGGCAACGCGACCGGCCAGGAGATGCAGCTGATGCGCTGTACCGGCCAGGGCCAGGTGTTCCTCGCCGAGAACTCCACGATGCTGCACCCCATCGAGCTCCAGGGCGACGCGATCTGCGTCTCCGCGGAGAACGTCCTGGCCTTCGACGAGGCACTCCAGTACGAGGTACGCCGGATCGAGGGGCACGGCATCCCCGGTGGCGCGCTGTTCACGATGCAGTTCCAGGGAACCGGCACGATCGTCGTGAAGACGCACGGCGCCCCCGTGGTACTGCCGGTGACACCGACGACGTTCGCCGACTGCAACGCTGTCGTCGCGTGGTCCGCGGCCTCCCAGGTGGTCGTCTCCAGCCAGGTGCGGATGCGCCGCAACGCGTACCCCGGAGACACCGGCGAGAGCGTGAACCTCCAGTTCCGCGGCGCGCCCGGCAATTTCATCGTCGTCCAGCCGTACGAGGTCTGAGGGAGCCCGTCATGAACCAGCCACTCGCGGGCTTCGCCCCGGCACCCGTGTCCGCCCGCATGGAGAACCACGGCAACCACATGCTGAAGGTCGCCATGCAGACCGGAAGCGACCTCCTCGCGCGCGTGGGGTCGATGGTCGCCTATGAAGGGTTCGTCCAGTACGAGCCCAATCCGCCCGCCGTACGCCAGATCGCGCGCGACTGGGTCACCGGCGAGGGCGCACCCCTCATGAAGTGCTCGGGTGACGGCCTGCTCTACCTCGCCGACTACGGGGCGAACGTGGTCGTCATCAACCTCAACGGGGACGCGATCTCCGTCAACGCCACGAACCTGCTCGCTTTCGACGCCCACCTCCAGTGGGGTGTCGAGCGGGTGAAGGGGCTCGCCAAGTTCGCCGGGCAGGGCCTGTGGAACACCAAGATCTCCGGCCAGGGCTGGGTCGCGCTGACCTCCCGGGGCAAGCCGATCGTCGTCGACTGCGGCGGAGGCGAGGACGAGACGTACGTCGACCCGGACGCACTCGTCGCCTGGTCCCCGAACCTCAAGGTGAAGGGCAAGCGCAGCTTCAAGGCACAGTCGCTGATCGGGCGCGGCAGCGGCGAGGCGTACCAGATGGCGTTCTCCGGGACGGGCATCGTCGTCGTCCAGCCCAGCGAGGACAGCACCGACCGCCTCCGAGTCCGGGGCTGAGGGGGAGCAGGACACCATGCAGAGCTCGCTTTTCGGCTACAACGAGCAGCAGACCCAGGACCGCTACAGCCTGCAGAACTCGCAGATGCTGCGGGTCGTCCTGGAAGGCCACGACGACATCCTCGCCCGCAAGGGCACGATGGTCGCGTACCAAGGGCTCGTCGAGTTCGACGCCGAGTACCAGAACAACAGCCAGCACCGGGCCCGCGCCTACACCGGTGAGGGCCTGGACCTGATGCGCTGTCACGGGCAGGGGACGGTCTACCTGGCCAATCTCGCCCAGCACGTGCACGTCATGGACGTGGACCAGGAAGGCCTCACGGTCGACAGCAGCTACGTCCTCGCGATGGACTCCTCGCTGCACCACGAGGTCATCGCCGTCGACAGCCAGTACGGCATCTCCGGCTCCGGCAAGTACCAGCTCAACATCACAGGGCGCGGCAAGGTCGCGCTGATGACCTCGGGGATGCCGCTGCTGATGCAGGTCACGCCCGACCGGTACGTCAACTGCGACGCCGATGCCATCGTGGCGTGGTCCACCGGTCTGCGGGTGCAGATGCAGGCGCAGACACACTCCTCCGGTGTGTGGCGGCGCCGCGGCAACACCGGCGAGGGCTGGGAGCTCAGCTTCATGGGGCAGGGGTACGCGCTGGTGCAGCCCAGCGAACTGCTGCCGCCGCAGAACGCCGTGATCGGCCAGGGCCTGCGCGCCCAGTACGGCATGGGGCAGCACGGAGCGCACGCGCAGAACCAGGGCAACGCCTGGAGCTGACCATCGGACGACGGTCCCGGATCCGACCTCCCATGTCAGCGGCCCGGATCCGACCGCCCGGGCCGAGAGCTCCGGATTCGAAGGTGGCGGCCGAGCGCAGGGGCCGACGACCCGGGATCCGGAAGCGGCGGCCGAGCGTCCGGGCCGACAGTTCGGGCTCCGGCCGTGCGGCACGACGCACTCGGACGCGCCCGTCCGGGCGACGGTTCGGTTTCGACCGTCCAGCAGGCAAACGTAAGGGGCGACCGCCACCGCGGTCGCCCCTTACACGTTGCTCGAGGTCACAGGCGGGCGCGCGTGGCCTCCACCAGACGGACCACCGACTCGTCGGCCACGTCCGCGACCTTGTCGTACGTGAACCAGCGCAGGTCCAGGGACTCGTCGCTGATCGCCTCCACGGCCCCGGACGGTGCGAGCGCCGCGTACTGCACGTCGAGGTGCCAGGCGCACGGCGTGTGATGCCGGTCCAGGCGCACGGGTCCGCCGGGCAGCAGCGTCAGTCCCGGGACACCCGACTCCTCGGTGCCCTCACGCAGGGCGGCCGACGCCAGGGTCTCGTCGACCGGCTCGCAGTGGCCACCCATCTGGAGCCACATGCGCAGCTTCTTGTGGAGCGTCAGCAGCACACGCCCCTGCTCCGGGTCGATCACCAGGGCACTGGCCGTGATGTGCCCGTCCCGGCAGGCCTTCCACATCCCGTCCGGATGCGCGGCGAGATGGTCCAGGTAGGTCTGGCGCAGCTCTTCCTGGCCCTCGTAGCCCTTCAGGACGAGGACCGCGTCGTCGTACAGGCTCACTCGGCGCCGTCACCCTTGTCGTCGTCCTCGGGGGCGTCGTCCTTGCCGAGGTCCGTCTTGCCCGCGGTGCCGCCGGCCGCCTCGCCGAGCATCTTGTCGAGCTCGGAGAAGTCCAGCTGCTCGCGGTGCACGAAGCCGTCCGGGTCGTCCAGGTCGGACGCCGTCGGCAGCATGTCCGGGTGGGCCCACAGGCCGTCACGGCCGTCGACGCCGCGCGCGTCCGTGAGCGAGGCCCACAGCCGCGAGGCGTCCCGAAGGCGGCGCGGACGCAGCTCCAGACCGATCAGCGTGGCGAACGTCTGCTCCGCGGGACCGCCGGTGGCGCGGCGGCGGCGCAGGGTCTCCCGCAGCGCGTCCGCGGACGACAGGCGCGGCTTGGCGGCCGAGTGCACGACCGCGTCCACCCAGCCCTCGACGAGCGCCAGCGCCGTCTCCAGGCGGGCCAGCGCGGCCTTCTGCTCAGGGGTGTCCTCCGGCTGGAACATGCCCTGCTGGAGCGCCTGCTGGAGTTCCTCCGGGTTCTGCGGGTCGAACTGGCCGACCACGTCCTCCAGCTTGGCGGTGTCGACCTTGATCCCGCGCGCGTAGCCCTCGACCGCGCCGAACAGGTGCGAGCGCAGCCACGGCACGTGCGCGAAGAGACGCTGGTGGGCCGCCTCACGCAGAGCGAGATACAGGCGTACCTCCTCCTGGGGGATGCCCAGGTCCTTGCCGAACGATTCGATGTTCAGCGGCAGCAGCGCGGCCTTGCCGGCCGGGCCGAGCGGCAGACCGATGTCCGTCGAGCCGACGACCTCGCCCGCGAGCACGCCCACGGCCTGCCCGATCTGCGTACCGAACATGGCCCCGCCCATGGAGCGCATCATGCCGATGAGCGGGCCCGCCATGGCCTGCATCTCCTCGGGCAGGACATCGCCCATGGCCGCGCCGACGCGTTCGGCGACCGGGTCGACGAGCTCCTTCCACACCGGAAGGGTCGCCTCGACCCATTCCGCGCGGCTCCAGGCCACCGCGGTCCCGGCGCCCGGGGGCAGGGACGTCGCGTCGTCCAGCCACAGGTCGGCGAGGCGCACGGCCTCTTGGACCGCGGAGCGCTCGGAGGGGCCGATGCTCGAGTCCTTGGTGCCGTCGGACGTGCCCTGGGCGACCGTCTGGCGGGCGATCTGCTTGGCCATGTCCCAGTTCACCGGGCCGCCCTCGTACGAGAGCATCTGGCCCAGCTGCTGGAACGCGGCGCCCAGGTCATTGGGGTTCATGGAACCGAACATGGCTGCGAGCGGATTGTCGGCGCCGGGGCCACCGGCTCCGGGCAGCCCGAAGCCGAACGGTCCCTGAGCACCGCCGCCCTGCTGGTCCTTCTTCTTGCCCTCGTCGCCGTTCTCCGGCTCCTCCGGCGGAAGGCCGAATCCGAATGGGGTGTCACTCACGGGGTTCCTCGGCTGGTAAGGCCGCCGGTTCTTCCCGACGGCGGCTGCCCACAACACCACCCAGCGTAGACACCACAGCCCGATCGGGCCTCAGTGCTTCGCCGACTCTCGGCCTGCGGCAGGATGGATGCCACCTGGTACGGACGCGTCCTGCGCGTCCGCTACTGAAGACAACCGCTGGAGACGCCCGGTGAGTTCCCCAGATCCGCAGGTTCGCGCAGCGCGAAACCACTCAACCAGCCCCGCCTCGCGCGGCCCCGTCGTCGCGGTCACCGGCGCCGCGGCCGGCGTGGGAGCCCTGCTCACCGAGCGGCTCGCCGCCAGCGGGGAGATCAAGCAGGTCATCGCGATCGACGAGCGGCGCGGCGAGTGCGCGGCGGCCCAGTGGCACATCCTCGACGTGCGGGACCCGGCGATCGCCGAGAAGCTGCGCGGGGCGGACGTCGTGGTGCATCTGGCGCTCGACCTCGATCTGGAGACGGACGCGGCCGCCCGGACCGCCTACAACGTCCGGGGGACGCAGACCGTCCTGACCGCCGCCGCCGCGGCCGGGGTCCACCGGGTGGTGCTGTGCACCTCGGCGATGGTCTACGGGGCGCTGCCCGACAATGAGCTGCCCCTGGCCGAGGACGCGGAACTGCGGGCGACGGCCGAGGCCACGGGCGTCGGCGACCTCCTGGAGATCGAGCGGCTCGCCCGGCGGGCGCCGCGCGCGCATCCGGGTCTCAACGTCACGGTGGTACGGCCCGCCGTCCTTGTCGGCGGTACCGACACCGCGCTGACCAGGTATTTCGAGTCGCCGCGACTGCTCGTGGTGGCCGGGTCGCGGCCCGCCTGGCAGTTCTGCCACGTCGAGGATTTGTGCAGTGCCCTGGAGTACGCCGTCGTCGAGAAGGTCGAGGGTGAGCTCGCCGTCGCGTGCGACGGATGGCTGGAGCAGGAGGAGGTCGAGGAGCTGAGCGGGATCCGGCGGATGGAGCTGCCGTCCGCCGTGGCGCTCGGGGCGGCCGCGCGACTTCACCGGATCGGGCTCACTCCTTCGCCCGCCGGGGACCTGGCATACACGATGTACCCGTGGGTGGTCAGCGGGAGCCGGCTGCACGACGCCGGGTGGCGGCCGCAGTGGACCAACGAGGAGGTCCTCGCGGAGCTGCTGGAGGAGGTCTCCGGGCGGCACACCGTGGCGGGGCGGCGGCTGGGGCGCAAGGATGCGACGGCGGCGGGGGCCGCGGGGGCGACGGTTGCGCTGTTGGGTACGGCTGCGTTGGTGCGGCGGGCGCGGAAGGCTCGGCGGCGCATCTGACGGCGCCCTCGGGCGCCGGGCTCCCCTTTCCACCGGGTGGCTGCTTCCATCAGGGTGGCTGTCTCCGCCGGGCGTTCCCTGGGGGAGCTGTCGCCGTCCCGGCCGGGGTGATCGCCGGCTTCGGATCCGTGGCAGGTGTCGTGGGCGGTGGGTTTCGCCCCCTCCGCCCCTGCCCGTCCCGTTGTCCTGGGGGCTGCCGGCCCCGGACCCCCGCATCGGCCCGGACGGCCCCGTCCTCAAACGCCGGACGGGCTGAAAGCACCCCCGGCGCGGGCTCGGCGTCCGGCGGTCCGTGGGCAGGCCGGAAGCACGGGCGGCCCGTCGGGCCCGGGGTACGGCGTCCCACCGGTTCGTGCGTTCTGTAGGAGGCTCCAAAGGGGCACGCGCGTGTGCCGGGGGAATGGTCTCTTTCTTGTTGTCAGTGGTGTGGGGCACGATGGGCTCATGGCATCCACGAACGACCATCCCGGTGAGCAGGCGGCGCAGGATGCGATCAGGCTGATCGCCATCCGCGAGACGCCGCTGTCGCTGGACGAGGTCTTCAAGGCGGTGGGGGACGACGCCGCCGGCGGGACGGCGCTGTTCGTCGGGACCGTGCGGAATCACGACGGGGGTGCCGACGTCGACGAGCTGGGGTATTCGTGTCATCCCAGCGCCGAGGCGGAGATGCGGCGGATCGCCGAGAAGGTGGTCGCCGAGTATCCGGTGCGGGCGCTGGCCGCCGTCCACCGTGTCGGGGACCTGAAGGTGGGGGACCTCGCCGTCGTCGTCGCCGTCTCCTGCCCCCACCGGGGCGAGGCCTTCGAGGCGTGCCGCAAGCTCATCGACGACCTGAAGCACGACGTGCCGATCTGGAAGCACCAGAAGTTCTCCGACGGCACGGAGGAGTGGGTCGGCGCCTGCTGAGAGCCGACAGGGTGGCCCCTGGTCCTCCGGTTGCGTAACTCGCCCCCTGCCGTGAGCGTTAGCACTGCGGATGGTTAATCTGCTGATCAGTCAGTTGCGGTCGCTCATGGGGTTGGGAGGTCGACATGGCGGCGCTTGCCTGGTTGCTGGTTCCGCTTGTGGCTGCGGTCGGTGCCGGACTGTGGGGCAGTTGGGCCGGCCGGAACCGCAAGACGGCCGGGGACGGTGTCGAGCTCGCGGGATACACGCGCTTTCGCGAGGCCATGGAGCGGCGGACCGAGATCCGGGCTGAGGCCAAGGAGAAGTCGCACTCCGACGCCCACTGATCCCACCGCTCCGCGCCCCCGGACGGACGGCCCCGACGGTGCGCTTACAGCACCGTCCCGTACTGTCGTTCCATGCCACGCCGCACCGCGACGATGCTCGCTTCGACACTCATCCTGATCGCGCTCCTGTGCGCGGGGGTGTTCATCAAAGTGCCGTACTCGGAGATGTCCCCGGGGCCGACGGTGAACACGCTGGGCGAGCACGACGGCGAGCCGGTGCTGCAGATCTCCGGTCACAAGACGTACCCGGCCACCGGGCACCTGAACATGACGACGGTCCGCGTCACCAGCGCCGACTACAACATGAACCTCGTCGAGGCCGTTTACGGCTGGCTGGCGCACGACAACAAGGTCGTGCCGCACGACACGCTCTACCCGGACGGCAAGACCGAGGAGCAGTCGACCCAGGAGAACGCCGAGGAGTTCAGCCAGTCCCAGGAGAGCGCCAAGGTGGCGGCGCTCAAGGAACTGGACATCCCGGTGAGGTCCTGGGTGATCGTCTCCACCGTTCTCAAGGGCTCCCCGGCCGAGGGCCGACTGCACGCCGGTGACGTGATCAAGGCCGTCGACGGCACCGCGGTGAAGGCGCCCGACGACGTCGCGAAGCTGGTCACCGAGCACAAGCCCGGCGAGAAGGCCGTCTTCACGATCGTGCCCGCCAAGGAGCAGGCCGCCGCCGAGAAGGAGAACCGGACGGCGACGGGGACGAAGGACGTGACGATCACCACGGCCAAGTCCGACGACGGCGGGACGCGGCGCGCGATCGTCGGGATCTCGGCCGGGACCGACCACACGTTCCCGTTCACCATCGACATCAAGCTCGCCGACGTCGGCGGACCGAGTGCCGGCTTGATGTTCTCGCTCGGCATCGTCGACAAGCTGACCCCCGGCAACCTCACGGGCGGGAAGTTCGTGGCCGGCACCGGAACCATCGACGACAACGGCAAGGTCGGCCCGATCGGCGGCATCGAGATGAAGACGGTCGGCGCGCGCCAGAAGGGCGCCGAGTACTTCCTGACGCCCAAGGACAACTGCGCGGCCGCCGCCAAGGACACCCCCGCGGGCCTCACGCTCGTGAAGGTCGACACCATCGACGACGCGCTGAACGCCCTCAAGGACATCAAGTCCGGCGACACCGCCGCCCTGCCGAAGTGCTCCGCCAAGGGCTGAGCCGGCCACAGCCGCGACCCTGGACGGGGGCGCATCCCGCGCTCGTCCCCGGACGGGGGCGCACCTCGCGGCCGGGCCGCCCCCGCCGCGACGGTCAGTCCGCGAACGTCGCCGAGAGCGCCTCCGCGAGCCCCGGCACGAGGTCCGAACCCGTGAGCACCTCGGTCGCGGCGTCCTTCTCGCGCAGCCGGAGCGCGGAGTCGCGGGTGCCGTCACGCAGCACGCCGACCGTCATACGGACCTCCTGGCGGTCCGGGTGCTCGGCGACCCAGCGGGCGAGCTTTTTCTCGCTGAGACCTTCCGGGACGGAGGCCTCGGCCGACGGCGGCAGCATCAGCCGCTCCACGGTGAGCGCGCAGCCGATGACGGCGTCCGGCCACGCGATGGTGCCGAGGAACTCGTCCAGCGCCTTGCCGGCGGGGATCTCGTCCTGCTCGATCGGGGTGAGACCGGAGGTCTTCTGCTGCTCGTCCTCCAGGCCGAGCTGGGCGGCGAGGCCGGGTTCCTGGGCCCGCAGCCGTGCGGTGTCTACGAGGGCGAAGAGGCGAGCGGGCTGGTCCCAGCCGAGGCCCGAGGCGTACTCGTCGATCTCGAGTACGGCCCGGGTGAGGGGGGTCGCTGCCATGGGAGTGTTGGACATGGTCACAATCCTGCCTCGTTCGTACCCGAATCCGGGAACCGAGTAAAGCGTGAGTAAGTTGCATAGATGAGGCCCCACGATCACGGAGCCTTGCGGACGGTCCACCATCACGGGGGCCTGACGGATCAACAGCGACTTCGAGGTGCGCACCTTGGCTTTCCAGATGCCGGACCGCGGCGGAGGCCCGACGGGGCCACGGATCAGAGTGGGCCGACCGTCCCGGCGTGTCCGGACCCTGCTCATGACACTGGCCGTGCTGGCCGTGCTGGCCATGGCCTTCGTCATGTTCGCGGGGTTCTGGACGGACTGGCTCTGGTACCGGTCGGTTCACTACTCGTCGGTCTTCACGACCACCCTGTGGACCAAGATCGGACTCTTCTTCGTCTTCGGCCTGCTGATGGCGGCCGCGGTCGGGGTGAACATCTGGCTCGCGCACAAGATGCGCCCGCCGCTGAGCGCCATGTCGATGGAGCAGCAGAGCCTCGACCGCTACCGCATGGGCATCGCCCCCTACAAGCGGTGGCTGCTCCTCGCGATCACCTCGCTGGTCGGGCTGATCGCCGGGGCGTCCGCCTCGGGCCAGTGGCGCACCTGGCTGATGTGGGTGAACGGCGTGCCCTTCCACCAGAAGGACCCCCAGTTCCACCTGGACGTCTCCTTCTACGCCTTCGACCTGCCCTGGTATCGCTTCCTGCTCGGCTTCGGCTTCGCCGCCGCCGTGCTCTCGCTGATCGCGGCCGCGCTCACGCACTACCTGTACGGCGGGCTGCGGATCACCAGCCCGGGGGCGCGCGCCACGGCCGCTGCGACCGGGCACCTGTCCGTGCTCCTCGGCATCTTCGTCGCGCTGAAGGCCGTCGCGTACTGGCTCGACCGGTACGGGCTGGCCGTGAAGTCCAGCGACTTCAAGACCACGGGCAACTGGACGGGCCTCAGGTACGTCGACGCGAACGCGTACCTGCCCGCCAAGACGATCCTGTTCTGCATCGCCGTCATCTGCGCGCTGCTCTTCTTCGCCACCCTGTGGCGGCGCACCTGGCAGCTGCCCGTCATCGGCTTCGGCCTGATGGTGCTCTCGGCGATCCTCATCGGCGGCCTGTACCCGGCGATCGTCCAGAAGTTCCAGGTCCAGCCGAACGAGCAGGCCAAGGAAGCGCCGTACGTCGAGAAGAACCTCAAGGCGACGCGTGAGGCGTACGGGATCGACGGCACCGACGTGACCGACTACCCGGGCGCGAGCACCACGAAGGACAAGATCAAGCTGCGCGACGACGCGGACAATGCCGCGAGCATCCGCCTCATGGACCCGAACGTGGTGTCGCCGACCTTCCAGCAGCTCCAGCAGGTCCGGAACTACTACGGCTTCCCGTCGAATCTGGACGTGGACCGTTACAGCAAGGACGGCAAGGACCAGGACACGGTCATCGGCCTGCGCGAGCTCAACCTCGAGGGCATCCCGAAGAACAACTGGATCAACGACCACTTCCGTTACACGCACGGTTACGGCGTCGTCGCGGCCAAGGGCACCGAGGCCGACTCCGAGGGCCGGCCCGTCTTCACCGAGTACAACCTGCCGTCCCGGGGAGACCTGGGCCAGTACCAGCAGCAGATCTACTACGGCGAGAAGACCACCCAGTACTCGATCGTCGGCGGTCCCCAGAAGGAGATCGACTACTCCGACGACAGTGGTGAGAAGACCACCAGCTACCAGGGCAAGAGCGGGGTCAGCCTGTCCAGCCCGGTCAACCGCGCCGCGTACGCGGTGGCGTTCGGCGAGCCGCAGATCCTCTACTCGGGCGCGATCGGTGACGGTTCGCGGATCCTCTACAACCGCACGCCCAAGGAGCGGGTCGAGGCGGTGGCCCCGTGGCTGACCATCGACGGCGACGCCTACCCGGCGGTCGTCGACGGGAAGATCCAGTGGATCGTCGACGCGTACACGACCACGAACGGCTATCCGTACGCCTCGCGCACCACACTCGGTGACACGACGGCGGACTCGCTGACGGCGGCCAACAACCAGCGTGCGGTGGTGGCCCAGCAGAACCAGGTCAACTACATCCGCAACTCGGTGAAGGCGACCGTCGACGCGTACACCGGTCAGGTCAAGCTCTACCAGTGGGACACCAAGGACCCGGTCCTGAAGACCTGGATGAAGGCGTTCCCGAACACGGTGCAGTCCAAGGATTCGATCTCGCCGTCGCTGATGGCTCATCTGCGGTACCCGCAGGACCTGTTCAAGGTCCAGCGCGAACTGCTCACCCGCTACCACGTGAAGGACGCGCAGACGTTCCTCAGCGGCAGCGAGGTGTGGCAGATCCCGGACGACCCGACCAATGAGTCGGGCGACGCCGTGCCGCCGTACTACCTGAGCATGAAGCTGCCGGGCCAGACGTCCCAGGCCTTCTCGCTGACGACGACGATGACACCGAACGGCCGGGACAACCTGAGCGCGTTCATGTCCGTCAACGCCGAAGCGGGTACTGGCGATTACGGCAGAATTACCATTCTGAAGCTGCCCACCGGCAGAACCGTCGACGGGCCCAAGCGGGTGCAGAGCCAGTTCAACTCCGAGCCGTCGATCGCCGAGACCATCAGTCTGCTGGAACGCGGGCACTCCAAGGTCGAGTACGGCAACCTGCTGACGGTCCCGCTCGACGGGGGTCTGCTTTACGTTGAGCCGGTCTACGTACGCGGCGGTGATCTCAAGTACCCGCTTCTGCGCAAGGTGTTGGTGACCTTCGGAGGCCGTACCGCCTTCGAGGACACGCTCGGTGAGGCCCTCAGCAAGGTCTTCGGAGCGAACAGTTCGACCCTGCCGCCGGAGAACGAGGGCACCACGAAACCGCCCACGTCGAACAACCCGACGGTACAGGAGGCGTTGAACGACGCGCAGAAGGCGTTCGACAAGGGTCAGGAAGCCCTGAAGAAGGGCGACTGGCAGTCGTACGGCGAGGCGCAGAAGGATCTTGAGGACGCGTTGAAGCGGGCCGAGGACGCCCAGTCGAAGGCGGACAACACCGCGGGCGGCAGTGGCAACAACTCGGACAAGAGCAGCGACAAGAGCTCGGGCGGCGGCTGAGCGAAGGCCCATCCCGCGCCGTGGTACGGTTGTCCCACAACGGCGCGGGGTGGAGCAGCTCGGTAGCTCGCTGGGCTCATAACCCAGAGGTCGCAGGTTCAAATCCTGTCCCCGCTACTGAAGTCGAGGGCCCGGATCCTTATCAGGATCCGGGCCCTCGACGTGTGCCACGCCACGCCGAGCCACCCACGGTGACCTGGTGTCTCGTGCGAAGCGCTGCTTCTTGCGTGGGGAGTTGGGAAAACTGTGTTTGACTTGTCTCTCTGTGGGCATGTCGACAAAACGCTGAAGTGACCTCACTGGCTGCGGTATACCAGGTGTACCCAGGTTGCAGGTGGTGCGACGATGGACGTTATGGGGGACAAGGCGACTCTGTTGGATACGGGGCGATTTGCGCAGTCTGCCGACTTTGAGCAGCCTGCGGATCTCACGCAGCCTTCCGACCGGGACGAGGCCGCCGAGGCCGCCGAGGAGGCGCGCCGGCGGCTCGACGCCGAGAGCGGCGACGTCGAGGCGATGAGCGTCCTCGGCGCGATGCTGCTGCGCCGCGGTGATCTCGACGGGGCCGAACCCCAGCTTCGTGCCGCCACCGCGGCCGGTGACCGTGCCGCCGCCAACAACCTCGGCGTCCTCCTGCATCAGCGCGGATATCCCGAAGAGGCCGCCGGATGGTGGCGGATCGCCGCCGTCGCCGGGTCCGCCGCCGCCGCGCACGCGCTCGGCCGGCACCACCGCGAGCGTGGCGACGAGCCCGCGGCCGAGTACTGGCTGCGTCAGTCCGCCGAGCAGGGGCACGCCCTCGGCGCGTACGCGCTCGCCGATCTGCTGGAGCACCGCAGCGACGTCGGCGCCGAGCAGTGGATGCGCGCCGCCGCCGAGCGAGGACACCGCGAGGCCGCCTACCGCCTGGCCCGAACGCTTGACCGGAAGGCCGCCGACGCGGGCGAGAGCGGCGCCGACAACGGTGTCATCGGAGTCATCGGGGCGGCCGGCGAGGAGGCCGAGCAGTGGTACCGGCAGGCCGCCGCGCGTGGCCACCGGCGGGCCGCGCTGCACCTCGGAGCGATCCTGGAGAAGCGCGGCGACCTCAAGGAGGCCGGGCGCTGGTACCTGACGTCCGCGAAGGACGGCGAGGCGCGGGCCGCCTGCGCGCTCGGCTTCCTGCTCCGCGACGCCGGTGACACGGAGAGCGCCGCCGTGTGGTGGCTGCGCGCCGCGCAGGACGGCGACGGCAACGCCGCGAACGCGCTCGGCGCGCTGCACGCCGAGCGCGGCGAGACGCAGACCGCCGAGCGGTGGTACCGCGCCGCCATGGACGCGGGCGACGTGAACGGGGCGTACAACCTGGGGCTGCTCTGCGCCGAGCAGGGCCGGACCGGGCAGGCCGAGCAGTGGTACCGGCGGGCCGCGTACGCGGGGCACCGCGAGGCGGCGAACGCGCTGGCGATCCTGTTGCTCCAGGTCGGCGACGCCGCGGGTGCCGAGCCCTGGTTCTCCAAGGCCGCGGAGGCCGGCAGCATCGACGCCGCGTTCAACCTCGGGATCCTGCACGCCGGGCGGAGCACGGAGGACGACGACGCCGCCGCGCTGCTCTGGTACGAGCGCGCCGCCGCCGCGGGGCACACCGAGGCAGCGCTCCAGGTCGCCATCGCACGGCTGCGGGAGGGTGACGAGCAGGACGCCGAACGGCACCTGAGGTGCGCGGCAGGTGGTGGCAGCGCGGAGGCCGCGTACCGGCTCGCCGCCGTGCTCGACGCGCGCCGGCCGCCTGCGCCCGCCCATGAGCTGGGCGAGCCCGCGCAGGAGAAGAGCGAGTGCGAGGAGTGGTACGAGCGGGCGGCGTCCCAGGGGCACCGCCGGGCGCAGGTGCGGGTCGGCATGCTGGCCGCCGCGCGCGGGGACGTGGTCGAGGCGGCCCGGTGGTACCGGTCGGCGGCGGAGGCCGGGTCGAGGAACGGCGCGTTCAACCTCGGGCTGCTGCTCGCCCGCGAGGGGAGCGAGCCGGAGGCCGCGCTGTGGTGGGCCCGGGCGGCCGACGCGGGGCACGGGCGGGCGGCGCTCCGGCTCGCCCTCGTGTACGCGCGGCGCGGTGAGCTGGCCGAGGGGCAGCGGTGGGCCGACCGGGCGGTTTCGCTGGGGCCGGCGGAGGTGGCCGAGCGGGCGGCCCGGTTGCGGGACGCCCTGCGGGAGGAGCTGTCCGCCTGACGCTGCGCGGGCCGTGGGTGGGGGCGGTGCCGGGGACCTCCGGGCTGTTTCTCGCCCCCCACCGCCCTTGCCGGCACTGGGGTGGCAGCTGGGTCTCGACCCCGCCGCCCCTGCCCGTCCCGTATCGGGGGGCTGCCGCCCCGGACTCCCGCTTCGGCCTGGACGGCTTCGTCCTCTGGCGCCGGACGGGCTGGGTGTCGCGCGGTGCTGCGCCGGGGGCTGCTTCTCGCGCCGCCGTCCCGTTCCGGGGTAGCCGCCTCCGTGCCCCGCGCCGGACGGGCTGGGGAAGCGATTTGCGCTGGTCCACACGGTTGACGTAATGTTCAGTTCACCGACGCGGGGTGGAGCAGCTCGGTAGCTCGCTGGGCTCATAACCCAGAGGTCGCAGGTTCAAATCCTGTCCCCGCTACTGAAGGCCGAAGGCCCGGAACCAATGGTTCCGGGCCTTCGGTGCGTCCCGGGCCGGTCGCTAGAAGGGGCGCAGGGGTCGCAGGAGCGGCGCAGGGTGGGGGAGAGCGGTACGGAGGCAACGCGAAGGCCCGGGCACCTTTCACAGGCGGGAGGCAAGGCGAAGGCCCCGGCACCTGTCACGGGTGCCGGGGCCTTCGTGTGCGTTCTAGGCTGCCGCGCAGTTCGGGCAGACGCCGCGGTACGTCACCTCGACGTCCGAGACGGTGAAGCCGAAGCGCTCCGAGTCCGGAAGGTCGGCGAGCGGATTGCCGTCCGGATGCACGTCGCGGATCGCGCCGCAGCGGGCGCAGACCAGGTGGTGGTGCGGGCGGTGCGCGTTCGGGTCGTACCGCTTGGCGCGCTTGTCCGTGGCGACTTCCAGCACCTCGCCGAGCGAGACCAGCTCACCCAACGTGTTGTAGACCGTCGCCCGGGAGATCTCGGGCAGCTTGGCCACGGCCCGCGCATGCACCTCGTCGGCCGTCAGGTGGACGTGATCGCCGTCGAGGACCTCGGCCACGACACGTCGCTGCGCGGTCATCCGCCATCCGCGTCCGCGCAGCCGTTCCAACAGGTCACTCATGAGGGTCAGCGTATCAGCAACCGGACCAGTTCGCGAATAGGTGTGACTTTGGATGCCAGCTTGACTTAGACAATGTCTATTGTAGGGTCGAGATCGAAGTCGGCCAATGGACAGGATTGGCCTGGAACGACGCAGGAGGCGCACGTGACGCAGGGACCGCTTACGACGGAGGCCGGCGCGCCGGTGGCCGACAACCAGAACAGCGAGACCGCGGGCGTCGGCGGCCCGGTCCTCGTCCAGGACCAGCTCCTGCTGGAGAAGCTCGCGCACTTCAACCGTGAGCGCATCCCGGAGCGAGTCGTGCACGCCCGGGGCGCGGGCGCGTACGGCACCTTCACGGTCACCGCCGACGTCACCCGGTACACACGTGCCGCGTTCCTCTCGGAGGTCGGCAAGCAGACGGAGACCTTCCTGCGCTTCTCGACCGTGGCCGGCAACCTGGGCGCGGCGGACGCGGTCCGCGACCCGCGCGGCTGGGCGCTGAAGTTCTACACCGAACAGGGCAACTACGACCTCGTCGGCAACAACACCCCGGTGTTCTTCATCAAGGACGCCATCAAGTTCCCCGACTTCATCCACACCCAGAAGCGCGACCCGTACACGGGTTCGCAGGAGGCGGACAACGTGTGGGACTTCTGGGGGCTGTCCCCCGAGTCCACGCACCAGGTGACCTGGCTGTTCGGCGACCGCGGCATCCCGGCCTCCTACCGCCACATGAACGGCTACGGCTCGCACACGTACCAGTGGAACAACGAGGCCGGCGAGGTCTTCTGGGTCAAGTACCACTTCAAGACCGACCAGGGCATCAAGAACCTCACCCAGGCCGAGGCCAACCGGCTCGCCGGCGAGGACCCCGACTCCCATCAGCGCGACCTGCGCGAGTCCATCGAGCGCGGCGACTTCCCGACCTGGACCGTGCAGGTGCAGATCATGCCCGCGGCGGACGCGGCGACGTACCGCTTCAACCCGTTCGACCTCACCAAGGTGTGGCCGCACGAGGACTACCCGCCGGTCGAGATCGGCAGGCTGGAGCTCAACCGCAACCCGCAGAACGTCTTCGCCGAGGTCGAGCAGTCGATCTTCAGCCCCGCGCACTTCGTGCCGGGCATCGGCCCCTCGCCCGACAAGATGCTCCAGGGCCGTCTGTTCGCGTACGGCGACGCCCACCGCTACCGCGTCGGCATCAACGCCGACCATCTGCCGGTGAACCGCCCGCACGCCACCGAAGCGCGGACCAACTCCCGTGACGGCTTCCTGTACGACGGCCGCCACGGCGGCGGGAAGAACTACGAGCCCAACAGCTTCGGCGGCCCGTTCCAGACGGACCGGCCGCTGTGGCAGTCCACCCCGGTGACCGGCGGAACCGGCAACCACCCCGCCCCCGTGCACGCCGAGGACGACGACTTCGTGCAGGCGGGCAACCTCTACCGTCTGATGTCCGAGGACGAGAAGCACCGGCTCGTCGAGAACCTGGCCGGCTTCATCGCCAAGGTCTCGCGCGACGACATCGCCGAGCGCGCGATCGACAACTTCCGTCGGGCGGACGGCGACTTCGGCAAGCGGCTGGAGGCCGCGGTCCAGGCCCTGCGCGGCTGACCACCAGCGAGGGAACGCTTGTCGTGGGCGGCGGGCCGGATCTCCTCGGGACACCGAGGAGATCCGGCCCGCCGGCGTGAGCGGGGACGGGTGGACTGAAGGTCAGGCGGGCACCTGCTGCCGTGCCGGGGCCCAGCAGCGGATGATGTCGCGGACCGAGACGATGCCGACCGGGCCGCTGTCGTCCAGCACGATCAGATGACGGAAGCCGCCGTGGGCCATCGCCGACGCGGCCTCCTCCAGCGTCCAGGCGGGTGCGGCGAAGACGACGTCGGTGGTGGTGTGGGTGCCCGCGGTCTCGGCGTCCGGATTCTGGTCGTGGGCGAGGGAGTTGAGGATGTCGCGCTCGGTGAGGATCCCGAGGCCGGAGGAGTCCTCGTCGAGGACCACGGCCGCGCCGACGCGGCGTGCGGACATCAGACGGGCCGCCTGGCGGAGGGTGTGTGCCGGGCCGATGGTGAGGACCACCGTGCTCATGGCGTCGCGGACGAGCATGGACGGAGCCACCTCCTACGAATCCCTCGCGCTTGCGAGCGGATTCACAAATTCACAAGTGGGGGGATTCTCAGGGTGGCAGTTAAAGAGAGGGTCAACAAGAGGGCGCGTGCGGCGAGTTCGGGGCGCCTGGGGAGTGTGCGCAGGGGTCCCGGTTCAGTACCGCTGGTTCAAATACCCCAGCAGTTCGTCGTGCAGGACGCCGTTCGACGCGGCGGCGTTGCCGCTGTGCGGGCCCGGACGGCCGTCGAGGCCGGTGAACGAGCCGCCCGCCTCGGTCACGACGATCGCGTTCGCCGCCATGTCCCAGAGCGACAGCTCCGGTTCGGCGCAGATGTCCACCGAGCCCTCGGCGACCATCATGTACGGCCAGAAGTCGCCGTATCCGCGGGTGCGCCAGACCGCCCGGGTGAGGTCGAGGAAGCCGTCGAGGCGGCCCTGCTCCTCCCAGCCGCTCAGTGACGAGTACGCGAGCGAGGCGTCGGCTATGCGCGAGACGCGGGAGACCTGGAGCCGGGACGCGGAGGAGAGGCTGCGGCCGGTGAACGCGCCGTGCCCCTTCGCCGCCCACCAGCGGCGGCCCAGCGCGGGCGCGGAGACCACGCCTACGACGGGCTGGAAACCGCCCTCGCCCGCCTCCGTCAGAGAGATCAGCGTCGCCCAGACGGGCACGCCTCGCACGTAGTTCTTGGTGCCGTCGATCGGGTCGACGACCCAGCGGCGCGGGCCCGTGCCCTCGATGCCGTACTCCTCGCCGAGGACCGCGTCGCGTGGCCTCGCCCGCTGGAGCTGACCGCGGATGAGCTCCTCGGCGGCTTTGTCCGCCTCGCTCACCGGCGTCATGTCCGGCTTGGTCTCGACCTTCAGGTCGAGCGCTTTGAACCGGTCCATCGTCGCGGCGTCGGCGGCGTCCGCGAGGACATGGGCGAGACGCAGGTCATCGAGATAGTCGGGCATGACCGAACCGTATCTGCCCGTGTCAGGCCGGGGCTACACGGGCAGAGGATCATTGCGGCACCGGCAGGTGGGCGGGCACCGGACGTGTGCCGGCGTCGCCCCGGCGGTGGCCTCCGGCGCTGCGGCACCCATGCGGCTTACCCCCGGCCGGTGCGCGTGCCGGACGATGCGCGCCCCCCGGGGCCGCCGTGAACCCTTGACAGTGCCTTTGTACGCGTCAAATCTGAGCTGCAGACTCGCTCGCCCCAGGGAGGCGATGATGCCTGCAGCGCGGGATTCCCTCTTGGACGCCGCGTACACGGCGTTGGCGCGTCGCGCATGGTCCGCGGTACGGATGGTCGATGTGGCCGCCGTGGCCGGGGTGTCGCGCCAGACGCTGTACAACGAGTTCGGGAGCAAGGAGGGGCTCGCGCGGGCCCTCGTACGGCGGGAGGCGGACGCCTATCTCGCCGGCGTCGAACGGGCGCTGGCGGGGCACACCGACGCGCGGGACCGGCTCGTCGCGACCGCCGAGTGGACCGCTTCGGCCGCGCGGAGCAACGCGCTCGTGCGGGCGATGCTCACGGGGTGCTGGAGCGAGCGGCTGCCCGCGCCGACGCTGTCGGCGGTGCCCTCGTCGTCCGCGGTGCCCGCGCAGCGACGGGCCGACGGGCCCTTGCCCTCACCCGTGGACTTCGTGGCGCTGGTGCGCGACCGTGCCGTCGCGGCGCTCGCCGCCTCTCCCGCGGACACGGCGGAGGTGGCCCGCTCCTGTGAACTCGTCGTCCGTCTGGCTCTGTCCTGCGTGGCGGCACCGCCCGGCGACGGCAGGGTCACCGACCTCGTGAAGACCGCGTTGGCACCGTCCCACCGGCTGGGCAGCTGAGCGGTCCGCACGAGAGGGGCGCGTCCGCGGGACGGTGGGGACGGCAGAGCCCGCGGGCCAGCGACGGGACCGATGGGACCGGCGGGACCGGCGGGACCGGCGGGGCGGGCAGAGCCTGCCGGACCGGCGGGGCGCCGGGGCCGACGTGCCACCGGCACCGCTGGGGCCGTACGCGCCCGCGGCCCGCGCCCGCTTCGCGCTGCCCGGCGGCACCGCGGGCGAGCGCGTGGCTAGTGGGCCGATCCGGACAGTTGCAGCCCGATGACCCCGATGATGACGAGGCTGATCGAGACGATCTTGAGGGTCGACACCAGGTCGCCGAGGAAGATCATGCCGTAGATCGCCGTGCCCGCCGCGCCGATGCCGGTCCACACCGCGTACGCGGGACCGACGTCCAGCTTCTTCAGGGAGAGGGTCAGCAGGCCGAAGCTGCCGAGCGCGAAGACGCAGAAGGCCACCGTCGGCCAGAGTCTGGTGAAGCCGTGCGAGAGCTTCAGACAGACGGCGAAGCCGGTTTCGAGCAGTCCCGCCACAACGACCAGCAGCCACGCCATTTCTTTTCCTCCCGTGTCCGCACGTCGACTGCTTCGTCTGGGTCGGACCCGGCCGGCGGCCCCGGACGCGGTGCGTGCCGGGCGGCGTGGGGTTTGCCCGAACCTCTCCGGGTCGCTCGGTGTGATTATGCATTTGCCGACCGGCCAAACCCTTACCGACGGGCCGCGGACGCAAACACCTCCGAGGTCAGATCGTCCCTCGGACACCTGGCCACGGCCGCCGCGGCCCTCCTGGTCAGTCGCCCTCGCGGCGCTCCCGCGCCGCCAGCAGACGGCGCAGGGAGTACAGCCGCTGCGGGTCCGCGTGGCCGTCCGCCACCCACTGGTCCAGCGCGCAGTCCGGCTCGTCGTGGCTGCACGCGCGCGGGCAGCCCTCGGTGCCCGGTTCAAGATCGGGGAAGGCGTGGATGACCCGGGACGGGTCGACGTGGTGCAGACCGAAGGAACGGACGCCCGGGGTGTCGATGACCCAGCCCTCGTCGTCCGAGAGCGGCAGCGCCAGCGCGGAGGTGGTGGTGTGCCGGCCGCGGCCGGTCACCGCGTTCACGTGTCCTGTCGTACGTCGCCGGTCGGCCGGTACGAGGGCGTTCACCAGGGTCGTCTTGCCGACGCCGGAGTGCCCGACGAAGGCGGTGATCCGGCCGTCCAGCTGTTCGCGGACCCGGTCCGCCGCGTCGCCGTTCTCCAGCTCCTCACGACTGGTGACGACGTACGGGATGTCCAACGCGCCGTAAAGCTCCAGGAGTTCGTCCGGCGGGGCGAGGTCCGACTTGGTCATCACCAGCAGCGGCTCCAGACCACCGTCGAACGCCGCGACGAGACAGCGGTCGATCAGCCGGGGGCGCGGTTCCGGGTCGGCGAGCGCGGTCACGATGGCGAGCTGGTCGGCGTTGGCCACGACCACCCGCTCGTACGGATCGTCGTCGTCGGCCGTGCGGCGCAGGACCGAGTCGCGCGGCTCGATGCGGACGATGCGGGCGAGCGTGTCCCTCTTGCCGGACAGGTCGCCGACCAGGGCGACCCGGTCGCCGACGACGGCGGCCTTGCGGCCCAGCTCGCGGGCCTTCATCGCCAGCACCACGCGGTCCTCCACGAGGCAGGTGAGACGCCCCCGGTCGACGGTGAGGACCATGCCCTCGGCCGCGTCCTCGTGCTTGGGGCGGATGTTCGTACGCGGACGGTTGCCCTTGCGGTTGGGGCGCGCGCGGATGTCGTCCTCGTCGGTGTGCTTGCCGTAACGGCGCATGATCCCGGTCCGCCCGTCAGTTCCCGAGCATTCCGGTCCACAGCTCGGGGAAGTCCGGCAGGGTCTTCGCCGTCGTCGCCACGTTCTCGATCCGCACTCCTTCCACCGCCAGACCGATGATCGCGCCCGCGGTGGCCATGCGGTGGTCGTCGTAGGTGTGGAAGACGCCGCCGTGCAGTGGACGCGGGCGGATGTGGAGGCCGTCGGCGGTCTCGGTGACGTCGCCGCCGAGTTCGTTGATCTCCTTGGTGAGCGCGGCCAGACGGTCCGTCTCGTGCAGCCGCAGGTGGGCGACGCCGCGCAGCGTGGAGGGCGAGTCGGCGAGTGCCGCGACCGCCGCGATGCCGGGGGTCAGCTCGCCGACCTCGCCCAGGTCCACATCGATGCCGTGGATCGCACCCGAACCCGTGAACTCGAGTCCGATGTGGGTCAGTTCGCAGGAGCCGCCCATCTCGGTGAAGATCTCCCGCAGCCGGTCGCCCGGCTGGGTGGTGCGCGCGGGCCAGTCGGGGACGACGACCTTGCCGCCGGTCACCAGGGCGGCCGCCAGGAACGGCTGGGCGTTCGACAGGTCCGGCTCGATGATCAGGTCGCGGCCGAGCAGTGCGCCCGGTGTGACCCGCCAGACGTTCGGCTCGCCGCCCGACTCCGGGGCGTCCACCTGGGCGCCCACCGCGCGCAGCATGTCCACGGTCATCCGGATGTGCGGCATGGAGGGCAGGGTGGAGCCGACGTGCCGCACCTCCACCCCCTGGTTGAAGCGCGGGCCGGAGAGCAGCAGGGCGGAGACGAACTGGGACGAGGAGGAGGCGTCGATCTCCACCGGCCCGCCGTCCAGGGCGCCGCCGCCGTGCACGGTCAGCGGCAGCGCGCCGCGCGCGTCGTCGTCGATGCGCGCGCCGAGCAGGCGCAGGGCGTCGATCACGCCGTTCAACGGGCGCTCGTACGAACGCGGGTCGCCGTCGAAACGGATGGGGCCGTCGGCGAGTGCGGCGACCGGCGGGAGGAAGCGCATCACGGTGCCCGCGTTGCCGACGTCGACCGTCGCCGGGCCGCGCAGGCCCGAGGGGATGATCCGCCAGGCCTCGCCGGAGGAGTCAGGGCCGGCGGCGACCGTGGAGCTGGAGGCCACCGTCTCCTCGATGCCCACGCCCATCGCCCGCAGGGCGCCCGCCATCAGCAAGGTGTCGCGGGAGCGCAGCGGGCGGCGCAGCCAGCCCGGCTCGGAGGCCAGCGCGGCCAGCACGAGAGCGCGGTTGGTGACCGACTTGGACCCCGGCACTTGGACCGTCGCGTCGACGGCTCCGCTCGCGTGCGGGGCGGGCCAGAGGGCGGTGTGGGCGGGGTTCACGGTCATGCGCCCCACTTTAGTGGCTGGCGATGGATGGAAATCTTGATCAAAAGCGGCGAAACATGAGCGAAACAGCCCTCGGATGCATGCGCGGGCGCATGCTGTGTCAAGTGAGGCGCCGCCTCTTGCCCACTCGGGCGCGAATATGAAGCACTTCCCGGTCGGCGCGACGTCACGCCAACGCCCTCGCGCCCCGCGCTCGGCAAGGCGGCCTGCCAGGGACCCGCCCGAGACCCGCTCGGACCTGCCCGGAGTCCGCTCAGCCCCTGCCCGATACCCCCTCGGGACCCGCCCGAGACCCGCTCGGACGGTGCCCGGAGTCCGCTCGGGCCGCGTGCCCGGAGCCGACCCGGCCGACCCGGCTGACCCGGCCGGCCCGGAGCCCGCCCGGACGGTGCGCCGGCCGTCACACCTCCAGCAGCCACCGCCCGCCGCCTATCAGCGAGCACAGCGACACCGCGTGGAAGAGAAACAGCCACATCCCGGCCGGCACGTGCGTGAGCCGCGACAGCTGGTCCGCGTCGGAGTCGCCCGCCCCGCCCCGGCGCCGCTTGGCCTGGAGCTCGAAGGCGGGCCGCACCCCGCCGAGCAGCAGGAACCACACCACCGCGTACGCGAACGCCGCCTGCACCTGCGGCCCCGCCAGCCAGGACACCAGCAGGAAGGTGCCGCCGGTGGCGATCACGGTGAGCGCCCCGTACGCGTTCCGGATCATCACCAGCATGGCCACGAGCAGGGCCGTCGCCAGCCACAGCAGCGCGGTGATGTGACCCGCGGCGAGCAGTGCGGCGCCGCCCAGGCCGAGCAGCGGGGGAGCGGTGTAGCCCGCGGCGGCGGTGAGGATCATGCCGAGCCCCGTGGGCTTGCCCCGGCTCACCGTCAGGCCGCTGGTGTCGGAGTGCAGCCGGATACCGCTGAGGCTGCGCCCCGTGAGCAGGGCCACGAGACCGTGGCCGCCCTCGTGGGCGATGGTGATGGCGTTCCGGGACATCCGCCACACGCCGTGCGGGACGATCACCGCGAGGGCGGCGACCAGAGTGGCGATCACCACCCACAGGTCGGGGTCCGGCTGACTGCCGAAGACCTGGTCCCAGAGGCTCGCCAGCGAGGTGGATGCGGTGCTGTCCATTGTCTGCGGTGGCTCCCTGTGGTGTCGCGGAATCTGGCAGTGTGGCACGTATGTGCGGACGGTATGCAGCGAGTCGCAGGCCCGAAGATCTCGCGGGAATCTTCGAGGTCGAGAAGTGGGAGCCCGATGAGGCCCTGGCCCCCGACTACAACGTCGCCCCGACGAAGGAGGTGTACGCGGTTCTCGACCGTCCTCTCAAGGACGCGGACAGCCCGAAGCCGGTTCGCCAGCTGCGCCGGCTCAAGTGGGGACTCGTACCGTCCTGGGCCAAGACGCCCGAGGGCGGCGCCCGCATGATCAACGCACGCGCGGAGACGGTGCACGAGAAGCCCTCGTACCGCCGTGCCTTCGCGGCCCGGCGCTGCATCGTCCCCGCCGACGGCTACTACGAGTGGGTCACCGCGGCGGCCGAGCGCGAGCTGGAGGTCGAGGGCAAGAAGAAGCGTCCGCGCAAGCAGCCGTACTTCGTCACGCCGGCGGACGGTTCGGTCTTCGCGATGGCCGGACTGTACGAGTTCTGGCGCGACAGGACGCTGCCCGACGACCACCCGCAGGCCTGGTGGGTGACGTGCTCCGTGATCACGACCGAGGCCGAGACCACGCCCCTGGCGGTCGCACCCGCCGACGGGCCGTACACGCTGGCGGACATCCACCCCCGGATGCCCCTGATGCTGACCCCGGACCGCTGGAACTCCTGGCTCGACCCCGCCCGCACGGACGCCGAGGACCTCCGCGAACTGCTCGCGCCGCCGCCCGCCGGACTGATGCGCGCCTACCCCGTCTCCACGGCCGTCAGCAACGTCCGCAACAACGGCCCGGAGCTGCTGAAGGAGCTGGAGGGCCCCGAAGAGGGCACACTCTTCTGACGTGACCGAGACCACTGGGACGACCGGGACGAACGAGACCGCCGTGACCACCGAGACGATCGAGACCGACGCGGGCACGGCCCGGATCACCTGGCACCGGGCCGCGCAGGCGGGGCTCGTCCTCGCCGCGAGTCACGGCGCGGGCGGCGGCATCGAGGCGCGCGACCTCCGTGCGCTGGCCGCGGTGCTGCCCGCGCACGGTGTGAGCGTCGCCCTTGTCGAGCAGCCCTGGCGGGTGGCGGGGAAGAAGCTGGCACCCGCGCCGAAGACGCTGGACGTGGGGTGGCGCGGACTGTGGCCGGCGCTGGTGCGGCCGGGCCTGCCGGTGATCGCCGGGGGACGCAGCGCCGGCGCCCGCGTCGCCTGCCGGACCGCGACGGAACTGGGCGCCGCCGCCGTGCTGGCCCTCAGTTTCCCGCTGCACCCGCCGGGCAAGCCGGAGAAGTCCCGCGCCGACGAACTGCTCGGCGCCGGGGTACCCACGCTCGTCGTCCAGGGCGGCAACGATCCGTTCGGGAAGCCGGAGGAGTTCCCCGAGGGCCCGTACGAGCTGATCCAGGTGCCGTACGGCGATCACGGCTTCGCGGTGCCGAAACGGGCTCCGCTCGGCCAGGACGAGGCGCTGAAGGTCATCACCGACGGTGTCGCGAAGTGGACCGCGTCACTCGGGTGACGCACGGGAATGCCGGGCGGCGGACAACTGTTGTGCGGAGCAGACAGCACGAACCGTGCTGACCGTTCCGAGGAGAGGAAGTCCGCCGCATGGGTTCGACCATCTGCCCGAGCCGTCGCAGCAGCGCTGACCTGGACTGGACGGTGCTGCACGCGGGTAAGAACGCCCCTATTCGGGCGGCGGGTGGGCCTGATGTTCGTCTATCCTCCGATTCCAGTGGGACCGGTCTCGGTCTCACGACATCGCTTGAGGAGGTGGGTCCGGTCACTGGGACCGACGCAGGGACCGAACACGGCCAGGCGGAGCAGCCCGAGGGCCAGGGCACGAGCACGGAGTCGTCCGCCGAGCGCACCGCGCGCTTCGAGCGGGACGCGCTCGAATTCCTCGACCAGATGTACTCGGCCGCCCTGCGCATGACGCGCAATCCGGCCGACGCCGAGGACCTGGTGCAGGAGACGTACGCGAAGGCGTACGCGTCCTTCCACCAGTTCCGCGAGGGGACCAACCTCAAGGCGTGGCTGTACCGCATTCTCACCAACACCTTCATCAACTCGTACCGCAAGAAGCAGCGCGAACCTCAGCGCAGCGCGGCCGAGGAGATCGAGGACTGGCAGCTCGCACGTGCCGAGTCGCACATGTCGACGGGACTGCGCTCCGCCGAGTCGCAGGCGCTGGACCACCTGCCCGACTCGGACGTCAAGGCGGCGCTGCAGGCGATCCCCGAGGAATTCCGCATCGCCGTCTATCTCGCCGACGTAGAGGGCTTTGCGTACAAGGAGATCGCGGACATCATGGGGACACCCATCGGTACGGTGATGTCCCGGCTCCACCGGGGCCGTCGCCAATTGCGCGGCATGCTCGAGGACTACGCGCGTGACCGCGGGCTGGTTCCGGCCGGCGCCGGAGAGTCGAACGAAGCGAAAGGCTCGGGCTCATGAGCTGCGGAGAGCCGCACGAGACGGATTGCAGTGAGGTACTCGACCATCTGTACGAGTTCCTCGACCATGAGATGCCGGACGCGGACTGCACCAAGTTCGAGGTGCACTTCGAGGAGTGCTCCCCGTGCCTGGAGAAGTACGGCCTCGAGCAGGCCGTGAAGAAGCTGGTCAAGCGGTGCTGCGGCCATGACGACGTGCCGACGGACCTGCGTGCCAAGGTCATGGGCCGCATCGACCTGATCCGCTCCGGGCAGGCCGTGCCCGAACACGACGTGACCGCGACGCCGCAGGAGTCCTGACCCCCGGCGCGGCGTCGCCTCCTCACGGAGATCGTCCACCAATCACCCGAACGTGCTAATCCGCGGGCTCCGAGCCCGCGGATTCGTTCATACGCGTCCCCGTGCAGTCCCCACCGCCCTAGGCTCCGGAGCCGGAAACCGGGGAGGGGGCGAGGAGATGGGGTCGGTCCAGGCGTGGGCCCGCGTCTACGTGGCGTGTGTCGCCCTCGCGGCCCTGGCCTGTCTGGCTCCGCTGCCCGACCTGCGCGCCCCGTGGTGGATCGTCGCGCTGATGGCCCTGCTCTACGCCGGGTGCGAGCGGATCCCGCTCCGGCGCGCCTCCAGAACCGCCCATGACCGCGATGCCCCGCCGGGGATGGGCACGTTCCTCCCCGTGCTGCTGGCCGGGGCCTTTCTGCTGCCGCCCCCTGCCGCCGCGCTGGTCGCCGTGCCGGGTGCCCTGCTCACCCAGGTCGAACAACGCCCGCGTTGGCTGCGCCGCGTCTGGCGCGCCTCGCAACTCGCCGTCGCGGTCTGGGCGGCCTCCCGTGTGCACGGGGCGCTGGGCGGCCGGGACGCGGTCCTCGCGCCCGACTTCCCGTACGCGCTGCTGCCCGCCGGGGCGGCGGTGCTCACCTTCTGCCTCGTGCTGACCGCCCTCGACGGCGGCATTCTGGCGCTCGCCGAACGGGTGCCGGCGCGCGCCGCCTGGTGCGGGCTGTTCGCGCGCTCCCTCGCGCCGGTCGGCGTGCACGGGCTCGCGGGGCTGATGATGGCGGTCCTGTGGCGCAGCCCGTACGGGCCCGTCGCCGCGCTGCTCGTGCTGCTGCCGATGTACGTGTCCTGCTGGGTGTTCGCCCAGTACCACCGTGAGCGGGCCGCCCATCAGGCCACCATCCGCGCGCTCGTCCAGGCCGTCGACATCAAGGACGGCTACACCCGCGGGCACAGCGAACGGGTCGGCCAGGCGGCCATGATGATCGCGCGCGAACTGGACATGGACGACCGGCGCGTCGAGGTCCTCCGCTTCGCCGGCATTCTCCACGACGTCGGCAAACTGGGTGTCCCGACGCGGCTGTTGCGCAAGGACGGCCCGCTCACCCCCGAGGAGCGGCGGGTGATCGAACTGCATCCCGAGTACGGGCACGAGATGGTGCGGGGCATCGGGTTCCTCGGGGAGGCCCGGTCGGCGATCCTCCACCACCACGAGCGGCTCGACGGAAGCGGATACCCGTACGGCCTGGTCGGGGCGCAGATTCCCGAATTCGCGCGGGTCGTGGCCGTCGCGGACGCGTTCGACGCCATGACGTCCACCCGCTCGTACCGGCGAGCCCGGCCGGTGCCTGCCGCGCTGGAGGAACTGGAGCGGTGCGCGGGAGCGCAGTTCGACCCCGGGATGGTGCGGGCGCTCGTCCGGGCGCTCTCCCGGCACGGCTGGCACCCCGTGGTCACCGCGGACACCACGTCGCCGGCCGGCGCACCGGCGGGCCCGCGGAGAGCGGGGGGCCGGCAGGTCCCCGCGTCGAGCGGCCCCGGCCCGAACCGCTCCCGCCCGCCCGGCCCGCCCGTGAGCGAGGCGTCGCCCGGTGAAGGCTGCGGGCCCGAGGGCGGTACGGGTGTGAACGGGCGACAGCCGGAGGGGGCGGCGCCCGGCGCCGGGCCGGGCGAGGATGCGTCGCAGGAGGACGGTGTCCGGGGTGGCGCCGAGGACATCGGGATCGGGGGAGGCCCATGAGCCTGTCCCGGCCGCTCCCGGCGCCCGCCCTCACCCGTTCGGGCACAGCCGCGTTCAACGCCCTCGCCCGCACGGGTGCCGCCCTGCTCGGGCTCGCCGCCCTCGCCTCCACGCTGTGGAACGGGCTCGACGACCGGGGCACCGCTCTCGCCTTCGGCCTCCTCGTGACTCTCGGGGAACTCACCCGCTGGAGTGGCGCCGAGGAACGCGAGTCCGCGCCGCTCGGTGCCGCCGCGGCCCTGTCGTACGCCCTGCTCGGGGAGCAGGCGGGACGGCCCAGCGAGCACGGTGCCCTCCAGGTCGTCGCCGTGGTGTCGGCCGCCACCCTGCTCGGCAGCGTGCCCCACGTGGCCAGGGGCCACGCGCCCACCACGGATCACCTCACCCGGCGGGTGCTGACCGTCGCCTTCGCCGCCGTCTGCTTCCAACCCCTCTACGAACAGGGAAGATTGCTGGAGTGGGGCGGTCCGAGGTACGCGGTGCTCCTGGTCGCCCTGCTGGTGCTCACCGCGCTGTGCGACGCCGTCCTCACGGCGGCGATGGCGCACTCGCGCGCCCGGTGGCCGTTCGGGCCCCTGCTGCGGGACGAACTGCGGGCCACGCTCGGCATCGGATCGGCCGTCTGCGCGACGGGGGCCGTGATGTCGCTGGCGGCCGCCGTGGTCGGACTGTGGGCCCTGCCCGTCTTCTCGCTCCCCCTGCTGCTCACCCAGCTCTCCTTCCGCCGGTACGCGGCCGTGCGGGTCACCTACCGGCAGACCATCGCCTCCCTGGCACGGGCGACCGAGATCGCCGGGTACACGCCCGTGGGGCACGCACGCCGGGTGGCGGCCCTCAGCCGGGCCGTCGGCCGGGAGCTGGGGCTCACCGCGCCCGACCTCGTCGTGCTGGAGTACGCGGCACTCATGCACGACATCGGCCAGCTCAGCCTCGTCGACCCCGTGCCCGCCGGGGCCACCGCCGCGTTGCCCGCGGACGAGCAGCGGCGCATCGCACTGCTGGGCGGGGCCGTCGTCCGCCAGACCGGGGTGGACGCCGAGGTCGCCGTGGTCGTGGAGCGGCAGGCCGACCCGTACCGGGAGCAGCCGATGACCGCGCGGATCGTCCGGACCGTGAACGCATACGAGGAGATGGCCAGGGAAGCAGGACCCGAAGGGCCGCTGGCCGCGCTGGAGAGACTCCGGCTGGCCACGGCCCACGACTACCAGCCGGAAGTGGTGGAGTCGCTGGCCAGGGTGCTGTCGCAGAACAGGACCGACGGGTGAGAACGTCGGACCGGGGGCGGCGACCCGGGCACCGAGGGCCGGTCTGACCTCGCCCGGGGCGGGGTAACCCATGGGTAATGAGCGGCCGTCCGACGGTACGTGGTTGGATGCGAGGAAGAGGGTGTTCGGGGGCACGGGCCAGCCCGGGGCTGCACTGTCTTCAAGGGACTCTTCGAAGGACCAGCAGGCGGGAAACGCAAGGAACTGGCAGGCGGGAATCGTGAGGATCTTCGGCAAGGGACGGCACCGGCCCTCCGCCTCATGGCGGCAGGCCACCGATCGTGCGTTCACGCTGATCGGCGACGGCCGGTACGAGGACGCGGGCGCGCTGCTGACACGCGCCGCGGACCTGGAGCCGTGGCTGTCCGAGTCCTGGTTCAACCTGGCTCTGCTGCACAAGTTCCGGCACGACTGGGAACAGGCAAGGGCGGCGGGCCTGCGGGCCGTCGCGCTGCTCGACCGGGAGACCGGGGCGCCCGACTGGTGGAACGTGGGCATCGCGGCCACCGCCCTTCAGGACTGGCCGCTGGCCCGGCGCGCCTGGCAGGCGTACGGGCTGCGGGTGCCGGGCGGCGCCGCGGTCTCCGGGGAGCCGGTGGGCATGGACCTCGGCAGTGCTGCCGTACGGCTGTCCCCCGAGGGGGAGGCCGAGGTGGTGTGGGGGCGGCGGCTCGACCCCGCCCGCGTGGAGGTGCTGTCCATTCCGCTGCCGTCCTCCGGACGGCGCTGGGGCGAGGTCGTGCTGCACGACGGGGTGCCCCACGGGGAGCGGACCACAGCCGCCGGACACGCCTACCCGGTCTTCGACGAGATCGAGCTGTGGGCGCCCTCGCCCGTCCCCACCTGGGTGGTCCTCCTGGAGGCCGCCACCGAGGACGACCGCGACGCGCTGGAGCAGCTCGCGGCGGACGCGGGCTTCGCCGCCGAGGACTGGTCGTCCTCCGTACGGCTGCTGTGCCGGATGTGCTCCGAGTCGCGGATGCCGTCCGACGAGGGTGACGGCGAGCACCTGGACCCGCACGACCACAGCGAACCCGGCCACCCGGGGCCGCTCGGTCACCGCACCGACGGGCAGCTGTGGGTGCCCGAGCGGGAGTGCGGTCTCGCGGCGCCGGCCTCGCTGGTGCGCGGTCTGCTGGACGGCTGGGTGGCCGACAGCCCCGACTCCCGGGACTGGCGGGACCTGGAAGAGGTCTGCTGAGCGCGCCGGTACGACGGCCGCGGAAGCCGGCCGGGCCGCGACCGTCCCGTGGGATCGCCGGGAAGTCACCCGGTCGCTCCCCGTAGGCTGTACTCGCAGAATTTCCCAAGGTTTGAGGAAGGCGTACGTCGTCATGGCGCAGCAGGACACCGATCAGCAGCACGCGGGCGTGCTCCCCGTGGACGACGACGGCTTCGTCATCGACACCGAGGACTGCGAGGAGCGCGAGACGGCCTACCGCGAGCGCGGGACCTCGAGGCCGATCACTGTCGTCGGGAATCCCGTGCTGCACAAGGAGTGCAAGGACGTCACGGAGTTCGGCGGGGAGCTGGACCAGCTGGTCGCGGACATGTTCGCCAGCCAGCGCACCGCCGAGGGCGTCGGCCTGGCCGCGAACCAGATCGGCGTCGACCTGAAGGTCTTCGTGTACGACTGCATGGACGACGAGGGCAAGCGGCACGTCGGGGTCGTCTGCAACCCCGTGCTCGTCGAACTGCCTGCCGAGCTGCGCCGTCTGGACGACAGCAACGAGGGCTGCCTGTCGGTGCCGACCGCGTACGCGCCGCTCGCCCGTCCCGACTACGCCGAGGTCACCGGGCAGGACGAGAAGGGCAACCCGGTCAAGGTGCGGGGCACCGGCTACTTCGCCCGTTGCCTCCAGCACGAGACGGATCACCTGTACGGCTACCTGTACATCGACCGTCTCTCCAAGCGTGAGCGCAAGGACGCGCTGCGGCAGATGGCCGAGGGCGAGCCCCGCTACCCGATCGTGGCGAACGACTGAGCGGTCCGGCGACCGCCCCGGGAGCGGTCGGGCCACCGGCGCCCGCCCTCGCGAACGACTGAGACAGAAAATGACAGGTGGGACTCACGGCCTCTCGTGAGCCCTCTCGAACGGCGCCTGGTCAGGGAACCTTCCTGGCCAGGCGCCGTTCGTGCGTGCGTCGCACGTTCGATCCCTTGTGCTCCTCTAGTGATCCATATTCAGTCACACAAGGGGAGATTCTCGGCATCGTGGGGTAGTGAGTGGAGCAAATCCGTTCCCAGAACGGTCAGTTGTGGTGCTGAATGGGGAGTGCGGGGATACGCAACGGCGCACGCCCGGCACAGGGAGGGGCGTACCGCCAACAGGCGGCTGAGAGGGGTTTGTTCGTGCATGCTTTCTCACACGGCACTTCATCGACACCGACAGCGGTCGCGGTTCCACCAGCGCTCTCTCTTCCGGTGATCGAGTCAGAGTTTCCCCGGCAACTGCACCCGTATTGGCCCAGGCTCCAGGAGAAGACCAGGACCTGGCTCCTCGAAAAACGGCTCATGCCGGCGGACAAGGTCGAGGAATATGCCGACGGCTTGTGCTACACCGACCTCATGGCGGGCTACTACATAGGCGCCCCCGACGACGTCATGCAGGCGATAGCGGACTACAGCGCCTGGTTCTTCGTCTGGGACGACCGGCACGACCGGGACGTCATCCACGGCCGGGCCGACGCCTGGCGCAGGCTCAGGTTCCGGCTCCACGCGGCCCTCGACTCCCCCGGGGACCACCTGCACCACCCCGATCCCCTGGTCGCGGGGTTCGCGGACAGCATGGTGCGCCTGTACTCGTTCCTCGGCAAGAAGTGGAACGAGCGGTTCGCACTCCACTTCCATGCGGTGATCGAGGCGTACGACCGAGAATTCCGCAACCGTACGTCCGGCACCGTCCCCACGGTCGACGCATACCTGGAACTACGCCGACTGACATTCGCGCACTGGATCTGGACCGATCTGCTGGAGCCCAGCGCACAATTCGAACTTCCCGTCACCGTACGGAAACACCCGGCCTATGAGCGCGCGGCACTGCTCAGTCAGGAATTCGCCGCCTGGTACAACGATCTGTGTTCGCTTCCCAAGGAAATAGCGGGTGACGAGGTCCACAATCTCGGAATCAGTCTCATTCATCACGACGGGCTGACACTCGAAGAGGCGGTAACGGAAATAAGGCGGCGCGTCGAGGAATGCATCAGTGAATTCCTCGTCGCCGAACGGGACGCATTACGGCTCGCCGACTCCCTCATGGACGGCACCGTGGAGGAAAAGGCGACGGGCGTCGCCGTCAGGGCGTGCATCGGAAATATGCGGAACTGGTTCAGCTCCGTGTACTGGTTCCACCACGAGTCGGGCCGGTACATGGTCGACAACTGGGACGACCGCTCCACACCCCCGTACGTCAACAATGAAGCGGCAGGTGAGAAATGACCGTCGAGTCATCCCCCGAGCTCTCGGCCGCGCTCGACCGGGCGGCACCCCCGCGGACTCCGGCCCCCCGTGCGCCGGAGCTGTCCGTCCCGCCGCTCGCGGGCGGCGGTGTACCGGGGCTCGGCCACGGCTGGAAACTGGTCCGCGACCCGCTGGGCTTCCTGGCCCAGCTCCGCGACCACGGCGACATCGTCCGGCTCAAGCTGGGTCCCAAGACGGTGTATGCCGTCACCACTCCCGCGCTCACCGGCGCGCTGGCGCTCGACCCCGACTACGAGATCGGCGGCCCGCTGTGGGAGTCCCTCGAAGGACTGCTGGGCAAGAAGGGCGTCGCCACCGCCAACGGACCGCAGCACCGGCGCCAACGGCGCACCATACAGCCGGCGTTCCGGGCCGACATCATCCCCGAGTACGGGCCGATCATGGAGGAGGAGGCGCGTGCGTTCGCGGCCCGCTGGGAGCCGGGGACGACGGTCGACTGCACCTCGGAGTCGTTCCGTGTCGCCGTCCGGATCGCGGCCCGCTGCCTGCTGCGCGGCAAGTTCATGGACGAGCGTGCGGAGCGGCTGAGCGTCGCGCTCACGACCGTGTTCCGCGGCATGTACCGGCGCATGGTCATCCCGGCGGGGCCGCTCTATCGGCTGCCTCTTCCCCCATTGCGCAAATTCGACCACGCATTGGCCGATTTGCATGACCTCGTGGACGAGATCATCGACGAACGACGGTCATCTGGTCAAAAGCCGGACGATTTGCTGACGGCATTGCTGGAAGCGAAGGACGACAACGGCGACCCCATCGACGAACAGGAGATCCACGACCAAGTCGTCGCGATACTGACGCCCGGCAGTGAAACCATCGCATCCACGATCATGTGGCTCCTCCAGGTCCTTGCGGAACATCCGGAACAGGCGGACAAGGTGGCCGCAGAGGTCAAATCCGTCGTGGGGGACCGACCCGTCGGATTCGACGACGTCCGGAAGCTGTCCCACACGAACAATGTCGTCGTCGAGGCGATGCGGTTGTGCCCTGCTGTATGGATATTGACGCGGCGGGCGGTGACCGAAACCGAGCTCGGCGGCTATCGCATTCCAGCCGGTGCCGACATCGTCTACAGCCCGTACGCGATCCAGCGCGACCCCCGCTCGTACCGGCAGCACCTGGATTTCGATCCTGAGCGCTGGCTTCCGGAACGGTCCAAGGACATCCCGAAGTACGCGATGCGTCCGTTCAGCCTGGGCAACCGGAAGTGCCCGAGCGACCACTTCTCGATGGCGCAGCTCACCCTGATCACCGCGACCGTGGCGTCCCGCTGGCGCTACGAGCAGGTGTCCGGGTCCAATGACACGACCCGTGTCGGCATCACCCTGCGCCCGCACAAGCTGCTGCTCACGGCACGTCCGCGCTGATCCGCCGCGCCCACCGGCGCACCTTCAGGCAGCCCGCGGGCCCCTGAAGGTGCGCCGGTACGTCTGCGGGGTGGTGCCCAGGCTCCGGACGAACTGATGGCGCAGGGCCGCCGCGTTGCCGAACCCGGTCCGGCTCGCGATCGCATCCATCGTCTCGTCCGTGGCCTCCAGCAACTCCTGTGCCAGGAGTACCCGTTGGCGCAGGATCCAGCGGTACGGGGTGGTACCCGTCTCCTGCTGGAAGCGGCGCGCGAAGGTACGCGGGGCCAAGCGGGCTCGGGCCGCGAGCTGTTCGACGGTCACGTCCTCGGAGAGGTGCCGCTCCATCCATGCCAGCACGTCGCCGATCGTGTCGCCCGGGGCTCGGGGCAGCGGGCGCTCGATGTACTGGGCCTGACCGCCGTCGCGGTGCGGGGGCACCACCATCCGGCGGGCGATGGCGTTGGCGACCTCCGGGCCCTGCTCCTTGCGGACCAGATGGAGACAGACGTCGATGCCCGCGGCGGTGCCGGCGGAGGTGAGCACCGGGTCCTCGTCGACGTACAGCACGTCCGGTTCGACGATCGCCCGGGGATGACGGTGGGCGAGCTCCTCCGCGTGCCGCCAGTGCGCGCTGCACCGCCGCCCGTCGAGGAGTCCGGCCGCGCCGAGGGCGAAGACCCCGGAGCAGACGCTGAGGACGCGGGCCCCGCGGCCGACGGCCCGGCGCAGGGCCTCCAGCAGCGCGGGCGGGTACTCCCGGCCGGTGAAGTTCTCGCCGGCCGGGACGACGACGAGGTCGGCCTCCTCGACCCGGTCGAGGCCGTACGGGGTGGACAGGGTGAGGCCCGCGACATGCGTACCCAGGTCCGGGCCCTCGGCCGAGGCCACGGCGAAGTCGTAGACGGGCAGGCCGTCGTCGCTGCGGTCGAGCCCGAACACCTCGCAGACCACGCCTAGTTCGAAGGGATGTACACCGTCGAGCAGGATGGCGGCCACGTTCGTGGCAGGACTGTCCGGCACCCTCGAATTACTGCCACTTCCACGGCACACTGGGGCGCATGCTGGCGTCACCGGCCTGGAGGACGACACCGCTGTTGGTGGCCTCCAGACCGCTGCCGCCGGCCTTGACGGGCGCCCACGGCCGCGCGGACGTGCCGTCCAGCCCGATACGGATCACCTCGCCCACGGACAGGCAGAACGTACGGCCGGTGTCGGTGGCGGCGAGCTCCGCCCGTGCCGCGGCGCAGCTCTTCGGGGTGGTGGGGGCGGGTGACACGGTGCCGCTGCCGCCCGCTTCGCCCCCGCCCCGCGTGCCGCAGCCCGCGAGGAGCAGTGCCAGCGCGGCGAGGGCCGGCATCCGGTGGTGGGTCGTTCGGCGCATGAGATGACCTCCTTGCCGCTTGGACGTGCCACCCGCGCTCCAGGATCCACCTGCCCCCGGGCACGGCACCGTGGCGAGGCCCGTTCCGGCCCGGCTGGGCGCCGCGGGGTGGGCGCGACATGACGAGGCCGGGCCGCACGAGCGGCCCGGCCTCGCCCACGGTGCACCCGTCAGAAGTCCTCGTCGAGGTCGACGGTGCCCTCCACGGCGACCTGGTACGCCGACGGGCGCCGCTCGAAGAAGTTGGTCAGCTCCTGCACGCCCTGGAGCTCCATGAAGGAGAAGGGGTTCTCCGAGCCGTACACAGGAGCGAAGCCCAGCCGCGAGAGCCGCTGGTCGGCGACGCACTCCAGGTACTGCCGCATCGAGTCGGTGTTCATGCCCGGCAGACCGTCACCGCACAGGTCGCGGGCGAACTGCAGCTCGGCCTCGACGGCCTCCCGCAGCATGTCCGTCACCTGCTGCTCCAGCTGGTCGTCGAACAGGTCCGGCTCCTCCTTGCGGACCGTGTCGACCACCTCGAAGGCGAACGACATGTGCATCGTCTCGTCGCGGAACACCCAGTTGGTGCCGGTCGCGAGGCCGTGCAGCAGGCCGCGGCTGCGGAACCAGTAGACGTAGGCGAAGGCACCGTAGAAGAAGAGCCCCTCGATGCACGCCGCGAAGCAGATGAGGTTGAGCAGGAAGCGGCGGCGGTCCGCCCTGCTCTCCAGCCGGTCCAGCTTCTCGACCGAGTCCATCCACTTGAAGCAGAACTCGGCCTTCTCGCGGATGGAGGGGATGTTCTCCACGGCCGCGAAGGCGGCCGTCCGGTCCTCCGGGTCGGGCAGATAGGTGTCGAGCAGCGTCAGATAGAACTGGACGTGGACCGCCTCCTCGAAGAGCTGCCGGCTCAGGTAGAGCCGCGCCTCCGGGGAGTTGATGTGCTTGTACAGCGTCAGCACCAGGTTGTTCGCCACGATCGAGTCGCCCGTCGCGAAGAAGGCGACCAGACGGCCGATCAGGTGCTGCTCCGCCGGGGACAGCTTCGCGAGGTCGGCGACGTCCGAGTGGAGGTCGACCTCCTCGACGGTCCAGGTGTTCTTGATGGCGTCCCGGTAGCGCTCGTAGAAGTCGGGGTAGCGCATCGGGCGCAGAGTCAGCTCGAAGCCGGGGTCGAGCAGGCTCTTCTCGGTGTTCGGGGCGGTGGTCACTGGCAGGCCTCGCAGGACTCGGGGTTCTCAAGGGAGCAGGCGACGGCGTCGGGGTCGGCCACCTGCTGGACGGGGATCGTCTTCTCGGGCTGCGCCTGCGCCTGGGCCGCGCGGGCGATGCGGGTCGCCGGGCGCGAGCGCAGGTAGTACGTCGTCTTGAGGCCCTGCTTCCAGGCGTACGCGTACATCGAGGAGAGCTTGCCGATCGTCGGCGTCTCCATGAACAGGTTCAGCGACTGCGACTGGTCCAGGAACGGGGTGCGCGCCGCGGCCATGTCGATCAGGCCGCGCTGCGGGATCTCCCACGCCGTGCGGTACAGCGCCCGGACCTCGGCGGGGATCCACGCGAAGTCCTGCACGGAGCCGCTGGAGTCGCGCAGCGCCTCCCGGGTGCGCGCGTCCCAGACGCCGAGCTCCTTGAGGTCGGCGACCAGGTAGGAGTTGACCTGGAGGAACTCGCCGGAGAGCGTCTCGCGCTTGAACAGGTTGGAGACCTGCGGCTCGATGCACTCGTACACGCCCGCGATGGACGCGATGGTGGCGGTGGGCGCGATGGCCAGCAGCAGCGCGTTGCGCATGCCGACCGTGGCGACGCGTTCCCGCAGTGCCGCCCAGCGCTCCGGCCAGGTCAGCTCGGCGTCGAAGTGGTCGGGGTGCAGCACACCGCGCGCCGTACGGGTCTTCTCCCAGGCCGGCAGCGGGCCGTTGCGCTCGGCGAGGTCTGCTGAGGCCTCGTACGCGGCGAGCATGATGCGCTCGGCGATCCGCGTGGACAGCGCCTTCGCCTCGGCCGAGTCGAAGGGCAGCCGCAGCTTGAAGAAGACGTCCTGGAGACCCATCGCGCCGAGGCCCACCGGGCGCCACCTGGCGTTGGAACGGCCCGCCTGCTCGGTCGGGTAGAAGTTGATGTCGACGACCCGGTCCAGGAACGTCACGGCCGTGCGGACGGTCTCGTCCAGCCGCTCCCAGTCGATGTCACCGTTGCTCACGAAGGCACCGAGGTTGACCGAACCGAGGTTGCAGACCGCCGTCTCCCCGTCGTCCGTGACCTCCAGGATCTCGGTGCACAGGTTCGAGGAGTGGACTGTGTGGCCCGGCTCGGCGGTCTGGTTGGCGGCCCGGTTGGCGGCGTCCTTGAAGGTCATCCAGCCGTTGCCGGTCTGCGCGAGGGTGCGCATCATCCGGCCGTACAGGTCGCGGGCCGGGATGGTCTTCCGGGCGAGCCCGGCCTCCTCGGCCTTGCGGTAGGCGGCGTCGAACTCGTCGCCCCACAGGTCGACCAGCTCCGGCACGTCGGCCGGGGAGAACAGCGACCAGTCACCGTTCTCGTTCACCCGGCGCATGAACTCGTCCGGGATCCAGTGCGCCAGGTTCAGGTTGTGCGTGCGTCGGGCGTCCTCACCGGTGTTGTCGCGCAGCTCCAGGAACTCCTCGATGTCGGAGTGCCAGGTCTCCAGGTAGACGGCCGCCGCGCCCTTGCGCCGGCCGCCCTGGTTCACCGCGGCGACCGAGGCGTCGAGGGTCTTCAGGAACGGGACGATGCCGTTGGAGTGCCCGTTCGTGCCGCGGATCAGCGAACCGCGCGAACGGATGCGGGAGTACGACAGCCCGATGCCGCCCGCGTGCTTCGAGAGCCGGGCCACCTGGTGGTAGCGGTCGTAGATGGAGTCGAGCTCGTCCAGCGGGGAGTCGAGGAGGTAGCAGGACGACATCTGCGGGTGCCGCGTGCCGGAGTTGAAGAGCGTGGGGGAGGAGGGCAGATAGTCGAGGCGGCTCATCAGGCGGTAGAGCGCGGCGACTTCGTCCACGGAGCGGACGGTGTCGTCCTCGGCGAGACCCGACGCCACCCGGAGCATGAAGTGCTGGGGTGTCTCGATCACCCGGCGGGTGATCGGGTGGCGGAGCAGATAGCGGCTGTGCAGGGTACGCAGGCCGAAGTAGCCGAAGCGGTCGTCGCCCTCGACGTCGACGAGCGCGTCGAGGCGGGCCGTGTGCAGGCGGACGAACTCCGCCGTACGGTCCGCGACAAGACCCTCGCGGTGGCCGACGGCGACCGACTCGGAGAAGGACGCGACGCCTTGCGAGGCGGCCTCGGCCGCGATGCTGATCGTCAGCAGCCGGGCGGCCAGCCGCGAGTACACGGGGTCCTCGGAGATGAGTCCCGCCGCCGCCTCGGTGGCCAGCTCACGCAGCTCCGCCTCGTCCGCCCGGGCGGACCGGCCGCGCAGCGCGGCGGCCGCGACCCGGCCGGGGTCGGCGTCGGGGAGGTCGGCGGTGAGATCGGTCAGGACCCGCAGCAGCGCGGTACCGGGACCGTCCGTCTCCACCGGGGCCTGCTGCGCTGACGCTGAAGCCGGATCGGCTGGCGCGATGGTCACGTGGGGCTCTCCCTCGCTCGGCACGGGGCCTGTCGGGAGGCACGGAGGCACACGGGGGCGCTGACCGGAGAGCAGCACGCCGCGTCCACCGGCCCATTCCGCGAGGCCCGGACGTCGTCGGCACCCGGGCCGGACGGCCGGGGTGCGCTGTCGGCAGGTCCTCGGACTGAAGCCAGCGCGTGCAGGCAAATACGCGAACACGCACAAGTACACCGTTGCGGGACAGTTCCGGATTCGCACCGGATTCCCCTGCGGCGACAGCGAGCATGAGCATACATCTTGTGCCGGGCCGCGGGACCACCCCCACATGTTGTGTCGTGTCGGCTTCGGAGGGTGGCAGAAGAGCTGTCAGAGCGTCAGTTCATAGGTGAGCAGCCGGATGTCGTCCAGTTCCGGGATCGGGTTCCAGTCGCGGTCCGGGGTGCGGGTGAAGCCGAGGCGCTCGTAGATCCGGTGGGCGGCGTGCATGGAGTGCTGGGTGGACAGCACGACGCGTACGCAGTCCTCCGTGTTCCGCGCGCGATCGAGGCAGGCGCGGACGAGTGCCTCCCCGGCACCTCGGCCACGTGCCTCGCGGGCGACCGCGAGCATGCGGATCTCGGCCTCGCCAGGGCCGGCGATGTCGGCCATGGCGCCGCCGCGCGGCACGAAGGTCACCCCACCGAGCAGCCGCTGCGTGCCGGGCGTGGACTCGCGTCCGACCGCGACGAGCACGTCGGCCGCGGCGGCGCGCTTGGCCACGTCCCGCAGCTCTCCCAGGTACGCGTCGCTCTCCCCGAAGTCGAGCAGTCCGTCGCGGAGATAGGCCTGGGCGGTGATCTCGCCGAGGTCCGGGTACTCCTCGGGACGCGCGACGCGGATGACTGTGTCCATGCGCACAGTCTGTGGGAGATCGCGCGGGAGGGCCGCCGGATTCCCAGGGGGCGGCCATCGGGGCCGGGCGGGCGCGACGGTCCGAGTCCGCCCTTCGGCCTCGGGGCGCGGCGGTCCACCCGGCTTCTGTCGGACCCGGCAGCCCGCATGCGTTTGTCGGTGCCGGTCGGATGCGGCGGCCCGCATGCGTGTGTCGGTGCCGGTCGGACCCGGCAGCCCACACGTGTCCGCGGCGCGGAAAAAGACCGCGGCGCCCCCCTGACCGAGGGGCGCCGCGGAGTGTGGAACCGTGAGCTCAGTGGGCCGCCACCGGCAGCTCCACCTCGACGCCCGGGTCGCCCGCGTCCGCCGTGTAGTCCTCGGCGGACGTCTCGTCGACGCCGTCCGGGGCCTTGAACGCACGCAGCGCGAACGTGAGGACGACCGTCACGACCACGTTCAGGGTGAACGCCGTGAAGCCGATGTAGCCGATCTCCCCGATGCCGGGGATCTCCTTGGCGCTGCCGCCGAAGTGCTTCTGCGTCGGCGAGGCCACCCCGTACGCGGCGATCGTGCCGTAGAGCATGCCCACGGCCCAGCCCGTGAGGAGCGCCCAGCGGTGGAACCAGCGTGTGAACAGGCCGCCGACCAGGGCCGGGAAGGTCTGCAGGATCCAGATGCCACCCAGGAGCTGGAAGTTGATGGCGACCGTCTTGTCCATGGTGAGGACGAAGACCAGCGCGCCCACCTTCACCAGCAGCGAGACCAGCTTGGAGACCTTGGTCTCCTGCTGCGGAGTGGCGTCCGGCTTGATGAAGTCCTTGTAGATGTTGCGCGTGAAGAGGTTCGCGGCGGCGATCGACATGATGGCCGCGGGGACCAGCGCGCCGATGCCGATGGCCGCGAAGGCCACACCCGCGAACCAGTCCGGGAACATGTTCTCGAACAGCTGCGGGATCGCGAGCTGGCCGTTCGTGACCTTCACCCCGGCCGCGATCGCCATGAACCCGAGCAGCGCGAGCAGGCCCAGCATCAGCGAGTACAGCGGGAGGATCGTGGTGTTGCGGCGGATCACCTCGCGGCTGCGGCTGGACAGCGTCGCCGTGATCGAGTGCGGGTACATGAACAGCGCGAGGGCCGAGCCGAGCGCGAGCGTGGCATAGGTCCACTGGCCCGCCTCGGGAGGCACGAGGCCGCCCGCGCCGGCCGCGGTGTACTTGTCGCCCGCCGCCTTGAAGATCTCGTCGAATCCGCCCAGCTTGATCGGGATGTAGATGATGGCCACCGCGATCACGATGTAGATCAGGGTGTCCTTCACGAACGCGATCAGGGCGGGGGCGCGCAGGCCCGAGGAATAGGTGTAGGCGGCCAGCACACCGAAGGCGATGAGCAGCGGAAGGTCCTTGACGAACCAGTTGGTGTTGTCGCCGCCGCCCACGCCCATCACGTCCAGAACGGCCTGGATGCCGACCAGCTGGAGCGCGATGTACGGCATGGTCGCCAGGATGCCGGTGATCGCCACGGCCAGGGACAGGCCCTTGGAACCGAAGCGGCCGCGCACGAAGTCGGACGTCGTCACGTATCCGTGCTTGTGGGACACCGACCACAGGCGCGGCAGGAAGGTGAAGATCAGCGGGTAGACCAGGATCGTGTACGGCACGGCGAAGAATCCGGCCGCGCCCGCCGCGTAGATGGCGGCCGGTACGGCCACGAACGTGTACGCGGTGTACAGGTCACCGCCGAGCAGGAACCAGGTGATCCAGGTTCCGAAGGACCGTCCGCCCAGTCCCCATTCGTCGAGGCTGTGCTCGTTGTCGGCCTTGCGCCAGCGCGCGGCCAGGAACCCCACGACCGTGACGGCCAGGAAGAAGAAGATGAAGACGCCGAGTGCGACGCCGTTGACGCCGTCCTTCATGCTCCGGCACTCCCCTCGGCCGATGTTCCGGCACCCTCGGCGGAGGCCGGGGCGCCCTTGGTGGAGGTGCGGGTGGCGGCGGAGGCGCGGGCCCGCTGGTCACGCCGCCACAGCTGGTACGCGACCATCGTGAGCGCCGTGGAGATGAGCACCCACGCCATCTGGTACCAGTAGAAGAACGGGATGCCTATGAAGGCCGGGTCGGCCTTGGCGTAGGAGCCGACCCACAGCATCGCCACGAACGGCGCGAGCAGGCACAGGGCGATCACTACGCGCACCGGCGTGACCACCGGTGGTTTCACTTCAGGCACATCTGACATACGGCGACTCCGTCCCCTCGCTGATCACCTGTGTAACGCGCAGGCAATGTAGGCGACGGCGTCAGGAAAGCGGAACCCCTCGTCCGCATATCGGTCCCCAACAGCAATGAGACCGGCGACGCCCCGTCAACTCGACAGCACCCGAAGCGACGCCCCCGGGGGGGGGCGCAGGCCCGTTCCGGTGCCGCCGGCCGGGTGCCCCGGGCTAGTCTTGGGGGCGCTTGAGGCGGGCCACGAACTTGTACCGGTCGCCCCGGTACACCGAACGCACCCACTCCACCGGCTCGCCCTGCTTGTCGAGCGAGTGACGGGAGAGCATCAGCATGGGCAGGCCGACGTCGGTGCCGAGCAGCCCTGCCTCGCGCGGGGTGGCCAGCGAGGTCTCGATGGTCTCCTCGGCCTCGGCGAGATGGACGTCGTACACCTCGGCGAGCGCGGTGTAGAGGGAGGTGTACTTGACCAGCGACCTGCGCAGCGCGGGGAAGCGCTTCGCGGACAGGTGGGTCGTCTCGATCGCCATCGGCTCGCCGCTCGCCAGACGCAGCCGCTCGATGCGCAGCACCCGGCCGCCGGCCGAGATGTCGAGCAGGCCGGCGAGCGTCTCGTCGGCAGTGATGTAGCCGATGTCCAGGAGCTGCGAGGTGGGTTCGAGGCCCTGGGCTCGCATGTCCTCGGTGTACGAGGTGAGTTGGAGCGCCTGGGAGACCTTCGGCTTGGCGACGAAGGTGCCCTTGCCCTGGATGCGCTCGAGGCGGCCCTCGACGACCAGTTCCTGAAGGGCCTGCCGCACGGTGGTGCGCGAGGTGTCGAACTCGGCGGCGAGGGTGCGCTCGGGCGGTACCGGCGTGCCGGGCGGCAGGGTCTCCGTCATGTCGAGCAGGTGCTTCTTCAGGCGGTAGTACTTGGGCACGCGCGCGGTACGGATGGGCGCGCCACCCTCGTTCTCCGCACTGCTGACGTCGGTGCTCATGCTCTGCCTTCCCGGCTCCGGATGCCGAAGCGGCCGACCTACGCATCGGCCACGGCTCACATCGTGGCACGGCTTCATGTGCGAGTACCCCCCGCACCTTCCGTGATCCCCTCTATATACCGTCGGCTCACCTGTTGGTCTAGTCCATCACGGACGCGTGGCCCGTGTGCCGCGCGCGGGTGGGTCCGGTCGGGGTACCGGGCCGAATGCTTGAACAGCCCTGCCCGATATGCGGATTAGCTAGTTAAAGGTCCCTGCATATGTAGGTCCCATAACGGACGGTCGGGGTGCCCGCGAATGTCTTGACACCCCCCTAGGTCTAGGCCAAGCTCCCCGTACTGGTCTACACCATTGGTCCAGTCCCGGCCCCACGGGCGGTACGGCGTATGTCACCGCGGGGAGGCAGGGGGGTTTGTGGCATCCCTGAGGAGGGTGGCGTGAAGCGCAAGCTGATAGCCGCGATCGGTATCGCGGGCATGATGGTCTCCATCGCGGCATGCGGGGACAGTGACAACAAGTCCGGGGGGTCGGACAAGGGCGCGGACGCCAAGGAGCTGACCGTCTGGCTCACCGTCGACGCGCAGAACAACTGGCCCGAGCTGGTCAAGGCCGCCGACGCGGCCGTCAAGGCCGAGCACCCCGGCATCAAGATCAACCACGAGTACTACGGCTGGCCGGACAAGAACACCAAGCTCGACGCGGTCCTGGCCACCGACAAGGCCCCCGACGTCGTCGAGATGGGCAACACCGAGATGCTCGGCTACATGGTCAAGGGCGCCTTCGCTCCCCTGGACGCGAGCAAGTTCGAGAACTCGGACGCCTGGCTGGACGGCCTCAAGGCCTCCGTCACCTACGAGGGCAAGACCTACGGCGTGCCGTACTACGCCGGTGGCCGCGTCGGCAACTGGCGCAAGGATCTCGCCGCCTCCGTCGGCGTGAAGAGCGCGCCGAAGACGTACAAGGAGCTCACCTCCGCCCTGGACAAGATCCAGAAGAAGGAGGGCAGCAAGTTCAACGCCTGGTACCAGCCCACCCGTGACTGGTACGCCGCGATGTCCTTCGTCTACGACGCCGGCGGCTCCATCGCCAAGGAGGAGGGCGGCCAGTGGAAGGCCAACCTCTCCTCGCCCGAGTCGATCAAGGGCCTCACCGAGTTCAAGAACGTCGTCGACAAGTACATGCACGGCGACAAGACCAAGGACGAGTCCGACCGCTACATCGTCTACGGCCAGGGCAAGTCCGGCATGATCTTCGGCGCCGCCTGGGAGGGCGCGACCTCCGAGGACCCGAAGAACGACAAGACCGGCAAGCTCAAGGGCAACCTCGAGAACTTCGTGATGCCCGGCCCGTCCGGCAAGAACCTCCCGGTGTTCCTCGGCGGCTCCGACCTCGCCGTACCGGTGAAGTCCGACGCGCAGGCCGTCGCCGGCGAGTGGATCAACGCCTTCACGGGCGCAAAGGGCCAGAAGGGCCTGATGGACAAGGGCAACCTGCCCAACAACAAGACCGACCTCGCGACGCTGAAGAGCGACCCGAAGACGGAGGTCCCGGCCACCGCGGCCGAGTCCAACTGGTTCGTCCCGATGGCGCCGGGCTGGGGCCAGGTCGAGAAGGCCCAGGTCCTGCAGACCATGCTGCAGAGCATCGGCACCGGCAAGAAGTCGGTCGAGGCCGCCGCGAAGGACGCGGACGCCGCGATCGACAAGGTCATCAACACCAAGTGACCTGAGAGCAGGGCCCCGCGGTCCTCCGCCACGGAGGGGCGGGGCCCTGCCTTCCGTACGGCACGGCCGTGCGGGGCTCCGCTTACGTACGACCAGAGGGACCGCTGAGGAGCGCGCGATGAGTGCCGCAGACACGACCACCCCTGCCAAGGTGCCGCCCCCGCGGCAGGCACCGCCACCAGCCGTCCCGAAGGCGCCACGAGCACGGCGGAGTCCGGGTGGAGCCGCGCTCCCCTGGATGCTGCTCGCGCCCTGTCTGCTGATCCTCGCGCTCGTCCTGGGCTATCCGCTCGTCCGCCTGGTCACGCTGTCCTTCCAGAAGTTCGGACAGTCCCAGCTGTGGGGCTTCCAGCCCGCGGAGTCGGTCGGCTTCGACAACTTCAGCAAGGTGCTCGGCGACGGCGAGTTCTGGGCCGTGGTCGTCCGGACGTTCGTCTTCGCGGCCGGGTCCGTCATCTTCACGATGATCGTCGGCATGCTGATCGCCCTGCTGCTCCAGCGGGTCTCGGGCTGGGTGAAGACGCTCATCAACATCGCGCTGGTGGCCAGCTGGGGCATGCCGATCATCGTGGCCACCACCGTCTTCAAGTGGCTCTTCGACTCCGACTACGGCATCTTCAACGCGCTGCTCAGCAAGCTGCCGGGCATCGACATGATCGGCCACAACTGGTTCGCGAGCGGTCCGCAGGGGCTGGCCGTGATCATGCTCCTGGTGGTCTGGGGCGCGGTGCCGTTCGTCGTCATCACGCTCAGCGCGGGGCTGACCCAGGTGCCGAAGGAGCTGGAGGAGGCCGCACGCCTCGACGGGGCAGGCTCCTGGGGCGTCTTCCGGTACGTCACGCTGCCGATCCTCAAGCCCATCGTCGTGATGCTCACGACGCTCTCCGTCATCTGGGACATGGGAGTCTTCCCGCAGGTCTTCGTCATGCGCGGCGGTCACCCGGAGGCCGAGTTCCAGCTGCTCACCACCTACTCCTACGACCGCGCGTTCGTCGTCAACGACTACGCGCAGGGATCGGCGATCGCCCTGCTCACCGTGTTGCTCCTGCTCGGCGTGGTGGCCGTGTACATGCGTCAGATGCTGAAGATCGGAGAGGTCGAATGAGCGCCGTCGCCACCCCGGGACGTACGTCCTCCCCGCAGCGCGAGGGCTCCGGGCCCAGCAAGGCCCGCAAGTCCAAGGCCGGCTGGAACCTGCTCGGACTTCTCGTCTTCGTCATCGCGGGTTTCCCCGTCTACTGGATGCTGAACACCGCGTTCAAGCCCGCCAAGGACGCCATCGACCCCGATCCGAGCCTGCTGCCCACCGGGCTCACGCTCGACAACTTCCGTCGCGCCCTCGACATCGCCGACTTCTGGGGACCGGTGGGCCGCAGCCTGATCGTCTCCGTGGCGGTGGTCGTGATCGGTGTCGCCGTCGGCCTGCTCGCCGCACTCGCCATCTCCCGCTTCGCCTTCCGCGGCCGGAAGATCGTGATCGTCGGCATCCTCGCCGTCCAGATGGTCCCGCTGGTCGCCATGATCATCCCGGTCTTCCTGCTGCTGAACGACCTCGACCAGTACGACAAGCTCTCCGGCCTGATCATCACGTACCTGACCTTCGTCCTCCCGTTCACGGTCTGGACGCTGCGCGGCTTCATCGTCAACATCCCGAGGGAGCTGGAGGAAGCGGCCATGGTCGACGGCTGCAGCCGCACGGGCGCCTTCGTCCGCGTCGTCTTCCCGCTCCTCGCCCCCGGCATGGTTGCCACGTCCGTGTACGGGTTCATCCAGGCGTGGAACGAGTACATCTACGCCCTCATGCTGATGAGCCAGAAGAACCAGACGGCCACCGTCTGGCTCGGCAACTTCACCACCAAGCACGGCACCGAATACGCCCCGATGATGGCCGGTTCCACGATGATGGCCGTGCCGATCGTCGTCCTGTTCCTCATCGTCCAGCGCAAGATGGCCGCGGGGCTGACCGCGGGCGCCGTGAAGGGATAACGCCACCCGATGACGACACTCGCCAGTGGTACCACCGCGTCCAATTCGGCCCAGGACGGTCCGACACGCGACGCCCTGACCGTCCTCCAGCCCGGCTTCACGGGCACCACGGCCCCCGACTGGCTGCTCCGCCGCCTCGGTGAGGGCCTCGCCTCGGTCGGCCTGTTCGGCCGCAACATCGCCTCGCCTGAACAACTGGCCTCCCTGACCGCCCAGTTGCGCGCGGAGCGCGACGACGTCCTCGTCGCCATCGACGAGGAGGGCGGCGACGTCACCCGCCTGGAGGTGCGCACCGGTTCCTCCTTCCCCGGGAACCACGCGCTCGGGGCGGTGGACGACGTCGCGCTCACCCGGGACGTCGCCCGCGAACTCGGCCGCCGCCTGGCCGCCTGCGGGGTGAACCTCAACTGGGCGCCGTCCGCGGACGTCAACTCCAACCCGGACAACCCGGTCATCGGCGTACGGTCCTTCGGCGCCGACACCGACCTGGTGTCCCGGCACACGGCCGCCTACGTCACCGGACTTCAGTCCGCCGGCGTCGCGGCCTGCACCAAGCACTTCCCGGGACACGGCGACACGGCCGTCGACTCGCACCACGCGCTGCCGCGCATCGACGCCGGGCTCGACGTGCTCCAGTCCCGTGAACTCGCCCCGTTCCGCGCCGCGATCACCGCGGGCACCCGGGCCGTGATGAGCGCGCACATCCTCGTCCCGGCGCTGGACCCTGACCGGCCCGCCACCCTGTCCCGCCACATCCTCACGGGCCTGCTCCGCGAGGAACTGGGCTACGAGGGCCTCATCGTCACCGACGGCATGGAGATGCAGGCCATCGCGGCGACGTACGGCATCGAACGCGGCAGCGTCCTCGCCATCGCGGCCGGCGCCGACGCGATCTGCGTGGGCGGGGGACTCGCCGACGACGAGACCGTGTGCCGCCTCCGCGACGCCCTCGTCGCGGCGGTCCGCAGCGGTGACCTCCCCGAGGAGAGGCTCGCCGACGCCGCCGCCCGGGTGCGGGCGCTGTCCGGCTGGACGGCCGCCGCCGCGCGCGAGGCGGCAGCCGCGGGCACGGCGGAACGGGCCGGGATCGGCCTGATCGCCGCCCGCCGCGCCCTCACGGTCACCCATTCCGAGGCGTACGCCCCGCTCACCGAGCCCCCGTACGTCGCCGCTCTCACCCCGGTCGCGAACATCGCCGTCGGTGACGAGACCCCCTGGGGTGTGGCCGCGGAGCTGGCCCGGCTGCTTCCCGGGACCGAGACGGGCAGCTTCACCGGTGAGGGCGCGGGCCTCGCCGCCCTCGAGGCCGCGGGACCCCGCCGCATCGTCGCCGTCGTGCGCGACGAGCACCGTCACCCATGGATGGCGGGCGCCCTCGACGTCCTGCTCGCCGCCCGCGCCGACACCGTTGTCGTGGAGATGGGCGTACCCCAGGCCGCGCCCCGGGGCGCCCTGCACATCGCCACCCACGGCGCGGCGCGCGTGTGCGGCCAGGCGGCGGCGGAGGTCGTCGTCGGGGCGTGACCCGCGACGTGCGAAGGCGCCGGGTGCCCTCGGGGGAGGAGCACCCGGCGCCTTCGTGTGCACGCCCGTGGGAAAGCGCCTTGCCGTGGACGGCGTGGTGCCGACGCTTACGTGCGATCCACCTCGCACCGACCGGCCGCGAACAGTCGGCATCGGCGACGGCACCGGCAACTGCGACGGCGACGGCACGGGCGGACGGCGCGGCGGCCGGAGGCCCGCCTGCACCGGCAGCGCAAGGACGGGAGAGAGCAGGCGAGCCGTGCCGGACCCCGTGCCGTCGCGATCCGCTCGGCGGCGGAGCCTAGATCCCCTGCCAGTCGGGCTTGTTGGCGAAGGTGTGCCGGAAGTAGTCCGCGAGCTTCAGCTTGGAGGCGGCCGCCTCGTCCACGACGACGGTCGCGTGCGGGTGGAGCTGCAACGCGGACGCCGGGCACACCGCGGCCACCGGTCCCTCGACCGTCGCGGCCACCGCGTCCGCCTTGCCCTCGCCCGTCGCGAGCAGCACCAGGTGCCGTGCCTCCAGGATCGTGCCGATGCCCTGGGTGATCACGTGGTGCGGGACCTGCTCGATGTCGCCCTCGAAGAACCGGGCGTTGTCGACCCGGGTCTGCTCGGTCAGCGTCTTGATCCGGGTCCGCGAGGCGAGCGAGGAACACGGCTCGTTGAACCCGATGTGCCCGTCCGTGCCGATCCCGAGGAGCTGGAGGTCGACCCCGCCGGCCGACGCCAGCGCCTTGTCGTACGCCTCGCACGCGGCCTGCACGTCCGCGGCGGTGCCGTCCGGACCCATGAACGCGTCCATGCTGAGACCCAGCGGCTCCAGCACCTCGCGGCGGAGCACCGAACGGTACGACTCGGGGTGCTCGGCCGGCAGTCCCACGTACTCGTCGAGCTGCGCGATCCGCGCCCGCGAGGCGTCCACGGCACCGGAGCCCACCTTGGCCGCCAGCGCCTCGTAGATGGGCAGCGGGGTCGAGCCGGTGGCCACGCCGAGCAGGGCGTCGGGCTTGCGACGGAGCAGCTCGGCCATGGCTTCGGCGATCAGCTCGCCGCCCGCCTTGGCGTCCGGGACGATGACAACTTCCACGCTGGGCCTGCCGATCTGGAGAGGGGACTCAGGGGACTCAACCGGAACCCGAAAGGGGACACATGTGGTATAGACCAATCTAGCAGAGGCCCCGCCTCACGTCGCCCCGGAGAACGCACCCGGACACCTCCGCCCTCAACCGGACATGTCCGCTCCCGTTCGCACCACCTCCGCCCAGACGCGCGTGCCCCCGCTCCCGGGAGTGCGGCGGGAGCCGCACACCGACTCCACGAGGAGGCGCCATGACCGCCACGCCCCCGGAATCCCAGGGCGACCGTCCCGGCCGGATCATGGCCCGTGAGATGGCCGGGCGGCCCAACGTGATGCGCCGGCTCCTCGACACGGGCGCGCCGCGGATCCAGGATGCGGCAGGCAGGTCGCCTCCCGCTCGCCGCGCTTCGTCGGGACCTGCGTGAGCGGCGCAACGCGAACATCGCCGCGTTCGAGAGTCGTATGAAGGCGGGCATCGCCGCGGGCGAGCCGCCCGCCGAAACCGACGCCGCCGCGCTCGCCCGGCACACCGGCGCGATCCGTTCAGGGCAGGTCGCAGCAGGCCCGTGACGGCGCCACGAGGGAGCAGCTGGAGGCTCTCGCCGCGCTCGCCATGACCGTCTGGCCCGATTCATCGGCCAATCCGGCCCGTTCACGAACCGAAGCGGGTTAGTCTGCGTGATGGACAGTGCTGCATGTTGGATAAACAGACAAGGGCGAACAGCTGCCGACGCATGGACAGACGGCATGCGGACGCAGGAGCATGGACGCGGCAGCATGGTCTAGTCCACAATGATGGTGCGACTGAACAAACCTCCGTCTTCCCCGCACAGGAAGGCGGACCGAGGAGCCGGCGCTCTCTGCCCTGACTGCACCGGGTCCTCTCTTCGGCCGACCGGGACCGCACACCCCGCGGCCGTTGTTGCTCCGGGCTGCGGTGCCGGGAGGGTTGAGGGTCCCTCCCAGGCGCCGCGGCCCGCGGGTGTCTCCGGGGTCCTCCGAGGCCGCCGTACGAGCACCGAGGCGCCCGTTTTCGAGGCATCGCGCATCCGCCGGGTACGCTCGCACACGTGCCCTCCATGAACGACCTCGTACGCCAGCACACCGCTCTCGGTGACTCCGATCTCGAGTGGCTGCACCTGCTGGTCTCCGAGTGGCAGTTGCTCTCCGACCTCTCCTTCGCCGACCTCGTGCTGTGGGTTCCCACGCGGGACGGCACCCGCTACGTCTCCGTCGCCCAGATGCGGCCCAACACCGGCCCCACCTCGTACCAGGACGACATGGTCGGCCACCTCGTCCCGCGCGGCCGCCGGCCCATGCTGGACGCCGCGCTCGACGAGGGCCGGATCGTGCGCGAGGGCGACCCCGAGTGGCGCGAAGAGGTCCCGGTACGGGTCGAGTCCATTCCCGTACGGCGTGAGGGGCGCGTCCTCGGCGTCATCGCGCGCAACACCAATCTGCTCACGGTGCGCACCCCGAGCCGGCTGGAGCTGACGTATCTCCAGAGCGCCTCCGACCTGGCGCAGATGATCGCCGCGGGCACGTTCCCGTTCCCCGACCAGCAGGTCGACATGGACGCCTCCCCGCGGGTGGGCGACGGGCTGATCAGGCTCGACGCGGACGGCATCGTCCAGTACGCCTCACCGAACGCGCTGTCGGCCTACCACCGCCTCGGCCTGGCCTCCGACCTCGTGGGGCACAACCTCGGCGTGACCACCGCCGAACTGGCTCCGTCCCGGGGCCCGGTGGACGAGGCGCTGTCCAAGGTCGCCAGCGGCTGGGCGCCCCGCGAGTTCGAGATCGAGAGCAACGACGGCGTGATCCAGCTGCGCGCCATCCCGCTCAAGCCCAAGGGCACCCGGGTCGGCTCCCTCGTCCTGCTCCGCGACGTCACCGAACTGCGGCGCCGCGAGCGCGAGTTGATCACCAAGGACGCGACCATCCGGGAGATCCACCACCGGGTGAAGAACAACCTCCAGACCGTGGCGGCGCTGCTGCGGCTGCAGGCCCGTCGCATCGAGTCGGACCGGGGCCGTGAGGCACTGGAGGAGGCCGTGCGCCGAGTCGGTTCGATTGCGATCGTGCATGAGACGCTCTCTCAGAATCTGGACGAGCGTGTGGAGTTCGACGAGATCGCGGACCGGGTGCTCGCCATGGTCGCGGAGATCTCGCCCGGCAAGGTCACCGGACGGCGCACCGGCCGCTTCGGAATCCTGGACGCCGAGGTCGCGACCCCGCTGTCGATGGTCCTCACGGAGATCCTGCAGAACGCGCTGGAGCACGGCTTCCGCGAGGGCGACCGGGGCACCGTCGAGGTCTCCGCGGTGCGCGGCGGCACCAGCAAGGAGGCCCGACTGCTGGTCACGGTCCAGGACGACGGGGTGGGCCTGCCCGAGGACTTCGACCCGCACCGTTCGGGCAACCTCGGCCTGCAGATCGTACGGACGCTGGTGGAGGGCGAGTTGGGCGGCACCTTCGACATGGTGGCGGCCCCGGAACGCGGCACGCAGGTGATCCTGGACATCCCGGTGCGGGGCCACAAGTAGTCGCTCCCGGCCGGCTCGGCCGGGAGCGGTTCGCCCTGCACCCGGCAAGCGGGGCGGTGGAGCAATCCACGCGGTCGCAAACAGCAATGAGCCCCGGATCACCAGGTGATCCGGGGCCGAAAGCTCGTTGCTCAAATGCGCATCGGGGGTACTGCGCGCTGCGGCTCGGGGGCGGGAGATGCGTACTCGCTGTACGCGCCGCCAAGCTCAGGCTCGTGCGGGGTGGGGTGTCAGGCGGAGGCCTGACGGGCCCGGTTGCGGGCGGCGCGACGCTTCATGGCACGGCGCTCGTCCTCGCTGAGGCCACCCCAGACGCCGGAGTCCTGGCCGGACTCGAGCGCCCACTGCAGGCACTGCTCCATGACGGGGCAGCGGCGGCAGACGGCCTTGGCTTCCTCGATCTGCAGCAGCGCAGGACCGGTGTTGCCGATGGGGAAGAAGAGCTCGGGGTCTTCCTCGCGGCAAACGGCGTTGTGACGCCAGTCCATGGCTGCTACCTCTCCTTGGTATTACATGCAAGTTGCTTGTGAATGTGAACGCTTTCACGAATCCCTCAACAAGTGAAGGGCCGACTGCCAGGTTGCCCTGACGTGGTCCTGTGATTTGAGGAGGGGTTCTGGCTCTCTGTGGGGCCGATGTTGCGGGCCGTCCCGATCGCCACGTAGAGACTCGCAAACCTCAGCGGCGGATACAACCCCTTCCGGAAAGTTTTTTTTGATTCCTCGGTGTCGACTAGGTCACAGCCGTACTTCCATGGGGTGGATCCTGGCCTAAACGTTCGAGTGAAAGGACTTTGGCCTCTTCTACTCACACAATCACACGCAGTGCACGGCGTACGCCTGTGAACGTCACGCTTGTTCGCAGCCCCAGGTGGTCACCGTCCATCTGGAGGGGCAGCGGGACCTTCGAATGCAAGGTGAAGTCTGTCAAGTCGTGCAGGGAGACAGCATGCTTGCCATGGGGGCCACGCTCGGGGGACGAAGTGAGCAACTGTGTGGCATACCGGGCAACCGAGGCCGTCGACATGCGGCTGAGACCGAGTACGTCGAGACCGGTATCGAACGAAGCCTTAGGCGAGGCGTACACCGGACGATTACCGAGAAACGTCCACGGCGAGGTGTTGCAGATGATGGACAGGACCAGATCGGTCACCGGGTCCACGCCGGGGCGCTCCAGTGTGATCGTCCCGTGCCGGCGGTGCGGTTCGTCCAGAAACTGGCGCATCACCTGGCGGAGATACAGCGCATGGGTGGAGCGCTTGCCGCGCTCGCGCTGCTGCTCGACGCGCCCGACCACCCCCGCGTCGAACCCGAGCCCGGCGCAGAAGGTGAACCAGCGGGACGGCACGGCTTCGTCCTCCGTGCCGGGAGTGCCCGAGGCGAGACCCAGGCCGACCGTGCGCTCACGGCTCTCGCGCAGCGCGTCCAGCAGGGCGCCGGTCGCCTCCACCGCGTCGTTGGGCAGGCCGAGTGCGCGGGCGAAGACGTTGGTGGAGCCGCCCGGGACCACCGCGAAGCCGGGCAACCGCTCCGGGGCGGGGCCGTCGTGGAGCAGTCCGTTCACGACCTCGTTGACCGTGCCGTCGCCGCCGAGGGCCACGACCAGGTCTATGTCCTCGCTCTCCGCGGCCTGCCGGCCGAGATCCCGGGCGTGCCCGCGGTACTCGGTGGTGACCGCCTCCAGCTTCATCTCGCTGGCGAGCGCGTGGATCAACACGTCGCGCGTGCGCGCACTGGTGGTGGTTGCTGCCGGATTGACGACGAGAAGTGCACGCATGGGTTGCAGCGTACCTACTGGGGGGTACCGGGCCCAGAGCGAGGTAGGGATCGGGTAAGAGATCGCAGCGTGAGCCTGCGCACGTCGGACCCCCTCCGGCGCGGTCCCCCGCGCCCGGGCCGCCGCATCGCCGACGGCTACCCTTCAGGGGTGAGCGCTGAGCAGAACCCCACCACTTCGCACGCCCCCGCCGCGGAACCCCGCCCCGCGCGACTTACCGCCGCGGCGGCGCTGGCCGCGCTGGAGGGCCTCGCCCTCGTCGCGGGCGGCGTGTACGTGCTCGTCCGGGGTCTCACGGGCAGCCCGGACAGCCGAGGGCAGGCCATCACCGGCGGCGTCACGCTCATCGTGCTGGCCCTGCTGCCCCTGCTGGCGGCGCGCGGACTGCTGCTGCGCCGCTCCTGGAGCCGGGGCCCGGCGCTCATCACCCAGATCCTGTCGCTGCCCGTGGCCTACACCCTGCTCCAGGCCGACAGCGTCGCGATCCCGGGCGGCATCGCGCTGGCGGTCGTCGCGATCGTGGGCCTGGTGCTGTTGCTGAACCCGGAGACGACGAAGGCCCTCGGCATCCGAGGGCCCGGCGCCGAAGCGCCCGACCAGAAGTGACCGGCCCGGGCGCCGGCCGACCGGGTCCGTAGCCGGCCTCCGTCCAGGGCCGAGGCGGTCGTGGGACCGGAAGCGATCGGTCGGGATGCGTATGCCGACCGGGTCGGCGGACATGTGCCACTGGGTGGTTCCGTCGCGGGACGCGATGTGACCGGTCGGTGTGCGGGACCCGGGCGCGCGCGGAGGTGTTCAGCCGGTGCGGGAGGTGTCCGGCGACGTGTCCGGTGGGTCCGGAAGCGGCCGAGGGCGTGCCGGCCGGACCGGACGTGGCCGGTCGTGACCGGTCGCGGTGACTCGGTGGGACCGGAAGGGCCCGGTGGTGGGTCCCGATGAGACCGGAGGTGACCGGTCGGTGCGCGGGACCCGAGCGGACCGGACCGGTAACGCCCGGTGGGGCGCTGAATCGTCCGGTCGGACCGGGGTGGCCGCGGAGGTGTCCGTCAGACCGGGGTGGCCGGTCGGCGCGGAGCGGTCGCGCGGAGCTGGTGGCGCAGCGGCGTGGGGGATCGGTCCCGCAGGGCCGGCGGCGCGGAGGTCTCCCATGAGGCCGGCTGCGCGGGAATGTCGCGCGGGGCGGAAGGGGTCGGCCGGGGCCGGCTCACTCCTCGACGAGGAGCTTCTCCCGCAGCTGGGCCAGGGTGCGGGCCAGCAGCCGTGACACGTGCATCTGGGAGATGCCGACCTCCTGGGCGATCTGCGACTGCGTCATGTTCCCGAAGAAACGGAGGAGCAGGATGCGCTTCTCCCGCGGCGGCAGATCTTCGAGCAGCGGCTTGAGGGACTCGCGGTACTCGACGCCCTCCAGCGCCTCGTCCTCGGCGCCCAGGGTGTCCGCGACGGCCGGCGACTCGTCGTCCGTGTCGGGCACGTCCAGGGACAGCGTCGAGTAGGCGTTGGCGGACTCCAGGCCCTCCAGCACCTCTTCCTCGGAGATCGCGAGCTTCTCGGCCAGCTCGTGGACCGTGGGGGAGCGGCCGTGCAGCTGCGAGAGCTCCGCGGTCGCCGTGGTCAGCGCCAGCCGCAGCTCCTGGAGGCGGCGCGGGACGCGGACCGCCCAGCCCTTGTCGCGGAAGTGCCGCTTGATCTCGCCGACGACCGTCGGCGTCGCGTACGTCGAGAACTCGACGCCGCGCTCGGGGTCGAAGCGGTCGACCGACTTGATCAGGCCGATGGTGGCGACCTGCGTCAGGTCGTCCAGGGGCTCGCCGCGATTGCGGAAGCGGCGGGCGAGATGCTCCACGAGCGGGAGGTGCATGCGGACGAGCTGGTTGCGCAGCTCCGCGTACTCGGCGCTGCCCTCCTTGAGCTTGCGCAGCTCGACGAACATCGCCCGTGCACCGCTGCGGTCCTGAGGGTCGTGCTCGATGTGCTGGGCGCTCGGCCCGTGCTGCGCGCCCTGCACGCTGTGTGCCCCTGGTTTGTCGTGTCGCTCGTGCTCGCTCATAGTCCCGCCCGTCACCAGCCGCCGCCCTCCCGAGGACGTGCTCAGCGCGGCACCCTCCGGATCCCGTTGTCCATCGCCCCGGCCGGAGAGCTCCTCCCGTTCGTCCTCGTCGGTCCGCGGTTCTGCCGCGGCCTGTGCGACGACCGGTGAGGCGCCGTCCTCCGGATGCGGCCGGGCCTGCTCGGGAATGCCGTCGACGCCGTCCGCCGTCCGCCGCGGCCCGTCGAGGCCTTCGACGCGCCCGGCCGGAAGTTCCCGTGTGCCGCGCTCTTCGTCCCGCACCGGCCCGTCCCCGTTCCTCACGCCGGCCCGGGTCCCGCGCCGCGCTGTTTGTAGAGGCTGATCGAAACGGTCTTGTCCTCGGCGACGGAGGAGTCGACCTTGCCCGCTAGCGCCGAGAGGACGGTCCAGGCGAAGGTGTCCCGTGACGGAGCGTGACCGTCGGTGGTCGGCGCGGAGACCGTCACCTCCAGCGAGTCGTCGATGAGCCGGAAGACGCAGCTGAGCACCGAGCCGGGGACGGCCTGTTGCAGCAGGATCGCGCAGGCCTCGTCCACCGCGATGCGCAGGTCCTCGATCTCGTCGAGGGTGAAGTCCAAACGGGCCGCGAGCCCGGCCGTGGCCGTACGCAGCACCGACAGGTAGGCACCCGCGGCCGGCAGCCGGACTTCCACGAAGTCCTTCGTCGCGGGCTCGCCTGCGATCTGGGACACCCTCACCTCCATGGTGGTACAAGCTCTTTCGGGGGCCGAGGGTCGCCCCCCGGGTAACGCGCTATGTCGTTCAGCCGTGACGCTACCGCGCTCCCAAGTGTCCTGTCCTGGGGACCCCGCCCCTTGCTGTCACTCATAGTAAGCCTACGAGTACGGACAGTGGCTAGGGGTCTGCGGGCCCAATTAGGAAGAGCGCGCGCCGGGTTGACGTACCCAGGCGTCAGACGGTCGAACCGTCCGGATCGCCGGTCACACGCGTATGCGATCCGCGGGCTGTTCCAGTATGCATGCGTCGTGTCATACGAGTACGTGGTCGACGAAGCACCAACGCCAGTTCTCCCCGAGCTCGAAGGTGCGCATGATCGAATGCCCGGTGGTCTTGAAGTGCTCCGTCGCGTGTTGCAGCGGAGAGGAGTCGCAGCAGCCGAGGTGCCCGCACTCCAGGCACAGGCGAAGCTGCACCGGGTGCGTGCCGGCCGCGAGGCACTCCAGGCACGTCTCGCTGAGGGGCTGGGGTTCGGGGTGCGGCAGCGCTTCGGCGTGCGTGCACTGTTTCATGATTGCCAGGTTACGTCGGGTGTGCGGGAAGTCGCGCGAAAACGAGGGCGGGCGGAAAGACGATGCACGTTTTGCCACTGCTGTTGCTGGTCGCGGGAAGTGCCGCGGTCGCCGGGGCGGCTCGCCGCACACCGGTGCCCGCGCCGCTCCTGCTCGTCGCGGCGGGCCTGGTCTTCTCGTACATCCCGGGAGTACCCGTCTACGAACTCGACCCCGAGGTCGTGCTGCCGCTGGTGCTGCCCCCGCTGCTGTACACGGCGGCCACCGACAGCTCGTACCTCGACCTGAGGGCGCAACTGCGGCCCGTCGCGCTGCTGTCCGTCGGCTACGTCCTCTTCGCGACCCTCGTGGTCGGCTGGGCCGCGTACCTGATCGTGCCGAGCCTGCCGCTGACCGCGGCGCTCGTCCTGGGCGCGGTGGTCGCGCCCCCGGACGCGGTCGCCGCGACGGCGGTCGCGCGGCGCGTGGGCCTGCCCTCGCGGACCACCACCATCCTGCAGGGCGAGTCCCTGGTGAACGACGCGACCGCGATCACCGCGTACAAGGTGGCGATCGCGGCCGCGATCGGCGAGGGCGCGACGTGGGCGGGCGGCATCCGTGAGTTCCTGATCGCGGCGGTCGGCGGTGTGGCCGTCGGTCTCGTCCTGATGATCCCGATCCACTGGCTGCGCACCCACATCAAGGAGGCACTGCTCCAGAACACTCTGTCCCTGTTGATCCCCTTCGTCGCGTACGGGGTCGCCGAGCAGCTGAAGGCCTCCGGTGTGCTCGCGGTGGTGGTCGTCGCCCTCTACCTGGGGCACCGTGCCTGGGAGGTGGACTTCGCGACGCGGCTCCAGGAGGAGGCCGTGTGGAAGATGGTCGCGTTCGTCCTGGAGTCGGCGGTGTTCGCGCTGATCGGACTCCAGTTGCCGGTCGTCCTCAAGGGGCTCGGACAGTACGAGGGCACGAGCGCCGCCTGGTACGCGGTCGCCGTCTTCCTGGTGGTGGTCGCGGCGCGGTTCGTGTGGGTGTACCCGGCGACGTTCCTGCCCCGGCTGTTGTCCGCGCGGATCAGGAAGCGCGAGGACAACCCCACCTGGAAGGGCCCCTTCATCATCGGCTGGGCCGGCATGCGCGGCGTGGTCTCGCTGGCCATCGCCTTCTCGATCCCGCTCACCGTCCACGGCGGCGAGGTCTTTCCCGACCGCAACCTGATCCTGTTCCTGACCTTCACGACGGTCATCGGGACGCTGGTCGTGCAGGGACTGACCCTGCCGCCGCTGATCCGCCTCCTGAAGCTGCCGGGCCGCGACGTCCAGGCCGAGACGCTCGCCGAGGCCAACGCGCAGGCCCAGGCGTCCCGGGCCGCCGAGCAGCGCCTCGACGACCTGCTCACCGACGAGCGCAACGCCCTGCCGCCGCCCCTCGCCGACCGGCTGCGCGGTGTCATGGAGCACCGTCGCAATGCCGTCTGGGAGCGGCTCGGCGCGGTCAACCCGGTGACCGGCGAGTCGGCCGACGACACCTACCGGCGGCTGTCCCGGGAGATGATCGGCGCCGAGCGCGAGGTCTTCGTGAAGCTGCGCGACCTCCGCTTCATCGACGACGAGATGCTGCGCACGCTGCTGCGCCGGCTCGACCTGGAGGAGGCGGCGGCCTACCGCGAGACGGCGTAGGAAGCCGGTGCGCCGACACCGTCCGGGTGCGCCGTATCGTCAGGGAAGCGGCGCCCCGGTGATCACCGCGGCCACGGTCGTGCCGTGCGGGAACGCGCCCTCCTCGGCCAGGGCGACAAGTCCGTACAGCATCTTGGCGACATAGAGACGTTCGACGGGCAGCCCGTGCCGGTCCTCGAAGTCCTCGGCGAAGGCGTCGAGTTCTGGAGTGGCGCGGGCGTAGCCGCCGAAGTGGAAGCGGTCGTCCAGGGACCACAGGCCACGGCGGGCGCCGAACGCGGCCTGCTGGAGGGCCAGTACGCCGGCGTCCAGGAAGCCGCCCTTCAGGACCGGGATGCCGAGGGCGCGGCGGCCGGGGGCGAGTCCGGCGGCCAGGCCCGCGAGGGTCCCGCCGGTGCCGCAGGCGACGGCGACGACGTCGGCCGCGTCGCCCAGCTCGCGGCCGAGTTCCTGGCATCCGCGCACGGCCGGGGAGTTGCTTCCGCCCTCGGGCACCACGTACGCGTCCTCGGCCTCCACCGCGCGCAGGATTCCGGACAGCGTCTCCGGCTCCGCCTTGGCGCGGTACGTGCGTCTGTCGACGAAGTGCAGACGCATGCCGTCGGCCACGCACCGGGCGAGCGAGGGGTTGGGCGGGCGTCCGGCCAGCTCCTGGCCGCGGACCACGCCGAGCGTCGGGATGCCGAGGAGACGGCCGGCCGCGGCCGTGGCCCGCAGATGGTTCGAGTACGCACCGCCGAAGGTGACCACCGTGCGGCCCGCCGCCGCCTCCAGGTTGGGGGTCAGCTTGCGCCACTTGTTGCCGACCAGCTCGGGATGGATCAGATCATCCCGCTTGAGCAGCAGCCGGACGCCGTGGCGCGCGAACCGCTCGTCCCCGGCCTCCAGCAGCGGTGACGGCAGCCGCGGCCGCAGTACGTCGGGGCCGGCCGCCCCGGCGGCGTGAGGCTCGGGGGCGCCGGCGGCGTCCTGGACGTCGGGGCTGGTCATCCGCCCATTGTCGGACACGTGTCCGGAGCGGGCGCGGGCTGGGCTCACGGAGAGGGCGCCACCGCCTCGCGGATGCGCGGCCCGCGCTGGTGCCCCCGGTGGCCGGATCAGAAAGCAGCGGGCGCTCGGCGTGGCCGGCGGAACCGGGCGAGGCCTCAGCGCCCGCGCCCACCGCCGGTCCGGGCGGCGGTCGCCCCGTCACTTCAGGCGGTCACGGATGCGCTCCCGGATGGATCGCATCGTGAAGCCCCGCGGGTCGGTCTTGCCCGGCTGCCATTCGAGATGGCCGATGACCGAGCGTTCCGTCCAGCCGTGGTGGCGGCAGATCGCGGCGGAGACCCGCTCGACGGCCTCCAGCTGCGCCTCGGACCACGGGTCCTTCCCGTCGCCGAGGTTCTCGCACTCGAAGCCGTAGAAATGGCGGTTGCCGTCGGTGTTCGCCTCGTTGTCGTGGGGGAGCGCCTTCTCCGCGATCACCGCCCGCAGGACGTCGTCGTCGCCCAGGCCCGCGTGGTTGGCGCGTCCGTAGCCGACGAGGTGGACGACTCCGTCCTTGGTGATGACGCCGTGGCACAGCGGCCCGGGCAGTTCCGAGTGACCCTTGCGGCAGATCTCGACGGTGCGCTCGCTGCCGGAGGTCACCGTGTGATGGATCATCACGCCGTGCACCGGGCCCCACGGGCCCTTGTGGTTGCGGTTGTGATGCTCCCAGTCGCCGACCTCGACGACGGTGACGCCTGCGTCCCTGAGCCGGTCCAGGAAAGTACGCGCGGACATGGGTGGGGCCACGGCCGCCTCCTTCGTGCTGCACGGCGGCCACCTCTCGTGGCCGTCTCGTACCGCAGCTTGTACCCGCGACAGGGTGGCCGGTACTACTCGTTCGCACAGCGTGCGAGCCGATCCGGACATGCGGGACGGAAGCGGTGGAACCGGTGGATCGTGCGGCCGGGTGGGCCACTTCACCGGCCCGGCGGACCGCCGAACGGCTGGGCCGGTGGCCGCCGGGACCGTGAAATCCGGCCGGGCCGCTCAGGAGTGCAGGAAAGCGTCCCCGTGCGCGGCGATGTGACTCTCCAGGGCCTGGAGGGCCTGCTGGGTCGCCTCGGGGGTGCCGCTGCCGCGCCGCTCCGCGTAATACGCCGCGCCGAGCCTCTTCAGGAGGTCGCCGCCGGCGCGCTGCGCCTGCACCTCGTCGAGCTTCTGCTTGCCCTGTGTGAGGCCGCGCTGCGCCTGTTCCTTGGCGCGGTCCAGGAAGCCTGCCACTGCCGTCTCCCTTCGTTGTCCGTCGCTGGGTCAAACGGTTGGCCGGATCTTGGAGTTCCCTGGACAGAATCGCGGCCAATGCCCACTCGCCGGTGATCCATTCCCCCTCATTCGTGTAATAGCACCGGCACGCTCCGTGATGGAAGGCTGGTCCGCGCAGATCAGTGCATGCACGACCGGGAGGGCAATTTTCATGTCGGTAGGCGAAGAGGTCCGCCCGCAGCAGGGCAAGCCGCAGCAGAGCCTCGGCACATCCGCCGCGCGGAACCTGGCCACCACCACCAAGTCCGCACCCCAGATGCAGGAGATCAGCTCCCGCTGGCTGCTGCGCATGCTTCCGTGGGTGAACGTGCAGGGTGGCACGTACCGAGTCAACCGGCGGCTCAGCTACTCCGTGGGCGACGGCCGCGTGACGTTCGTGAAGACCGGCGACCGGGTCGAGGTCGTCCCGGCGGAGCTCGGCGAGCTGTCCGTGCTGAGGTCGTTCGAGGACCAGGAAGTACTGGGCGAGCTCGCCCAGCGCTGCCGGCAGCGGGAGTTCGCACCGGGCGAGGTGCTCGCCTCGTTCGGCAGCCAGGCCGACGCGGTGTTCCTGCTGGCGCACGGCAGGGTCGAGAAGATCGGCACCGGTCCCTACGGGGACGACGCGGTCCTCGGTGTCCTCGCCGACGGCGCCTACTTCGGCGAGCAGGCGCTCATCGACCCGGACGCGATCTGGGAGTACACGGCTCGCGCGGTCACCTCGGTCACCGTGCTCACCCTGCCCCGCCAGGACCTCGAACAGGTCGCGGAGCGCGCCGACTCCCTGCGCGACCATCTCCAGAGCCTGCGCTCCATTCCGGCGCAGCGCACCAACAAGTACGGCGAGAAGGAGATCGACCTCGCGGCGGGCCACACCGGCGAGCCCGACATCCCCGGCACCTTCGTGGACTACGAGGCGGCGCCGCGCGAGTACGAACTGAGCATCGCCCAGACCGTGCTGCGCCTGCACACGCGTGTGGCCGACCTCTACAACCAGCCCATGAACCAGACCGAGCAGCAGCTCCGGCTCACCGTCGAGGCGTTGAAGGAGCGCCAGGAGCACGAGCTCATCAACAACAGGGAGTTCGGACTGCTCAACAACTGCGAGTACGACCAGCGGCTGCAGCCGCACGACGGCGTACCCGGGCCCGACGACCTCGACGAGCTGCTCAGCCGACGGCGCGGCACCAAGCTGTTTCTGGCGCACCCCCGCGCGATCTCCGCGTTCGGACGCGAGCTCAACAAGCGCGGTCTGGTCCCGGAGACCGTCGAGATGGCGGGCAACCGCATCCCGACCTGGCGCGGGGTGCCGATCTTCCCGTGCAACAAGATCCCGGTCAGCGACACCCGTACGACCTCGATCATCGCCATGCGTACGGGCGAGGCCGAGCAGGGCGTGATCGGCCTCCAGCAGTCGGGCATCCCGGACGAGATCGAGCCGAGCCTGTCGGTGCGCTTCATGGGCATCAACGAACAGGCGGTCATCTCCTACCTGGTGACGGCGTACTACTCCGCCGCCGTCCTCGTGCCGGACGCCCTCGGCATCCTGGAGAACGTCGAGATCGGCCGCTGGCGGTGACGTCACCGCACGCCGTGCGCCGTGTCCCCGTCCTTTGGGGCGGGTGCGCGAGGGGGCGCGCGCCCGGCAGCCGCGGAGAGCCACCGTCCGCAGACCTTCCGAGGCGGTCCCATGGGTGAGTTCATGACGGACACGAAGCAGGGCCCGACCGAGATCCTGGAAAGGCGGAGCCCCACCGGGAGGCCCATGGACACACAGGCCCCGCCGGGTCCGCTCGACGGGCAGGAGGCGGCGGGCATCCTGGAGCGCGCGCGGGCGTCCGTCGACCCCGAGCTGCGCAGGGCGATCGACACGCTGCCCGGCTCCATGCGCCGGGTAGCTCTGTACCACTTCGGCTGGGAGCACGCGGACGGCACCCCGGCGGCGGGCAACGCGGGCAAGGCGATCCGGCCCGCGCTCGTGCTCGCCGCGGTCAGGGCGCTCGGCGGGCGGCACAGTGCGGCCGTGCGGGCCGCGGCGGCAGTGGAGCTGGTCCACAACTTCACGCTGCTGCACGACGACGTCATGGACCGGGACACCACCCGCAGGCACCGTCCCACCGCATGGACCGTGTTCGGTGACGCCGACGCGATCCTGGCGGGCGACGCGCTCCAGGCGCTGGCCCAGCAGCTGCTCGCCGAGGACCCGCATCCGGCGTCCTCGGCGGCCGCCGCCCGGCTCGCCGCCTGCGTCGTCGAGCTGTGCGCGGGCCAGCAGGCGGACACGGCCATGGAGAAGCTGGGCCCGGACGAGGTCACCCTCGACGACTGCCTGGTCATGGCCGAGGCCAAGACGGGAGCGCTGATCGGCTGCGCCTGCGCGGTCGGTGCGCTCTACGCGGGGGCGGACGAGGAGGACGTCGCGGCGCTGGACGCGTTCGGCCGTGCGGCCGGGCTCGCCTTCCAGCTGATCGACGACGTGATCGGGATCTGGGGGGACCCGAGCCGCACCGGCAAACCGGCCGGTGCGGACCTCATCGCCCGCAAGAAGTCCCTGCCCGTGGTCGCCGCGCTCGGTTCGGGGACCACGGCGGCGGACGAACTGGCCGAGTTGTACGGAGTGCCGTACGGGGAAGGAGACGCGGGGGAGCTGGAGCGCACGGTGCTGGCCGTCGAGCGGGCGGGCGGCCGTGACTGGGCGCAGGTCCAGGCGGCCGACCGGATGGCCCGGGCGATGCACGAGCTGTCCCGGGCGATCCCGGACCCGGAGGCGGCGGGCGGCCTCCTCGCGCTGGCGGAGTTCGTCACGCGGCGCAGCAACTGACCGGAGCGGCGCGCCGGTCGTCCGGCCCGCGCGCCGGCCCCAGGCCCCGGGGCCCGGTTCCGTACGGCACCTGACCTCCGTACGGCGCCGGGCCCCGGACGGGGCGGGTCCCGCACATCCCCACGGTGTGCGGGAGCCGCCCCCTTTCGTCACCCCCGGTGCGTGGCCTCCGGTGCCCGCCCTCCGCGGAGACCGACTAGGCTGCAACGGCCATACGATCAACGTGAGTTGGGGCGAAGGGCGGGGCGGGACATGGGCGTGGCGATCCGGGCGGCGGACGAGGGCGACAGAGAGCTGGTCGTCCGGCTGCTGGACGAGGCCTTCCAGGACGATCCGGTCAGCGGCTGGGTCTTCCCGGACGAGGCGGACCGCCGTGCGACGCACCACAAGTTGATGGCCGCCTTCCTCGACGCCGTGCTGGCCGAGGGCCGGGTGGACCTGGCCGAGGACGGCACGGCCTGCGCCCTGTGGCTGTCCGTCCCCGCCGGTGACCACGGCGAGGGAGACGCGGACGAGGACGGTCCGGCGCAGCTGCGCGAGGCCGTCGACCCGGGCAACGAACGCGTCGAGCAGATCGGCCGGCTGACGGCGGACATCCACCCCGCGGGCCGCGCCCACGAGTATCTGTGGATGATCGCCGTGGCACCGGAACGGCAGGGCGAAGGACTCGGTACGACGCTGATCCGGTCGGTTCTCGACCGCTGCGACCGGGAGGGCCTGCCCGCGTATCTGGAGGCGAGCAGCGCGCGCAGCCGCGCGTTGTACGAGCGGCTCGGGTTCGCCCTCGAGGGCCGCCCGCTCGACCTGCCGGACGGGCCGCAGATGTGGCCCATGTGGCGCGAGCCTCAGGCCTGAGGCGTCAGTTGTCAGGCCTGAGGCCTCAGGCCTCGGGCACGATCGTCGCCACGATCCGTTCCAGCAGCTCGTCCGGGACGGTGACACCCGGCAGCACCCCGTCCAGGACACCGGGCAGGGTCAGCTGCTCCAGGAGCAGCCCGAGCACGGCCAGGTAGAGCACCGTCACGGTCTCGTCGCCGCCGGGCAGCCCCGCCGCCCGGTGGAACGCCATGCCCTGTTCCAGGTCGCCGCGCACCGACTCGGTGTACGAGGCCCGCAGAGCGGGGCGGCGGGTGGCCTCCAGACGCATCTCGAACAGGGCCAGGTAGCCCGTGCGGTCGCCGGTGGCGCGGGCCAGCAGGTCCCGCATGAACTCCAGCACCAGCGAGCGGTCCTTCGGTCTGGTGAGCAGTTCGGCGAACACCGCCGGGTCGGGGGCGAGGCGCGTGTGGAGGTGGGCGTCGACCTGGTTCAGCAGGTCGTCCCGGTCGGTGAAGTAGTTCGACGCGGTCCCCACCGGCACGGCGGCCTCACCGTCCACGGCACGGAACGTCAGCCCGCGCGCCCCCTCGCGCGCCAGCACCGCCACGGCCGCGTCGACGAGGGCGGCCCTGCGCTCCGGGTTCCTTGCCATATGGACGTCCTCCGGGAATCCCCTTGTAACCACTACAGATGAAGCACTATAACTGGAGTGGTTCGGTCGCGTGGCCGGACCACCCGAACGTGTCGTCCACGAAAAGAGACCCGCTTGCGCAAGCTCACGTACTTCATCGCCTGCTCGATCGACGGCTTCATCGCAGACCCGAAGGGGGGCTGGCAGTTCTTCATGCCGTTCGTCGACGAGGAGTACTTCGCCTTCCTCAAGGCGGAGTATCCGGAGACCCTGGCGACGCACGGCCGGCGGGCGCTCGGCATCGACAATCTGGCCAACCGCCGCTTCGACACGGTGATACAGGGCCGCGTCAGCTACGACCTGGCACTGGATATCGGCGTGACCAGCCCGTACGCCCATCTGCGCGAGTACGTCGCCTCGCGCGGCCTCGACGAGTCGCCCGACCCGAACGTGACGGTCGTCGGGGACGACGTCGTCGGGAAGATCCGCGAACTCAAGGCCGAGGACGGCGAACTCGGGATCTACCTCTGCGGCGGCTCGCAGCTCGCCGGAGCCCTGATCGACGAGGTCGACGAGCTCGTCATCAAGACCTACCCCGTGGTGCTCGGCTCGGGTATGCCGATGTTCGGGTCCGGGTTCGACGTCGCCGAGTTCGCGCTCGACTCGGTGCGCACCTTCGAGAACGGCGTGCTCGTGCGGACGTACAGCAGGAAGCGCTGAGGCCGCCGCCGCAATACCCTGGGGTCATGGGCACCGACGAGCACGTCTGCCCCTCCTGCGGGCAGCCGGTCGACACCGTAGTGCGACGCCACAAGACCCTGGGCGCCTGGGTCCCCGTGTGGGGCCCCGGCCCCTGCCACAACCCCGAGTGCGAGGCCGGGTTCGCCGAGCCCCGCCGGCACCCCGTCCGCGAGCCGGACGACGCGCCGGGCCGCACAGCGGACGACGCGCCGGGCCGCACAGCGGACGACGCGCCGGGCTGCGCACCGGACGACGCGTCCGGCGAGCGGGCGGACCGAGCGGCCGTCGACCGGCCGGAACAAGGACCGGGCGACCGTCCCGAGGAGCCGGCGCGCCCGAACGCCCAGGGAGCGGACATCAGCCGTGTGCGGGCCACGGACGGGGGACCGTAGCGTGGGCGCATGCCTGAACCTCTGCTGCACATCACCGAGCGCTCCCTGTGGGACGCGGCCCGCGCGTCCGGCACGTACGAGATGTCCACACGTGGCCGCACCCTCGGCGAGGAGGGCTTCGTCCACTGCTCCACACGCCGCCAACTCCCGGGCGTGGCCTCCTTCCTGTACGGCTCCTACGCCGGTCCCGACGAGCTCGTCGTCCTCGTCATCGACGCCGAGCGGGTCGGTGCGCCGGTGCGCTACGAGGCGATGAAGCCCGGGGGCGAGGAGTTCCCGCACGTCTACGGCCCCATCCCGGTGGAGGCCGTCGTGGACGTGGAGACCTGGGACCCGCAGACCTAGGGGCCTGCCCAGGGCCTGTCGACAGGCCCCTAGTGTCCCGGTCCGGAGATCCTGTCGCAGTAGCGGCAGATGCGGTCGATGATCTGATCTGAGGTCTTGGTCCACTTGAAGGGCCGAGCCTGTTCGTTCCAGGTCTTGATCCACTCTTCGAGCCCGGTCTTCAGTTCATCAAGTGAGCAGAACACGCCGCGTTCAAGGCAGCGTCGTTCCAGCTCCGCGAACCACCGCTCGACCTGGTTGATCCAGGACGAGTAGGTCGGGGTGAAGTGCAGGCGGAACCGGGGATGCGCAAGCAGCCACTTGTGCAACCGGCGCCTTGTGGGCGGAGAGGTTGTCGCAGATCACGTGGACCGCCAGGCCGGGATCGGTCTGGCGGTCGATCTCGTCGAGGAAGTCACGGAAGTCGACCGCGCGGTGCTGTGCGGACAGCTTCCCGATCACCTTGCCGGTGGCGGTGTTCAGGGCGGCGAACAGGTCCACGGTGCCGTGCCGGACGTAGTCGAAGCTGCGGCGCTCAGGGGTGCCCGGCGCCATCGGCAGCACCGGCGCTGTCCGTTCCAGGGCCTGGATCTGCGGTTTCTCGTCGACCGCGAAGACGGCCGTGTTCGCCGGCGGGGCGAGATACAGTCCGACCACGTCACGGATCTTGTCGATCAGCAGCGGGTCCGGAGAGATCTTGAAAGTTTCGTGCGCCAGGGCTGCAGTGGTTGCAGGTCAGGAACGCCTTCGGGTCTTCGTAGACCTGGAGGCGGGGGTTGGCGACCAGCGCGCGTAGTTCGCGTTTGCCGAGGTAGGTCCCGGCGTAGCGGTCCTCCTCGGCACCGTCGTCGACGAAGGAGCCCGGCGACACCAGCGCCTTCTCCACCAGGACGTGGAAGGCGTCCGTGTCGGTCGCGGCCAGCAGCGCCGAATGGTCCGTCCAGGCGAGATGCGCGATCTGGTGGGCGACGCTCCAGCCGGGCGCCGGGGTGGCGAGCGCCCACTGCTCGGCGCGCAACTCGGCCACCAGCCGGTCGAGTTCCTCGCTCTCCTCGCGCAGGTCGTCGAACACGGGCGTCGGATCGGACACGGGACGCTCCCCTCGGGCATGGCAGCGCCGATGAAAACAAGCAAGCATGATTGCATAATTGCGGCCGTTCGGTGCACGACCCGGGGCGAGGGCTGCGCGGACCCTGTGTGCTCAATACACTCGGCGATCGCGCCCATCGCGGCGCACACTCGCATACCGGGGGACGAACGATGAGCAACTGGAACCCGGGCGGACAGCCGCCCCAGGGGCCGCAGCCCTACCAGCCGCAGCCACCTCAGCCCTATCCGCCCCAGCCCTACGTGCCGCCACAGCCCCAGCCGCCCTACCCGGGGCCGCCGGGGCCGCCGCCGGGCGGGCCGATCACCCGGCTGCGGCGGCGGATCGGCCCCATCCACACCGCGCGCAGGGTCTTCACCCCGTCACGGCCGGGCATCGTCTCGGATCCTGAGGTGGCGCGGATGCGGAAGATCAGGACCCTGGTCGGCGTGGGCGCGTTCCTGTGGACGTCCTACGCCTACAAGCTCGCCCCCAAGCTCAGCGACGCGGCGGACGAGCAGGTCGACAAGTCGTGGACCAGCGCCCTCGTGCTGGCGGCGACCCTCCCGGTCGTCGTCGGCGTCCTGTACGGCCTGGCCGCTCCGGCGGCGCGACGGGACCTGCTGCACCGGGCGGGGCGGTGCTTCGGCGCGATCGTGGCCATGATGGCGGCGGCCTCCGTCTTCCCGATCATCGTGCTCTCAGGGTTCTTCGAGGGCCAGGAACCCCTCGTGGAGGGCCACTTCACCGTGACGAAGGGCCTCATCCTCGCGCTCACCATCTTCGTCCTCTTCTGGGTGACGCCGTTCGTCGTCTGGGGCGTGGGACTCGCCGTCCAGCACGTGTTCCGCACCGCGGACATCCACGAGACGGTGCCGCCGCTGCTGATCATGGCGTTGGCGTGGGAGATGGCACTGATCGACATGTTCACCGGCGCCCACGAGGGCGTGCCGACGGTGATCCGGTACGTGTTCATCCTGGGCGCCCCGCTCTCCGTCACGGCGGTGGGCCTGTGGGAGCTGCACCGACTGCGCGTGCACTACGGGCTGGGGATGCGGGGACTGCTGATGCGCTAGGAACGGCGTCTCGCAGGACGTACTAGTGATCTGGTTTTGAGATCGTGGGTCGCCACGTGAGGCGTCCCCTCTTTCAGATTGCGGCGTGCTGCTGCGGCGGGTAGCGCGCTCGCGCTGTGCTGCGTGGATGGGCGATACCCGGCTGGAACATGTCGTGTTGTCGGAGGCCGAGCGGCTGACGCTGGAGAGCTGGGCCGAGCGCCGCTCGACCGCCCAGGGACTGGCCGTTCGCGCACGCATCGTGCTGGCGTGCGCGAACGGCTGGAACAACACCGTGGTCGCCGCGCGACTCGGTGTCGGCAGAGATACCGTGCGCCGCTGGCGCACACGGTTCCTTGCCCGGCGACTGGACGGACTCGCCGACGAGCCGCGGGCCCGGGGTGCCGCGGACCATCACCGATGTCCAGGTGGAAGAGGTCGTGGTCCGTACCCTGGAGCAGACGCCACAGGGCGGGACGCACTGGTCGAAGCGGGAGCCGGCCAAGGTCGTGGGGATCTCGCCGGCGAGCGTGCTGCGGATCTGGCACGCCTTCGGCCTGCAGCCGTGCAGCCGTGGCGGACTGAGACCTTCAAGATCTCACCCGACCCGTTCCTGATCGACAAGATCCGCGATGTCGTCGGCCTTTACCTCGCCCCGCCGGCCAATGCCGTCATCTTCGCGATGGACGAGAAACCACAGATCCAGGCTCTTGAGCGGACCGCACCGGTCCTGCCGATGATTCCGGGAGTGCCCGAGCGGCCGAGTTTCGACTACGTCCGGCACGGGACCGTCGACCTGTCCGCCGCACTGAACACCGCCAAGGGCAAGGTGATCACGAAACTGTCCGCCCAACACCGGGCCGTCGACTTCCGCGACTTCCTCGACGAGATCGACCGCCAGACCGACAAGAGCCTTGCGGTCCACGTCATCTGCGACAACGCCTACGCCCACACGGCGCCCGTGGTGCACAAGTGGCTGCTCGCGCACCCCCGCTTCCAGCTCCACTTCAACCCCGACCTACTCGTCCTGGATCAGCCAGGTCGAACGGTGGTTCGCCGAGCTGGAACGACGCTGCCTCACACGTGGGGTGTCCTGCTCACTCGACGACCTCAAGACCGCACTCGAAGAGTGGATCAAGGTCTGGAACGACGATGCCAGGCCCTTCAAATGGACCAAGACCGCCGACCAGATCCTCGACCGCATCTGCCGCTACTGCGACAGGGTCTCCGAACCAGATCACTAGGTGAGGCTGCCCGTCGCGGGATCCCGAGGGGTCAGGCAGTACGTGCCGCCGGCAGGGTCCCGCATGACGTTCCAGTGGGCGCCGCGCGCGACGAGGGAGGCGCCGAGGCTCTCGTGGTGGGCGCGGACCGCGTCGACGTCCGAGCACGCGATGTCGTGGTGGGCGGACGCGGGACGCTCGTCGTCCAGACGTTGCAGGAGGATGCGGAACGGCAGCGTCGCGGGCGGCCTGACCACGTGGAACCCCGGGAACGCGCCGGGCCGTGACGCCCAGCCGGTCAGCTCACCCCAGAAGGCCACCTCGGCGTCGTACACGGACGGCGCCAGGTCCAGGCACACCTGGTCGAGGCGGCTGGTCGCCCCGCCGCCCGGCACCTCGACCACCGGTGGGCGCGTCGACTCGCCCTGCCAGGGCACCACGCAGAACGACTGCCCGCCGGGGGAGCGCAGGACGGTCCATCCCTCGTGCCCGGCCACGACCTCGGCACCCAGGCGCCGCGCCGACCGCACCAACGCGGTCACGTCCTGGACGGCCAGGTCCAGGTGCGCGCCCGCGTCGCCGTCCGCGACGCCCTGCACCTTCACGCACGCGTCCGCTCCGTCGTGCAGCAGCGTGACGAACTCGTCCCGGTCGCCGCGCGGTTCGGACAACCGCGTCCCCGTGACGGCGGTCCAGAAGTCGTGGGCGGTGCCGGACTCCTTCATGGGCCGGTCGACGAAGGCGTAGGTCCACCGGATCGGCTCGGTCATCGGGGCACTCCCTGTCGGTCGGCCGGTACGGCTCGTACCGTCTCCCGCGCGATCAGCCCGCGCAACGAGGTTTTCACGCTCTCGACGAACGAGTCCCGCACGCCGGGGGAGAGGACGTCCAGGGAGAGGTACGGGTTGAGGTCCTCCAGCTCCACGAGGAGCAGTTCACCGCCGGGGGCACGGCAGGCGTCCACGCGCTGGATGCCGTGGTCGATGTCGTTCCAGTCGACGAACCGCTGGGCGAACTCACGGTCGGCCGCGGTCGGTTCGTACGGCTCCAAAGCCCACCGCCGGTCCGGGGCGGGGGCGTACAGGGCGTACTGGAAGGTGCGGTCGACGAAGTAGAAGGACACCTCGTAGCGGAAGTCGATACGGGGCTGGACGAGGACGTCGCCGTACGCGCGCCCGGCGAGCTGCTCGCGCGAGACGAACTCCAGGCCTATCGAGTCCGCGCCCAGCTCGGGCTTCACCACGTACTGGCCGGCGTCGGGCAGCAGGCCCAGGTCCTCGGCACGGTCGACGGTGGGGATGACCGGGTACCCGGCGGCCGTCAGATCGAGGAGGTACCGCTTGCCCGCCATGTCTCCCTTCCCGGAGAGTTCGTTGAACACGCGCACACCGTCCGCCACCGCCCGCGCGCGGAACGCGTCGTACTGCTCCTGGTAGTTCAGCACCGGCCCGCTGTTGCGCACGGCCACCGCGTCGAAGCCGTGCATCAGCCGCTCCGCGTCCAGCGGGTGGCACAGGGCGACGTCGAACTCCTCACGCAGCCGAGAGGTGAGGAGGATGTCCTCGTCGCAGTAGCGGCGGCCCTTGGCCGGGTAGGCCAGGTCACTGACGAACAGGACGCGGGGGCGCGCGGACGGCATGGGGGACTCCTCGGCGTTCATCGTGCTTTCCGGAACGCACTCTCTCAGGGAGCGCCGCGTCCGGTGAAGCGGGGGAGGCCCCCGGCCGGGACGCGCCCGGCCGGCTCGGTCACTCGGCGACCGCGTCGCGCGACGCCGAGTGACGGGCGCGTGCGATGTCGGGGAGGCGCACCGTAAACAGGACGGGGAGGACGAACGCGGCGACCGCCGGCAGCTCGCCGACGGTCCGGTCAGCCGAACCCTGGCCGGTGCGGCGGCCCTCGACCTGCCCGAAGAGCTGGCCTACGCCCGGCACTTGCACGGCCTGGGCGATCTGCACCGCGTCACGGCCGAGCCGTTCCTGCCGCTGCTCGTCATCGACCGCCGGGTCGCCCTCGTGCTGCTCGAACCGGGCCGGTCGGACACCGACGCGCTGATGATCCGTCAGCCCGGCATCGTGGCCGTGCTCGTCGCGCTGTTCGAGAAACTGTGGGAGCGGGCCGCGGATCTCGACGGGCTCGACCTCAGTGCGACGGAGGCGCGGGTCCTGCGCGCGCTGGCCGGGCACGACAAGGAAGAGACCGGGGCCCGTGCGCTGAACGTGTCCTTGCGCAAGTACCGCGCGCACGTGGCCGCTCTCGTACCGTGACCGTCAGCCCGGACGGTGCGGCACTGACGTACAGCGAGATCACCGCATTCCTCATCGGCCAGGCCGTGATCACCGTCCGCAAGGACGACGGTCCCGACATCGAGAACGTCGTCGCCCGCTGGGACGAGAGCCCGGACCCGCCGGTCACGGCGTCGGATTCCTGTTGCACGGCCTGCTCGACCACTCGTGGACGGGCACTTCGCCGCGGTCCAGCGACTGCACGACGGCATCAAGGAGCTGGAGGGGCTGCTCTTCGCGGCCGGGCGCCGTGAGACCGAAGCTGTACGCCAGGTTCCGAAGGCAGGGAAATACCTGGTCACCCCCGGCTTTTCGGGCCGGTGAGCGGAGTAGTGTGAAGACACCGGGAGTTCTTCGCGCACCGGCTCCGCCGCGGTGCCGTTTCCGGTGATCGACAACGCCGGGCCGCACCCACGAGCCCGGGGACAGGCCGCGCCATGCCCGTGACCATTGACCGTACGAAATCGAGCAGGCGCGCGCCGTTGCTGCCGGTTCGCCTGTCCCTGACGTCGGCGCCCGGCGGGCTGGACGGAACGTGGTGGCCTCGCTCCCGTGCCCTCACCCGTGAGCTGCCACCCTTGACGGCCGCACTGGGCGACCTCTGGGGTCGCATCACGCGTATCACGGTGAACCCGGCCTACTGGCCCGTCATCCCGACTTGGGTGTCCGTCGCCGGGCGCACGGTGCATGTGGGCTGGACCACCGAGGAGCAGGATCCGCACAGACTGACCTTCTTCTCCACCGATGGCCGCCGGGACGTGCTGGTGGTTCCGCCGGAAAGCGGTGCCGATGCCGCCGCGCAGCTGATGGCCGGCGACGGTATCGGTGCCCCGGCCCGGGAGGAAGCAGCAGACAGGATCGATGACCGAACCAGGCAAGAAGCGTGGGACACCGACGGCGGAGCGGATCGGCCGTCGTCCCTGCCCCGGCCCATCGGCTCGGCAGGGCTCTCGCCCGGCGGTCCGCGGAGGTGAGAGAACCATGACTGCCATCGCCGTGGCCGTGCTGCTCCTTCTGATCACCGTCGGAGTCGTTCTGATCCACCGGCTCAACGGTCAGCACGACGAACGGATCGCCGCCTTCCACTACAGCGATGTTCTGCCGGGGATCGGGCGTCGGCCCCGGAGACAGTGTCGGTCGGCGGTGACGGGAAAAACCGTTCCGCCGCGCCCCACCGCGACAGCGACCGTGGATGACATCGACTTCAGCCCGACCGAGGGCGGTAGAGGAAGGCACGTCATGGCGATATTGCGAGACCGGAAGACGTACCGCGACAGGATCATGCAGGCTCTGTACCAAGCCGCCGAAGGCAATCGCCTCCTGGGCGTCGATGGGGCGAAGCTCCGCACCGACCTCGGTATCCCTGAGCAGGACATGGCCGCCGCCTGTATGTACCTGGCGGGCGAAGGCTGGGTCGTCGTGGACTGGGAGAGGGGCAACACGCCCGCGATGATCACGCTGACGCACCAGGGGATCCGGCAGATGGAGACAGAAGAGGAAGGACGTGGCTGAGCGGCCGCGTCGGCTCCTCGGACCGAAGCGAACCTTCGCAAGGATTGTTCGTGTCGGATTAATCCCTTTGGCGTAATGTGGAAAGCGGGTCGGCGCACGCTCACGTGCAATGACCCGGAAGGGCGGCTCCGGCGGCTTCACGCCGGAGCCGTTGCCTGTTTCCATAACCGCGCACTGCGGCGAAGCGCTCGCGCAGCACGGGGAGTTCCGTCACGGACGACTCCCTTAGGCTAGATGCGGGCGAACTTCTCCGTCTGCTGGGCGAATTCCTGGGCCATGGCGGCGCTGACCGTGGGCTTGGTGTCGCTGATCGTGTCCAGATAGTCGTCTGTGGTGGGGGCGGCCCGGGTTCCGGTGTCGAAGGTGCGCTCGAACTGGGCCTGGGAGACGGTTCGCGCTGCATGGGCGATGTCGGCGGGGGTGAACCCCTCGCTGGCGGACGCCAGGACCGCGCTGTCGGCCTGCGCGCCCGCTCGGGCCAGGTAGCTCTCCCACAGCGCGGTCCTGGCGGTGTGGTCGGGAGGGCCGATCGGCAGCACGTAGTCGAAGCGGCCGTGTCGCAAAAACGCGGAGTCGAGCGTGGTCACGTTGTTCGTGGCGCAGACGAGCAGCCGTCCGTCCTGGCTTCGGAACCGGACGATCGCCTTGAGCAGTTCGTTGACGACGCCGACAGCGGTCGCGTCCGCGCCGCAGCGTTCGCCGGCGATCTCCTCGACCTCGTCGATGAAGACGAGGACGTGGTCGAGCCGGGCGATCTCGTCGAAGCGCCGGTTCAGCCCGGTCGCCAGGCCGTACTCGGCGGCCAGACGGGCGGGGAACAGCTCGAGGAAGGGCCATCCCAGGCGGCTGGCGATCGCGTGCGCGAAGGTGCTCTTGCCGGTCCCGGGCGGGCCGAACAGCATCACCGCCCGCGGCAGTTCCACTCCGTGCTGGGCGGCCAGTTCGGGATGGGCCAGCGGCAGGACCAGGCGACGCTCGATGAGCTGCTTCTCCCGTTGCATGCCCGCGACCTTCTGCCACAGCCCCCCCGGTGGCAGCTCCGCTCCGAGCGAGGACAGCGTGCCGGCCGACTGCGGAGTCACCGGCCCGCGTTTCTCGAAGAAGACCAGCCCGGGGCGGGCGCCGAAGTCGCAGTTGCGCAGGGCGGTGTCACCGGTCTCACCCTCGGGCAGGACGGCGTGCACTGCCCGGACGCCGGCGGTGAAGAGCCGTTGCTCAAGGGCGGTGATCAGGGCACTGCCCAGCCCGCGCTGCCGCCAGCCGGGCGCCATGCAGATGAGCAGGATCCATGCCCGTTCGCCCTCCACCCGGCTCACCGCGGCGCCGATCACCACGTCGTCGGTTGTGGCCACCACAGCCGGGTGGCGTGCTTGGAGAGCCGTCACGGCATCCGAGAGCGGGAAGAGCGGCGGCTCCTCGGTCGTGCCGCTCTCCATGTCGACTCGGATCAGCGCTTCGAGATCGTCCTGGGTGTAGTCCCTGACCCGCCAACCCGTCATGATCAGCTCCGCGTGTTCGGCCGTACTCCCATCATCAGCCGATGCCCGGAGTCCGCGCGACCGGCATCGGCCACGAGTCCGCTCCGGTGGCACGGATCGCTCGCCCGCACCACCACCGGGTCTCGCCTGCGGCGATGAGCGCGCTTGCGGTCAGCGGCGGGCCGTCGTAGTCGGACGCGCCTCGTGGCCGGCATGGCCCTCGTCGCCGTGCGACTGTTCCGGCGCTCGCATGGGCAACTCCTCCGCTGACTGCGGAGGCGGACGACCAGGGTCTCGTGGTCCGTTCAGCCCGTCGCTCCGCATCGGTCCGTCGGGGCTCGGCGAGGAGTACCGTGGCGATTACCGAGAGCATCTCGTACACAGGCTTCCAGGCCGACGTCGTTCTCGGCGATTAACGACAACCGGGCCGGCCGTGACCGGCCCGGGGTTGGGTCCGCGCCATGACTGCGACCATTCCGTTCACGCCCACAGTCGAAGACCGGGCCCTTTCTTCGTCACCGCTCCGACTCACGCTGGCGCCGGCCGGTGTCTCTCCGGCCCTGGTCGACGGGGCCTGGTGGCCCCGTTCGCGCAACCTGACGGAGCAGCTCCCGGCGCTCGTCGAATGTCTCGACGCGCTGTGGGGGCGGATCACCCGGGTAGCGGTGAGCCGCACGTTCTGGCCGGTCATTCCGGGAAAAGTACCCGCGCACGGTCACATGGTGCGCGTCGGCTGGTCCGACGCCCGTCAAGACGCGCACAAGCTGTTGCTGCTGTCCTACACCTTTGGCCGCTGGGACCTGCTGGTGATCCCACCGGAGACAGACCCGGCCACCGCTGCCCGGCTGATGGTCACGGCCACCGACCCGTCACGGAACCTCACGGCGAGCGGCCTGATGCGTGAGGCCGAAGGCTTCCGGACCATGGCAGAGGACGAGGCGGACTCGGACTCGATGCGGGAGGCGGTCTGGGAATCCGAAGGCGGGCATGACGCCCGCCACCCGACCTCACATGGCCCTGTCGAAACGGTCATTGCCCCCTTGCCGACCCCGGCAGAAGGAATGTGAAGGCATGGAGACCTTCTCGACAGTGATCCTGCTTGTGGCGATGATCGCCGTGGGCGTGCTCGTGATTCAGCTGTTCACGAGGCGCCACGACGATCGCACGGCGACCTTGCCCTCCGGTCATACCCGGCTGTGGCGGCTCCGGCCGTGGCACCGAACCGAGAAGTGACCCCCGCACGACCGGCTCAGCCTGCACAACGGCTCAGCGGAAGGGGGCCACGTACCAGGACGGCCTGCCATGAGACAGTCGGCCCTGCGCCTGGAACACAGGCTGCCGGACCGGCTGTTCGCCTCTCTGCACGAGCACGACCGCGCACGGAGCGCAGGAAGAGCTGAGGATCCGGCCCCGTGCAGCGTGACTCGGCCGGTCTCCTGAACCGAGCTGCCATTCATGGTGGTGCGGGGTCGGCTCACTCCAGGATGGCGAGGTGTTCGGCGGTGCCGCCGCGCCATTCGATCAGGAAGAGCGTCGCGTCGTCGGTGGTGCGGCCGCCCCGTTGCTGTTTGAGGGCGTGGGAGAGTGCGCGCACCACCGCGCGTACCCCCTTCTCCGTGTGTTCGACGCGGTTGACCCAGTGGATGAGTTGTTCTTCGCCGAATTGTTCTTCGCCGGCTTCGTGTTCCTCGATCAGGCCGTCGGTGAAGCACAGCACCCGGTCGCCGTGTTGGAGCATCTGCTCGCTGATCCGGGGCTCTTCGCCGCCGAAGCCGACCGGCAGGGTGGTCGGGCCTGCCAGTTGCCGGACGACCTGGTGGTCGCGGATCAGCAGCGGTGCGGGGTGGCCCGCGTTGACCCATTGCAGGTGGCCCGTTGCGATGTTCAGACGCATCATCTGCGCGGTGACGAAGTGGTCGGGCCCGAACTGGTCGGCGATGGCCCGGTCCATGAACGCGTAGATCTCGGACAGGCCGATGTCGGCACGTCTGGCGTGCCGGTAGGCCCCGACGGCGACGGTCGCCATCGTGGCGGCGTCCAGGCCGTGGCCCATCGCATCGACCATGGCCACGTGCAGGATGTCCTCGTTGAGGGCGTAGTCGAAGCTGTCGCCCGCTACGTCGTAGGCGGGCTCCAGGATTCCGGCCACCGCGACCTGCGGGACGGACATCGCCAGCGGCGGCAGCAGGGACCACTGGATCTCCGCGGCCACGCTCATCGGTTCACGGCGCCGGGCGCGGAAGAACTGATCGGTGTAGCTGTGCTTCGTGGCCAGCATGTCGGCGACCAGGCCGGCGAGCCTGCGCAGCAGCCGCCGGTCGTCGTCATCGACGGTGTCCAGGGTGAGGGCCATCACGCCCACCTGGTCGCTGCCGTCCAGCAGCGGCAGGTACATCCGGACGCCGTCGGTCCCCGGCACCTCGACGGTGGTCGCTTGCCGGAAGGCGGTGCCGGCGGGAGAGTCATCGATCGGCTCGGGCTCACCGACCATCAGCCGCCGACCTGGCAGTGGCACCAAAACCAGCTGGCCGTAGTCCTGCAGCAGGATCGAGACGTCGCGACCACCGACCCTGGCCACCTCTTCCGCGATCAGCGGGGCGATCAGCTGCGGCGGCATCTCGTGTGCCCGGTCCAGCAGCACACCCAGCAGCCGCTCACCGAACCCTTCCGACCGGTCCGTCATGCCGCTTTCCGGTCGCCGCTCACCTTGTGCCATGGCCGCGCTCTTGCACCTGTGTCCCCGAAGTCTCGGTCATCGTGTTCCTGCTGACCTCGTGCCGCGGATGAGGCCCCCGCCCCGGCAGGCTCGGGGCCCTTCGGCGGTCATGGCCGATCCGCTCGACCCTCTCACGTGGTCTGTACACACAGGCTCCCGACACGACCGTGATCAACCTTCTCAGTGTGACGCGGCCGACCAGCCCAAAGTGCCTATTACGTCGAACGTGGCATGTCGCACGCGATCAGGAAGCCGACGCCTCGCCGGACGAATCCGAGGTCTCGCATGCGTTGGCCGCGTCGCACGTCAGTCACCTGAACTCCCCTTGATCTGTGTCGCGTTCGGGCCTTGCCCGGAACCGAACCGTCGCTCAAGACGGTGCCGAGCGGTGCAGTTCGGGTGTGGTCGTGATCCACGTGAATTGCGGTAGCTCACCCTCGTCGCTGCGGACGGGCGGGGTCGGCAGTGGGGAGGCTTCGGCGGTCATCAAGGTCTCGGTGCCCCAGACCAACGGGTCAAGGACGGCGAGGAAGAAGACGACCGCACCCGGACCGTCATGGACGCCGTGCTCGGCGGCCTGCGGACCGGGTGCGGACAGGTAGGCGATACGACCCACGAAACCTCAGGTCGAACGGCCTGGCCAAGGATCAGGCCTTCTTGGTCTCCCAGAAGATCTTGTCGATCTGGGCGATGTAGTCCAGCGCCTTCTGGCCCGTCGCCGGGTCGGTGGACGCCTTGGCGGCCGAGAGGGCCTTCAGGGCGTCGTTGACCAGCTGGTGCAGCTCCGGGTACTTCTCGAAGTGCGGGGGCTTGAAGTAGTCGCTCCAGAGCACCGACACGTGGTGCTTGGCGAGCTCGGCGCGCTGCTCCTTGATGACGGTGGCGCGAGCCTGGAAGTGCGGGTCGTCGTTGGCGGCCATCTTTTCCTGGACGGCCTTCACCGACTCCGCCTCGATGCGGGCCTGGGCCGGGTCGTACACACCGCAGGGCAGGTCGCAGTGTGCGCTGACCTTGACCTTGGGGGCAAACAGGCGGGAGAGCATTGAGCTGTCCTTCCTCGTGATCGTCTTCTCAGGTGGGACATTACTCCGTGGAAGACGGGTTTTCGCGAGTGCCCCCATGGGCTTAGGACAAAAGTCCAGGGTGAAACTGGGACTGGTGGAGGATAGGACCGGGGAGGTGCCGGTGATGCCGGAGCTGTCGCAGGAGACCGAGCGTGGGAGGGCCGTCTTGCCGTTCGGCGCGGCCGAGGTGACGGGACCGTCCATGGTGCCCACGCTCCAGCACGGGGACCGGCTCGTCGTGCAATGGGGGGCACGCGTCAGGGTCGGCGACGTCGTCGTCCTGCGCCATCCGTTCCAGCAGGACCTGCTGGTCGTCAAACGGGCCGCGGAGCGGCGCGACGGCGGCTGGTGGGTGCTCGGCGACAACGCCTTCGCGGGCGGGGACAGCACCGACTACGGAACCGTCCCCGAGGAACTCGTCCTCGGGAAGGTGTGGTTCCGCTACCGGCCCCTGAAGCGGGGTCAGCGCTCGCCGGTCGCGCTGGCGCGCTGGGCGTTCGGCGCGGCCAGGCCCGTACTGTCGGACCGGTCCGCCTCCAGGCGCTTGCGGGCCCGGTAGGCCGCGACATTGGCACGGGTCGCGCAGCGGTCCGAGCAGTAGCGCCGGGAGCGGTTGGTCGAGGTGTCCAGGTAGGCGTTGCGGCAGGGCGCCGCCTCGCACAGCCCCAGCCGGTCGACGCCGTACTCGGTGAGGTGGAAGGCGAGCCCCATCGCGGCGATCGCCGCGTAGCCCGCGGTCGCGTTCGAGGGGTGGTCCGCCAGGTGCATGTGCCACAGGGGGCGGCCGTCGTCGTCCCGGTGGTCGTGGCCGGAGATCTGGGGGCTCACCGGGAACTCCAGGAGGAGTGAGTTCAGCAGGTCGACGGCGAGGGTCTCGTCGCCGCCGTCCGCCGCCTCGAAGACCCCGCGCAGCCGCGCCCGTACGGAGCGGAAGCGGGTGACGTCCGCGTCCGTGGCACGGCGCGCGGCCGAGGAGTTGCCGCCGAAGAGGTCGCGGACCGCCTCGACCGAGGTCAGCGCGTCCTTGCCCCGGGCCGGTTCCTCGCTGTTGACGAGACGGACGGCGTAATCCGAGTAATAGGCCAGTTCCACTTGTAGTCCTTACGGGCGCGCTCTATCGTCATGTCTGCGGTCGGGTAACAGCTGATCGTGCTTCCAGGGTATTACGAGGTGCGGCGAAGAAGGGGACTCCATGACCACCACGACCGGAACCACACCGGGAACCGACTGGGCAGCCTGGCAGAAGAGCTGGGACCGGCAGCAGGAGTGGTACATGCCGGACCGCGAGGAGCGCTTCCGGGTCATGCTCGACATGGTCGAGGCCCTCGTCGGTCCCGAGCCGCGCATCCTGGACCTGGCCTGCGGCACCGGCACCATCACCGCCCGGCTGCTCGCCCGCTTCCCGAAGGCCGTCAGTACCGGCGTCGACCTCGATCCCGCCCTGCTCGCCATCGCCGAGGGCACCTTCGAGGGCGACGACCGGGTCTCCTTCGTCACGGCCGACCTCAAGGACCCGGACTGGGCGTCCCTGCTGCCGTACGACTCGTACGACGCCGTCCTGACCGCGACGGCCCTGCACTGGCTGCACAGCGAACCCCTCGCGGCCCTCTACGGTCGGATCGCGGGACTCGTCCGCGACGGCGGTGTCTTCATGAACGCCGACCACATGATCGACGAGACGACCCCCAGGATCAACGCGGCCGAGCGCGCCCAGCGGCACGCCCGCATGGATCAGGCCAAGAAGGACGGCGCCCTCGACTGGGCCCAATGGTGGGAGCTGGCCGCCGCCGACCCCGTCCTCGCCGGCCCCACCGCCCGGCGCTTCGAGATCTACGGCGAGCACGCCGACGGCGACACCCCGTCCGCCGACTGGCACGCGCGCGTCCTGCGCGAGAAGGGCTTCGGGGAGGCCCGGACGGTCTGGCGCTCCCCCTCGGACGCGCTGGTCCTCGCGGTCAAGTAGCCGCCGCGGTACGTCACTCAGGAGGCGGTACGGAAAATCCGTACCGCCTCTTCTGCAACCCCCGCAGGAGCCCACCGCACTGGAAGGGTGAGACGGCCCGCGACCGCGGGCCGGGGAAGGGGGCGGGATGACGCGCGGCGAGGAAGCCGCTCTGCACGCCTTCGTGGAGGGCAGACGGACGGCGCTGTTCCGCAGCGCCTATCTGCTGTGCGGAAACCGGGACGAGGCCGAGGACCTCGTCCAGACGACCCTGGTGAAGGTCGTCCTCGGTGCGCGCCGGCACGGCCGCCTCGACAACCTCGAGGCCTATGCGCGCAGAACGCTGGTCAACACCTTCATCTCCGCGCGCCGCCGCTTCTGGCGGCGCGAGCAGGCGTACGGCGACGTGCCGGACGTCGCGGAACTGTCGGTCGACAGCGACACCGGACTCGTGGTGCGGGCCGCCCTCGCGCGGCTCGCACCCAAGCAGCGCGCCGTACTGGTGCTGCGCTACTGGGAGGACCTGAGCGTGGCCGCCACGGCCCAGCTGCTCGGGATGCGGGAGAGCACGGTCAAGAGCCACACGGCCAGGGGACTCGCGGCACTGCGGGCCGCGGTGCGGGAGGAATACGTATGAACCTGCGGGAGATGGAGACGGAGCGCGTCCGGGAACTGCTCGGACGGGCCGTGGACGACGTCCGGACGCCGCACGAGCACGGCAGCGAGGCCGTCTTCGCACGGGCCTCCCGGCTGCGGTGGCGGCGCCGGGCGGCGACGACCGGCGTCACGGCGGCGGCCGTGGCGGCGGCACTCGTCCTCGGACCGGGACTGCTCGACGACAAGGGCCGGGAGACGAGCGTGGCCGGCCGGCCCACCGCCGGAGAGCTCACCTCCAGGGCGGCCCGATTCGCGAAGCTGCTGCCCGCCGGGACCGGCAGGATCAGCGAGGTCTCGCTGCTGCGGCTGGTCAAGCAGGTGCCTAAGGCCCCGCTGCCCAAGCCCGTCGGACCGTACGACGGGGACTACGCCGTCAGCCGGCACGGCGGAGTCGGCTACATCAGCGTCCACCTGTCCACGGCCAAGGAGGTCGAGGTCAAGACGGGCGGCCTGGGGCTCCAGGACCCCTGCAAGGACTCGCCCCGCGACGGCACGGTGGACTGCACCAGCGAGAAGCTCCCGAACGGGAACGTACTGGGCATCTACCGGACGGGCGCGCCGGATCCCGGCACCTACTCCTACCCGACGTGGGGCCCGGAGCTCGTCGCGACCCTCCGGCTCGCCGACGGCCGGGTCCTGCACGTGCGCGCCAACGGCGGCTTCCAGGGCAAGGGCCAGCTCGGCCCGCTGCTGAAGACACCGCCGCTGGACCGGGACCAGCTGCGCAAGCTGACGCTGAACCCGCACCTGCTGCCGTAGCCGGGCGGACACGGAGAAGGGCGGACAGGGGGAGGGCGGACACGGAGAAGGGGCGGTTCGGGAGAGTCCCGTACCGCCCCTTCTCGTGCTCTCGCGGAATCGAACGCCGAAGTCAGAGCACCTTCGACAGGAACGACTTGGTGCGCTCGTGCTGCGGGTCCGTCAGGACGTCACGCGGGTGGCCGGACTCGACCACCACACCGCCGTCCATGAAGACCAGCGAGTCGCCGACCTCACGGGCGAAGCCCATCTCGTGCGTGACGACCACCATCGTCATGCCGGACTCGGCGAGGTCGCGCATGACGTCGAGGACGTCACCGACCAGCTCCGGGTCGAGCGCCGAGGTCGGCTCGTCGAAGAGCATCAGCTTCGGGTCCATCGCCAGCGCGCGGGCGATCGCCACACGCTGCTGCTGGCCGCCGGACAGCTGCGAGGGGTAGTTGCCCGCCTTGTCGGACAGACCCACCCGGTCCAGGAGCTCCATCGCCCGGTGGTGCGCGTCCGACCTCTTGGCGCTCTTCACCTGGACGGGCGCCTCCATGACGTTCTCGACGGCCGTCATGTGAGGGAACAGGTTGAAGCGCTGGAAGACCATGCCGATGTCCCGGCGCTTCAGGGCCACCTCGCTGTCCTTGAGCTCGTACAGCTTGTCGCCCTTCTGGCGGTAGCCGACCAGCTCCCCGTCGACGTACAGGCGACCGGCGTTGATCTTCTCCAGGTGGTTGATGCACCTGAGGAACGTGGACTTGCCGGACCCGGACGGGCCGATGAGGCAGAACACCTCGCCGGAATTCACCTCCAGGTCGATCCCCTTGAGGACTTCGACCAGGCCGAAGGACTTGTGGACGCCCTCGGCCTTCACCATGGCGGTCATCACACGGCTCCCCTCAAGCTGCCCTTCGAGAACAGGTTCAACTGGATCTTCTGGAAGACCGTCGGCGGCAGGCTGCGGCTGGAACCGCGGGCGTAGTAGCGCTCCAGGTAGTACTGGAAGACGCTGAACACGCTGGTCATCGCCAGGTACCAGATGGAGGCCACGAAGAGCATCTCCATCACGGCGTAACTGGTGGAACCGATCGCCGACGTCGAACGCAGCAGCTCGTTGTAGGTGACCGCGTACACCAGCGACGAGGTCTTCAGCATGTTGATGAACTCGTTGCCCGTCGGCGGCACGATCACGCGCATGGCCTGCGGGATCACGATCCGGCGCAGCGTCTTGGCGTGGCTCATGCCCAGCGCGTGCGCGGCCTCCGTCTGACCCTCGTCGACGGCCAGCAGGCCGGCGCGGCAGATCTCGGCCATGTACGCGGCCTCGTTCAGGCCGAGGCCCAGCAGGGCGCACATGAACGGGGTCATGACGTCCGTCATCTCGTTCTTGTAGATCGGACCGAGATTGAGGACCGGGAAGATCAGCGCCAGGTTGAACCACAGCAGCAGCTGGACGTAGACCGGGGTGCCGCGGAAGAACCAGATGTACAGCCAGGCGACACTGCTGGTCACCGGGTTCTTCGAGAGCCGCATCACCGCGAGGAGGATGCCCAGCACCACACCCACGATCATGGCGAGCACGCTGATCAGCAGCGTTCGGCCCGCGCCCTTGACGACGCTGGACTCGAAGAGCTGGTCGCCGACCGTGTGCCACTGGATGTTGCCCTGCGAGAACGCGTACCCGAGCGCCACCAGGAGCGCGACCACGATGACGGCGCTGGCCCACCGGCCGTAGTGCCGCACGGGGATCGCCCTGATGGCCTCCGGGCCGCCCGCGGGCACCGACGTCTTGGAGAACGTCGGCCCCGAGGGCGGAGTGTCCGCGGGAGACTTGTCGAGATTGTCAGTCACGTGACTGCCCTTCAGTGGTGCGCTCGGCTCACTTGCCGCCGTTGATCGCGGACTGGTCGATCGCGCCCGACTGCGCGCCCCACTTCTCGAGGACCTTCTTGTACGAGCCGTCCTTGATGATCGCGTCGACGGCTTCCTTCAGGACGTCGCGCAGCTCGGTGTTCTTCTTGCTGAGGACGATGCCGAACGGGCCGGCGTCGTACTGCTTGTTGATCACCTCGAAGGCGTTGCCGCCGTCAGCCTTGCGGGCCAGGTCGACCGCGACCGGGTAGTCGTTGATGCCGGCCACGGCACCGCCGGACTTCACACGGGTCTGGGCCTCGGTGTCGTTCTCGAACGACTCGATGTCGATGGCCTTCTTGCCCGCGTCCTTGCACTTCTTGGACTGGTCCTGGAGGGCCTTCTCGTACGTGGTGCCCCGCTGGACGGCGGCGGTCCGGCCGCACAGGTCCTCGAGCCCCTGGATGTTCTCCGGGTTGCCCTTCTTCACGTAGATGGCCGTACCCGCGACGAAGTAGTCGACGAAGTCGACGCCCTCGCCGAGCTTCTTGCCCTTGTCGTCCAGGCCCTCCTGGCGCTGCTTGTTGTCCGTGATGGACGACATCGCGATGTCGTAGCGGCCGGAGTTGACGGCCGTGATCAGGCCGTCGAAGGAGCCGGAGGTGAACTCGAACTTCACGCCGAGCTGCTTGCTCAGGGCGTCCGCCAGGTCGGGGTCGACGCCGACGATCTTGCCGCCCTCGGTCGACTCCATGGGGGCGTACTCGGCGTTCGTGCCGACCTTGATGACGCCCGCGTCCTGGATCTTCTTCGGCAGCTTGGAGAACAGCGGAGCGCTGTTCGACTTGGCGGTCTCCGAGGAGCTGCCGCCCTTGTCGGTCTGGTCACCGCAGCCGGTGAGGATCAGGGCGCCAGCGACCGCGATCGCACCGACCGCTGCTATCCGGGACTTCGCGGTCGTACGACGGGTGGAGCTTGCGGTCATGGTGGGTTCCTCCGGCGGATGAGGGAGTAGCCGATAGGTCGACGAGAACACACACCATCGGGTGTCGCGACCTCGTGTGATGACCGCATCTTGCCATTCGGACTGCGCGATTCAGGGAACTCGCTATGTCAAAATCGGATAACGGGTGACCCCCGAACCGCTACCGACCGGTACGTCCATGCCGGATCTTGTGCGGGAATCTTTCATTCCGGCCGGAAGATCTTCGGTGCATCTCGCGATGCGAGCGGCCGTTACTCCGCGCTCGCGACAACATGAGTGCATGTCCGGACTTGTCAATGCATCTGGCCATGAGTCATGTCACCGTCGTGTGACCTTCACGTTATGGTCTCGTCGGCGGCAGTGTCGGTCGGGTAAGAAGGTTCTTTACACCCCTCATCCGGGGCTCAGGGCGCGTGTGCGGCGCGCCCGTCGCGCACGGCCCGTACGCAATCACGGCGGCAGGGTCTGCGCGGTGCCCGCCCACCCCTCAACCAGGAGTGGTCACCCTCAACCCATGAAGATTTAAGGGGTAAACCAAAGTGGCAGCGGAGATCGTCAATCCTCGCAGCGACAGCAATACGGATCAGGACGGAGGGGCCGAGCCCCTCGATTCCTTCGATCCCGCGTTCGCGCTGCATCGCGGCGGCAAGATGGCCGTGCAGGCCACCGTGCCCATCCGTGACAAGGACGACCTGTCCCTGGCGTACACGCCCGGCGTCGCGAAAGTGTGCAGCGCGATCGCCGAGCAGCCCGAACTCGTCCATGACTACACCTGGAAGTCGTCCGTCGTCGCCGTCGTGACGGACGGGACGGCTGTCCTGGGTCTCGGGGACATCGGTCCCGAGGCCTCCCTCCCGGTCATGGAGGGCAAGGCGATTCTTTTCAAGCAGTTCGGCGGCGTGGACGCCGTCCCGATCGCGCTCGACTGCACGGGCGTCGACGAGATCGTCGAGACCGTGGCCCGGCTCGCTCCCTCCTTCGGCGGCGTCAACCTGGAGGACATCTCGGCGCCGCGGTGCTTCGAGATCGAGCGAAAGCTCCAGGAGCGGCTGGACATTCCCGTCTTCCACGACGACCAGCACGGGACCGCGGTGGTCACCCTCGCGGCCCTGCGGAACGCCGCGAAGCTGACCGGGCGCTCGCTCGGCGACCTGCGTGCGGTGATCTCCGGCGCCGGTGCGGCCGGGGTCGCGATCGCCAAGTTCCTGCTGGAGGCGGGGCTCGGCGACGTCGCCGTCGCGGACCGCAAGGGCGTCGTGTCGCGCGACCGGGACGACCTGACGGACGTCAAGCGTGAGCTGGCGGAGATCACCAACAAGGCGGGGATCACCGGTTCGCTGGAGTCCGCCCTGGCGGGCGCCGACGTCTTCATCGGCGTCTCCGGCGGTACGGTGCCGGAGCCGGCGGTGGCCTCGATGGCCGAGGGCGCGTTCGTCTTCGCCATGGCCAACCCGAACCCCGAGGTCCACCCCGACATCGCCCACAAGTACGCGGCCGTCGTCGCGACCGGGCGGTCGGACTTCCCGAACCAGATCAACAACGTGCTGGCCTTCCCCGGCATCTTCGCCGGAGCGCTCCAGGTGCGGGCGTCCCGGATCACCGAGGGAATGAAGATCGCGGCGGCCGAGGCGCTGGCCGCGGTCGTCGGGGACGACCTCTCCGCCGACTACGTGATCCCCTCGCCGTTCGACGAGCGGGTCGCTCCGGCGGTCACCGCGGCGGTCGCCGCGGCCGCGCGGGCCGAGGGTGTGGCTCGACGCTGACGGGACGCGGTGCCGCTGACGCGGTGCGCGCGCTGTGGCCCCGCCGGGTTGTCCCGGCGGGGCCTTTTCCTTTCCCGGTCGGTCGGTCTGGTGCCCTTCCCCGGGGTCGGTTGGTCCGGTGCCTTTCCCCGGGGTCGGTCCGGTGCCCTTCCCCGGGGTCGGTCGGACCGGGTCCTTTCCCGTCGGATGGTCCGTCCGGCTGGGCTCCTCGCCCCGGGGCTGGTCCGGGTGGGTGGTGTTTCGCCGTGTTTCGCCCCCTCCGCCCCTGCCCCTCCCGTACCCGGCGCTCCGCCCCGGATCCCGCTCCTCAAACGCCCAAGGGGCTGATTTCAGCCTGTCCGGCGATCGAGGACGAGGCCGTCCAGGCCGATCGGGGGTCTGGGGGCGGAGTCCCCAGGGACGCTGAAGGGCAGGGGCGGAGGAACGAGAGGCGCCGGGGAGCGCGGGGCCGGGCCTGGCGGGACCTGTGTCACACCGGGACGTGGTTCCGTGCGGCGGGGGCGGAGCCTATCGTCAAGGTCATGTTCGCTGCCTATGCCGCCCGAATCGACCGTGACCAGCCGCTGAGCGGCCTGGAGTTGGGGGAGCGCCCGGCCCCGGAGAAGAGGCCGGGCTGGACCACCGTGAACGTGCGGGCCGCCTCGCTGAACCACCACGACCTGTGGTCCCTGCGCGGGGTCGGCCTGGCCGAGGACAAGCTGCCGATGATCCTCGGCTGCGACGCCGCCGGAGTCGACGAGGACGGCAACGAGGTCGTGCTGCACTCCGTCATCGGCCAGAGCGGACACGGAGTCGGCCCCGACGAGCCCCGTTCCATCCTCACCGAGCGCTACCAGGGCACCTTCGCCGAGCAGGTCTCCGTGCCGACGTGGAACGTCCTCCCGAAGCCCAAGGAGCTGTCCTTCGAGGAGGCCGCCTGTCTGCCGACCGCCTGGCTGACGGCGTACCGCATGCTGTTCACCAACGCCGGGGTGCGGCCCGGCGACTCCGTGCTCGTGCAGGGCGCGGGCGGCGGCGTGGCCACCGCCGCGATCGTGCTCGGGAAGGCCGCGGGGCTGCGGATGTTCGCCACCAGCCGGGACGAGGCCAAGCGGAAGCGGGCCCTCGAGCTGGGAGCCGTCGAGGCCTTCGAATCCGGCGCGCGGCTGCCGCAGCGTGTGGACGCGGTCATCGAGACGGTCGGCGCGGCCACCTGGTCGCACTCGGTGAAGTCGCTTCGCCCCGGCGGCAGTCTGGTCATCTCGGGCGCCACCAGCGGCGACCGGCCGTCCCACGCCGAGCTGACGCGCATCTTCTTCCTCGAACTCAAGGTCGTCGGTTCCACGATGGGCACCAAGGACGAGCTGGAGGACCTGCTGTCCTTCTGTGCCGCGACCGGTGTGCGTCCCGTCATCGACGAGGTGCTTCCGCTCGACCGTGCCCGCGAGGGGTTCGAACGCCTTGAGTCGGGCGGCCAGTTCGGGAAGATCGTGCTGACGAACGGCTGACGTTTCCTCTTCTCGCAAGCCTCCTTCACGGCCGGTCCGGGTTCCCGGGCCGGCCGTCGGCATATGTCAACCATGGTTGACGCGAGTGGCGCGTCAACGTAAGTTGACATCATGACCGAAGCAACGGATCTCGCCGAGCGCGCGGGTGATCGCGATCCGCGGATCGGGCTGCGGGCCGTCTCCGCGCTGCGGAGGCTGCTGGAGCAGCTGGAGGCGGTACAGGTGCGCAGTGCGCGCAATCAGGGCTGGTCCTGGCAGGAGATCGCCGCGGAACTCGGAGTGAGCAGGCAGGCCGTGCACAAGAAGTACGGGAGGCAGTGATGTTCGAGCGGTTCACGAAGGATGCGCGTGCCGTCGTCGAGGGGGCGGTGCTGCACTCCGAGCGGACGGGCGCCGACACTGTGGGGGAGGAGCACATGCTGCTCGCGCTCCTCGACAGGGAGGGCAGCCGGGGCTCCTTCGCCCTGGCCGCGCTCGGTCTCGCCGACCGCCGGGACTCGGTCGAGCGCGACCTCGCCGAGGCGCGCCGTCGCGGTGGCCTGTCCCGTGCCGACGCCGAGGCCCTCTCCGGGCTCGGTATCGATCTGTCGAAGATCGTCTCGCGGGTCGAGGAGGCGCACGGGGAAGGCGCGTTGGGGCCGGGATCCGGAGCGGGCGTGAAGTCCGTGGACGGGCGGCGGACGCGGCGGCGGCCCTTCGCGCCGGAGGCCAAGGGGGTGCTGGCGCAGTCCTTGAGGATGGCCCATGTCCGCCGGGACCGGCACATCGGTGACGAGCACCTGCTCATGGCACTCACCGCGCGAGGCGGTCTCGCCACGGAGGTGCTCGCCGACCACGGGGTGACCTACGAGGCGGTGACGCGGGTGCTGTACGGCGACGGGGGCGCGGTCCAGGCGGGGTAAGGCCCGACGCCGGGTGAGGCCCGGGGTCGACGGCCCTGCCCGCCCCGGGGTCGCGGTCCGCAATGCCGGGGCCTGGGCGGAGGGAAGGGCGATGGTCCCGAGGTCAGCGCTCGCCGGAGGCGAGCGGCCCGCGCAGTGCCGCACCGATGTGGGCCGCCGCCGTCGACAGGTGGCGGCGGGCCTCCCGCAGTTGCTCCTCCGTGACCCCGTGGTCGCGGGAGGTGTCGCGGATGTCGTCGCGGAAGCGGTCCAGCAGGCGGTCGAGGTCGCGGGCGGGGTTGCCGGTGGACTCCTCGTGGGCCCACGAAGGTTCGTAGTCGGCGGGGAAGTCCTTCGGGGTGTCCGTGTACTCCGGATCCGTGGGCGCCCCGGACGGGGTGCGGCCGAAGCCGAAGTCCTTGCCGAAGTTCTTGCCGAACTCGCCGAACTCCTTGGCCAGTTCACTCAGGCCCTCGCGAACGCCCGTGGGCCAGTCGCCCCGGGCGAAATGGTCCTGAACCTGCTCCTGGACCCGCTTGGCCATGCGCTGCATCTCCTCCTGCGCCTGGGCGCGGGCCCTCTCCTGGGCCTCCTTGGCCTGGCGCCGGGCGCGCTGGGCCTCGTCGCGGGCGCGGCGGCTCTCGTCCTTGGCGCGGCGGGCCTGTTCCTTCCACTCCTGGCGGACGCGCCGCATCTCCTCCTTCGCGGCCCGCCACGACTCCTTGTCCTGGAAGTCGCCGATGCCGCCGAAGTCGCCCGCGGAGCCATCGCGCTCCTTCGCCCCGCCGCCCTTCGGGCCCCGCCTGGCCTCCGTGGCCGCCGCCCGCATCTCGCGGCGCAGGTCGCCCGCGGCGCCCCGCACGTCGGCGCGGATCTCCGCCGCGAGCTCCGCCACGGACTCGCGGATCTCCAGTTCCAGATCGGCCAGTTCGCCGCTGCGGTCGGCCAGCTCGGCGCGGCCGGCGTCCGTGATGGCGTACACCTTGCGGCCGCCCTCGGTGGTGTGGGTGACCAGCCCCTCCGCCTCCAGCTTGGCCAGCCGCGGGTACACGGTCCCGGCCGACGGCGCGTACAGACCCTGGAAACGCTCCTCCAGGAGCCGGATCACCTCGTACCCGTGGCGCGGGGCCTCGTCCAGCAGCTTGAGGAGGTAGAGGCGCAGACGGCCGTGGGCGAAGACGGGAGGCATGTCAGAGCACCTTCTTGTCGGTCGATGCGTCCTTGTCGGCAGTCGAGGCGTCGGTCGATGCGTCGGACGGGGTGGTGCCGGCCGTCGGAACGGCGTCATCGGCTGCGGTGTCCTCGGTCGCCGTGTCGTCGGCCGTGATGTCGTCGGCCGGGGTCCGGGCCACGGTGTCCGCGGGGGCCTCGGCCGGGATGTCGTCGAGCGGCTCCGGGCCGTCGTCGTACGGGCCGTCGTCGTACGGATCGTCCTCCGCCGGTGGCCTGCGCAGCAGTGCGATGGAGCCGGAGGCGGTGATCGCCTTCAGCCTGCCATTGCCCGCGCCGAGCCTGCCGGTGATCTTCTTGGCGCCCCACTGTCCGCTGACCCTGAGGTCCTCGAAGGCGTTGGAGACGGTGCCGCTCGCGGTGTTCGCCTCCACCTCCGCGTCCGCCGGATGCGGGAGGCGGATGGCGATCTCGCCCGAGACGTTCGTCAGCTGGACGTTCGTCGGGGTGCCCGTGGGGTCGAGATCCACGATCATCGAGCCGCTCACCGAGTCGGCGCGCACGGAGGCACCGGAGCCCTCGACCACGGTCAGATCGCCGGAGACGGAATTGAAGCGGAGGTCGCCCGTGACGGCCTGCGCCTCCAGATTCCCGGACACCGTGTCCACGCGCACGGGCCCGGCGACGCGGACGAGGGTCGTGTCGCCGGTGACGCCCTTCACCTCGACGCGCCCGTCCATCCCGGAGACCACGGCGGCCGCGCCCACCACCCCGACCTCGACCCGGGTGTCGCTGGGGACGGCGAGCGAGACCACCACGTCACGACGCCACCCCTGGCGGTCGAGCCACTTGAGGAAGCCCTTCCAGGGAAGGTCCTCGTACGCCACGGTGAGGGTGCCGTCCTGCTGGGTCACCCGGATCGGCGGGCCCTCCAGGTCGGAGACCTCCAGGCGGGCGGAACCCTCGTCGGTGCCCACGACGTTCACCGTTCCGTTGACGATGCGCACGTGCAGTGCCGTCACCGGGTCGTCGAAGGAGAGCTTCTGCGGCTCTGCCACGGACCACTCGGACATGGTGCAGACCTCCTCGACCGGGCCGGACCCCCCACGTGAGCCCGAACGCGACGCGCCATATCGCGTCTTCTGTCATTCACGATATATCGCGGATCGCGAAAGTCAAGACACCCGTTCTGGGGATCAGTGGCAGTTTGAAGTGGGCAGATCGTCCTAAAGTGTGACCATGTCGACTCCGTCCGGAGAGCCCTCGGCCCAAGAACCCGGTGCCCTGCTCCTGTGCCGTGCGCACCCCGCGTCCGTCGGTCCCGCCGCCCGGCTGCTGCACGAGCGGATGCTGCTCGCCGGCGCCGGACCCGAGTGGAGCGTGCTGGTGCCGGAGGGCGGTCCTTGGCGGCACGGAGCCGAACCCGTCGACCGGGTTCTCACCGGGTGGGCCGCGGCCCTGGCCGTCAGCACCCCCTGGCCCGTACTGGCCCTGTGGTGGGACGCCGACCGCAGCGGCTGCGCCCTGGCCTCGGGGTTCCGCCGCCCCGTCGGCTACGGATGGCTGGCGGACGGCACCCCGGTCGGCGAGGACGAGGCGATGCACGCCTTCGCCGCCCGGCTCGGTCTGGATCCGGTGCTCGACGTGCAGGACCTGGAGCGCCTGACGAAACCCGACGCCGGTGCCGACGGGCACGCGCGCGTGCGGGCGCTCCTCGCCGTCCTCACACGCACGGGAATGGTGCTCCCCGCCGGCCTCGGCCCCGGGGTGCCCGCGGACCGGCTCCGTGAGGTGGCCCGCGTCCTGCCCGGTGCCGAGCGGACGGAGCGGGACCGTCGGAGCGCGGCCGTGCGCGCGGAACCCGGCACGGCGGAGGAGGGGGTCCTCGGACCCTGGCTCCGCGGCACGAGGGCACGCGTCCTGGCCTGCGCCGAAGTCGGCGCCGGCCTCCCGCTCACCGCCTGGGGCGTGCGGCGGCGAAGCGCCGGGTGGATCGCCGCGGGAGCGCTCCTGACGATCCATGGCGGTCTCGGCCTGGCCTACGACCGGCTGCGCGCCTTCGACTGACGCGGGACCGCAGGTCCTGGCGCAGGCGCTGCGGCCGGAGCCGCAGGCACGCGATGCCGGCGCTGCGGCGGCGGGTTCTCCGGGGCGCACAGAGGGCTTCGGGCCCGTCGCGGTGCGCTGCGTGATCTCGTCATGGCGGCCACGGTGCGCCTCCAGCGTGTGCGCTCCGGGCAGACCCGGTCGAACCCGGCACGTTCCTCGGAAGTGGCTTCTTCGTCGCTCCGAACCGGGTTCCGGCCTGCGCCCGCGGATCCGCGGGACGGTGCCGGTGCTCTGCCGCCAGGGGGACCGGCTTTCACGACGACCAGAGGGGAGCACCTCGTCGCACACATCGTGCCGGGCGGCCGTGGGACGTGCCGTGACGGAGCCGGCCAGACGCCGTGTGCGGGGATTTCCACCGGTGGGAAGGCCGGCCGGTGACTTTCTGGGCTCACGGCATCGCCCTGCTCTACGACGACCCGTAGCGGCCGCTGCCCGCTACCGGACACCTGCTGGAGGGCCCCGCGCGGCGACGGATGGCCGGGCCGATCGCCCCGGTATGGTCTCGCCCTCGTCCCACGCCGGACGAGGCCTCCGGGCGAAGCGACGAAGCGACGAAGCGGTCTGCGGTCCTTGGGCCGCACCGCCGGTCATGGCCTCGTCCAGGGCCTGACGTCCGCGCTCGGCGCGGCCGTGGTGACCGGCCTCGTCTGGTGGTCTCAGCGGTGAAAGGCGGGGTCCGCCGTCTCTTCGGGCGGCGGGCCCGTTCCCCCAGGCGGCACAGGCGGCCCGCAGGCGCCGTGTCCGGCACTGCCGCCCCCGGCGCGGGTAGCGCCTGGGGAACCTTCCGGCTACTCCTCGTCGTCCTCGTCGTCCAGTCGTGCCAGCCAGGTCGCCAGCCGCTCCACGGGCACCTCGAAGTCCGGGTTGAGGTCGACGAACGTGCGCAGCTGCTCGGCGAGCCACTCGAAGGTGACCTCTTCCTCGCCGCGCCGCTTCTCAAGTTCCTCGATGCCACGGTCGGTGAAGTACATGGATGGTGCTCCGTCGGTGAAAGTGAAGTGCAACGCTGGGAAAAGGATAGGCGGGGCGGGCGGCGCGCGGAGGTCCTCTGTCGTGGGCCCTCCTCTGCGGCTAGCCTGCAAGGTCGGCGGTACCACGGGGGCGTGGGGGAACGGGGGATGCCATGGGTGACGCAGTGACCCGGATCGCACGGATCGAGTTGCCGGACGGGACACCGGTGTGGGCACGGATCTCGGGGGCGGAGGAACTGGAGCTCCCCTCGGGCGAGCTGTCGTTCACGGACACCGGGTTCGGTGAACGGATCGAGGCGCAGGTCGAGAGCCTCCAGTCGGTGATCACGGGAGTCGCGCGTTCGCTGGCCGCGCCGCTGCGCGCCGTGCGGCCGGACGAGGTCAGCGTGGAGTTCGGGATCGAACTGACGGCGAAGGCCGGCAAGGTCGTGGGCCTGCTCGCCGACGGGGAGGCCAAGGCCGGGATCACGGTGACGCTCACGTGGAACGGCGGCCCGCCGGACCTCGACGGCAGCGGGGGCGACCCGGACGCCACGGCTGCCGACGCGAACGCACGGGCGGACGGCACGGCCGGCCCGCACGCGGGCGCGTCCACCGGCGCCCCGGCGCACGGCGGCCCCGGTGACTCCTCCGCCGGGGGCGGGGCATGACGGACGGGCACGCCCCGGGCGCACCGGGCGGCCCCGGGACCGCTCACCGTGCGCTGCGTGATCTCGTCATGGCGGCCACGGTGCGCATCCATCGCGCGGGCTCCGGGTATGCCCTGGACGAACCCGGCACGTTCCTCGGGAGCGGCTTCTTCCTCGCTCCGAACTGGGTTCTGACCTGTGCGCACGTGGCTCGGAGCGGCGAGGGGGGCGAGGTGACGGTGGTCTACGAGACGGGGCCGGGCCGCGGTACGTCCGCCGTGGCGGGCGAGGTCGCCGCGGCCCTCCCGGAGCACGCCGAGCGTCCCGTCCGGGGCACGTGGCCGGCCCCGGACCTCGCGCTCGTCCGGCTGCGCGAGCCCGTGGACCACGACTGCGCCTATGTCACCGAACGACCCGCCGCGTACTACGAGGAGGCGGTCGTCCTCTACTCCGGCTGGTCCGTGGTCGGCGGTGAGCTGCGCCGGCTCAGCGGGACGTGCAAGGTCCAGGGGACGCTCGGCGGCTGGTCGGACGACGAGCAGATCCGGCTGGGCGGGGACGTGCTGCCGCCCGGCGTCTCCGGGGGGCCGGTCGTCGATCTCGCGCGCGGGGAGGTCGTCGGCGTCCTGAAGTCCCAGGCGGACCGCGGCCTCGGCGGCACCTGCACGGGAGTGGAGCAGTTACGGTCCCTGCCCGTACCGGCGGGCGAGGTGCTGGCCGAGCACGACGACGTCTATCAGTCCGTCTTCCACGCCCACGACCGCTACCACCGCGACCGGCAGCGGCACCCCGACACCGCCCGCAGCACCTGGGCCGACGTGCAGAACGAGCTCGGTGCGCGGCCCGGACGGGCGCTCAGCCCGGAGGAGCGGACCCAGCTGCTCGGCAGGCTGGCCGACCTGCCGCCCCCGGTCAGCACCCGCTCCCTGCTCGGTCTGCTCGAATCGCTCCTCGGCGGCAGGGCCGCGATCCCGCATCCGGCGCCGCGCGGCTGGCGCGACGCCTTGGGGGCGCTGTACGAGAGCTCGCGCCAGGACGGCGCCCTGGAACTCGTCCTCGACTACGCGATGCGGGCCATGTCCGCCGAGCGTCCCTTCATCACGCCGGGAACCCAGGCCGCCGAGCGGGCGCTGTGGGAGTGGGTGCGGCAGATCGCGGAGGGCCGCCCGGGTCCGGCGTACCGGCGGCGTCTGGGCCAGCAGTGGATCGAGCGGCTCCAGGTGCCGCGGCACGACCCGTCCGCGGCCGATGCACGGGCGGCGCGCACCGCGGCGCATGCGGCCGATCGTGCGCCCCGCATGTTCGTCCTGCTCGAACTGGAGCAGCTCGGCTGGGAACCAGGCCGCTGCGACTGGCACGTCTCGGTGGGCCACCCGACCGGTGAGGTGGCGCGCCTGCGCGACGGTGAACGGGCCACGCTGGACGACCTGCCCGGTGTCCTCGCCCAGCCGCTCGCGGAGGCGTTCCGCCAGTGCGACGAACCGGGGCGGCCCGCGGACCTCCAGGTCGCGCTGCCCCATCTGCTGCTCGGTCTCGACGTCGACGCCTGGGAGCTCGGGCCGGACGAGCCTCCGCTCGGCGCCCACCGGCCCGTCGTCGTGCGCTGCGCCGACCGCGAACAACTGCCCGATGGAGACGCCCTCTTCGCGGTCGGCGGGAAGGAATTCGCCGCGGACGACGAGCAGGAGGAGCGGGAGGCCAGATGGCGGTGGATCCATGCCTACGGCGCACGGGCCGAAGTCCTCGACTGCGAGGACGGGTTGCGGGTACCCGTGCCGCCCGGGGAGTGGCTGCGCGGGCTGCCGCACAGGACGATCCCGGTGCTGTGCCGCTACGGCGACCACCGCTTCGACGGCGACCCCGGGGCGCTCGTCCGGATCGTGCACGGCGGGTACGGAGTCGCGCTGTGGCGGCGCTGGCGGGGCCAACCCGACGCAGTGTGCGGGGAGTTCCACCGAAGGGCCGGGGACGTCGTGGCCGGCGCGGGCAGCGCGGACCGGCTCCCGGAGCTGGTGCACGCGCTGCGCGCCGGACTGCGGGCGGGCAAGCCGGAGACCTTCTGGGCCGACGGGATCGCCCTGTTCTACGACGATCCGCGCCGGCCTCTGCCGGGGACCGGTGACCTGTTGGAGGCGCCGTGACCGCGACCGCCGAAGGAGCCGGGGCAGGGCCGCACCGAGTCACCCTCGGGAGCCCCTTCCGGGCACTTACGGGGGTCGATACGGTGAAGCACGATCGACGGCTGTCGTGGGGGGTCGAGTGACGACGAGGACTGGGCAATGACCGAATCCAGTGAGTGGCTCATCTACCGAGGCGCCGGCGAACCCCATGACGGCCTGGCCCGTCTCCCCGCACCGCCTCCATGGCGGGACTTCGCGAGCCGGGACACGGCCGGGAGCGACGGCGACGGCTCCGAGGACCGCAGGCTCGGTGCGCACCGCCACCTGGCCGAACTGCACCGGCCCGGGGCCGAGGAACTCGAAATGATCAACGCGGCGCTCTATCTGCGCCGCCCGCTGCTGGTCACCGGCAGCCCCGGGGCGGGCAAGAGCACGCTCGCGCACTCGGTGGCGTACGAACTGGGCCTGGGCAACGTGCTGCGCTGGCCGATCGTCAGCCGGTCCAGCCTCCAGGACGGGCTGTACCACTACGACGCGATCGCCCGGCTCCAGGACGTCCAGATCGCCGCACCGCTGGGCAGCGATCCGGCCGCTCCCGGGGCGCCCGGCTCCGTCGAGGGCATCGGCAGCTACATCCGCCTCGGTCCGCTCGGCACCGCTCTGCTGCCCTCCGACACCCCGCGGGTGCTGCTCATCGACGAGCTCGACAAGAGCGACATCGACCTGCCCAACGACCTTCTGAACGTGCTGGAGGAGGGCGAGTTCGCCATCCCCGAGCTGGAGCGCGTCGCCGACCGGCTGCCCGGCGGGGAGGCCGAGGTGCTCACCGCGGACGGCACCAAGGCGAAGGTGCGCGACGGCCGGGTGCGCTGCCGCGCCTTCCCCTTCGTGGTGCTCACCAGCAATGGCGAGCGCGATTTCCCCGCCCCGCTGATGCGCCGCTGCATTCACCTCGAACTGGGCCGGCCCGACCACAAGCGGCTCGCCACCTTCGTACGCGCGCACCTGGGCGACGAGGCGGCGCGGGCCGGGGACGACCTCATCACCCACTTCCTGGAGCGCTCGCGCAGCGAACTCGTCGCAGCCGACCAGTTGTTGAACGCCATCTACCTCACCGACGCGGCGGCACCGCCCAGTCGTGACCGGCTCGCGGATCTCCTCATCCAGCGACTCGACCGTCCGAGGTGATGCCTGATGCCTGATGCCGCGGCGCGCCACGGGCCCGAACCCGCCGAGCCTGCCGTACCTCCCGGACCCGCCGGTCCGTCCGGGCCCGCCGACTCCGCCGGTCCGTCCGGCTCCGCCGGATCCGCGTCGGGCTCCGGCGGTGATCCGATCGCCGAACTGGTCGCCCGGATGCGGCAGATCGGCCTCGACCCGGATGCCGGACAGCTCTGCGACACGCTGTGGCTCGCCCGCTGGGCGCGTCCCACCGACACCGCCGAACCACCGACGGGCCAAGGCGCGCCCACCGGCACGACGCCGGGCGCGGGGCGCGATCCGGTGCCTGAGCGCGCGGACCCGCGCGATGCCGCCCCGCCCGTGACGGACGACCGGCCCGCGCCACCGCCGCAGGACGAGAGCGCGGACCGCCGCGTCGCCCTCTACCCGGTGCCGCGGGACGGTGCGCCCCGGGGGTACGGACAGGGCCGGGTGACGGTGCTCCCGATCGGGGTCCCGGCGGCCGCCGCGTTCCCCTCCCCGCTCGAACTCCAGCGCGCATTACGCCCCTTGCAGGGGTACCGCACCGCGGCACCACCCCTGCGCACGGTCCTCGACGAGACGGCGACGGCGGAGCTGAGCGCGCGGGCCGGCGGCCTCGTCCTGCCGGTGTTCCGCGGCGTGACCCGGGCCGACGCGGCGCTCCAGCTGGTGATGGACGCCTCCTCGTCGATGCGTGTGTGGGACCGGATGTTCGCCGAACTGGAGCAGGTATTCGGCCAGTTGGGCGCCTTCTGGGACATAGAGGTCAGTCATCTGCATCAGGGGCCGGACGGCGAGCCCGCCGTCAGCCGGAGCGCCGAGCCCGGCGCGGCCCCCCTGCACTCAGCCGACCGGCTCAGCGACCCCACCGGCCGCCGGATCACCCTCCTGGTCAGTGACTGCGCGGGCCCCCTGTGGCACAGCGGGCACGCCCACCGGCTGCTGCACCACCTGTCCCGGCTGGGCCCCGCCGCCGTGCTCCAGCCCCTGCCGCAGCGCATGTGGAACCGCACCCGGCTGCCCGTCTCGTACGGGGACCTGACGCGCGGCGAGGCCCTCGCGGGCGCCGCGACGCTCAGGGTCCGGCTGCCGGCCGGCAGCCCGCCCGAGGCCCGCGCCGGGGCGCTGCCCGTGCCCGTCCTGCCGCCCGAGCCCGCCGCACTCGGTGCCTGGGCCCGCCTGCTGTCCGGGGCCGGCGCGGGACCCGTGGCCGGAGCCGTCGGCTGGGTGCGCCACGACCATCCGCCAGCCCGGGCCGCCCGCCCCGGACGCCGGCTGTCCGCCCTCGAACTGGTCAGCCGGTTCCGCTCGAACGCCTCGAAGGCGGCCGGACGCCTCGCCGGCTATCTGGCCGCGGCGCCGCTCAGCCTGCCGGTGATGCAGCTGGTGCAGCGGACCATGCTGCCCGACTCCGGACCGTCCGAGCTGGCGGAGGTTCTGCTCAGCGGCCTGGTGTCGCGCGCCAAGGCCGAGGAGCACGGCGCGGACGGCACCCAGTGGTACGAGTTCGCGCCCGGCGTGCAGGAGGCGCTGCTGTCGCCGCTGGGCCGCGACGAGGCCATGCTGGTGCTCAAACACTGCTCGGAGTACATCGAGTACCGCTTCGGCAAGGGCGGCCCGAACTTCCCGGCCCTCGCGCTGGCGCAGCTCGGCGACGCCGGCTCCGGGCGGCCCTACGCGCCGGGCACCGGATATCCGGGCGGCCACGGGGACAACGGCGACAACGGCGGCGCCACGCTGGTCCCGCAGCCCTTCGCGGAGGTCGCCGCCCGGGTCCTGGAGCGGTTCATGCCGCTGCCCGAGCAGTTCGCGCTGTACGGCGGCCGGGGGCGCGCGGACCTGACCGACGAGCGGCCCACGCACACGGCCGTGATCCGGGCCCGCACCCTCGTCGAGCAGTTCGACACGGACGGGATGGTGCAGGACCTCATCGACGCGGTGCAGTTCCTGCGCGGTGCCACCGAGCACGAACGGCCCGCCGGCGCCGACCCGGAGCTGTGGGCCGAGTACGCCAACTGCCTGCTGCGGCTGTGGGAGGTGCAGGGCGGCGCCGAGCTGCTGCGCGAGGCGGAGACCGCCGCCGAGCGGGCCGTCGCGCACCCGCGGGCCCTGCGCGAGCGGGCGGTACTGGCGCGGGTGCTGCACGCCGCCGCCACCGACCGCAGACGGCGCGGCGACCGGCGCGGCGCGCTCGACCTGCTGCGCCGCGCCGACCGCGAGTACGCGGTGGCCTGCGCGGCACCCGGTCTGGACGCCGCGGAGGCGCTGCGGCTCACCCTGGAGCGGGTGCGGGCGCTGGAGGCCCAGTGGCGCCTCGGCGGCGACAGCGCGTTGCTCCAGGGCGCCGTCGGGATGCTGGAGGCGTTCGCGGACGCCTGGCCCGACCGGCGCCACCGGCCGCCCGAACTCCCGCTGGCGCACGGCCGTGTGCTGCTGCACCTGTCGCGGGCCACGCCCGACCACGAACAGGCCAGGCTGTACGCGGAACAGGGTGCGCGCTCCCTGCGGGCCGCGCTGGAGTCGGAGCCCGAGGGCGACCGGGCGGCCGGGGCAGAGACCCCGCGCGAACGCGTCCGTGTGCTCCTCGACCTGGTCGACGCGCTCCTGAAGTCGGGCGGCGCGCTGGACGAGGCGCAGGCCCATGTCGACGAGGCACTGGGCCTGACCCGTGAACAGGGGCCGCGCGCACAACTGGCCGTCCGCGCCGGGCGCATCAAGGTCGCGCGCTACGGCGAGTCGGGCGACCCTCGTGAACTCCAGGGCGCCGCGGAGCGGTTCGAGCACGCTGCGCGCGGCGTGCCCCGGGACGCCCCCGCGCACGCGGACGTGCTCGCCGAATGGGGCGAGGCGCTGCTGCGCCGCGCCGTGCTGGACGACGGCGACGGCACCCGGGAGACGCTCTCCCGGGCCATCCGGGTGCTGCGGGACTGCCGGACCGAGACCCCGGCGGGCAGCGCGGAACTGGCGCACCGCCTGCTGCTCCTGGGCCGTGCCCTGATGTTGCGCTACCGGGTCCGCGGCGACCGGGTGGACCTGAGGGAGGCCGAGCACCTCTTCGGGCTCGCGGCCCTGGAGGCCGGCGAACCGCTGACGGCCGCGCGCTGCTGGCTGGAGCTCGGGCAGGCGCAGTTCGAGGCGTACCAGAGCCTCGGCCGGCCGGCGCGGCTCGACGAGGCCATCGACGCCTTCCGCGCGGCGGCGGAGTCGGCGCGTGAGGCCGAGGAGGACGCGGAGACGGACCGGAGGCGCGAGGAGGCCGTGGAGCTGGGTGCGCAGGCGCACCACTGGCGGGGTATGTCCTACGAGGCGGCGGCGCGTCCGCGTGCCGCGCGTGAGGCCTACCGGGCCGCCAGGAGCGAGTGGTCCCGGCTGCCGGACGGCGCCGTGCGCATGGGCGAGCCGACGGCCCGGCAGACGGCTCAGCGACTGGCCGAGCTGGAGTGAGGGAGCGCGTACCGGCGGCCGCCGGGGCGAGTGAGGATGAGGGGGAGGACATGGGTGCACGGGACGAAGCACTGGATTCCGACGTCGCCGCGGAGCGGCTGCCCGGCCTGGCGGACCGGCCGGCTCCGGAGGAACTGCCGGACCTGCTGGAGCTGGACCTCGCCGATCTCAGGACGATCCAGCACCCGGTGCTGGCCGAGGTGCTGACGGAGCTGAGGGACCGGGCCGGGCAGCCGAGCGAGATGCTGTGGGGGTTCAACAACGCGTTCTGACGGGCGAACGAGGCCGGTGAGCCGAGCGAAAAGCGGTCAATCTTCGCTCATTAAGCGTCAGTTCCGGTCGGTTCCGTGGTTGAACCGGACAAGTTCCAACGTGCCGCGTTTGTGTCGGGCCCCTGTCAGGGAATGGCGCCCCGTACGGACCGCCGGGGGATGGCGCTCCGTACGGGCAGGGGCCCGTGGCAAGGACCGTACGGTCGAAGCCGCGGGCCGGACAGCATGGGGGTGCCGGAGTGTCTGACGAGGTGACCTCCGTGATCCCGGCGACACCCACCGATCCTCCGGCCCCCGCCACGTCTCCGCCCCGCACGGGGGCTCCGGTCCTCACCGGTACTCCGACCCCGACCGGTACTCCGAAATTGACGGGTACTCCGGCCCCCGCAGCCGCCACGGCGCAGGAGGCGTCCGCCGGGTCGCCGGCGCGCTCCCCGGTCCCGCGCGGCCGCGTGAGTACTCCTGAACCACCCTTTCCCTTCCGGCAGTTCATCGTGAAGATGCACGGCCGCTGCAACCTCGCCTGCCGCTACTGCTACCTCTACGAAGGCCCCGACCGCGGCTGGCGCACCCGCCCCGCCGCCGCCCCGGCCGCCGTGCTGGAGCGGACCGCGGCCCGCATCGGCGAACACGCCCGCGCCCACCGGGCCACGGCCGTCTCCCTGGTGCTGCACGGCGGCGAGCCGCTGCTCGCGGGCGCGGACACACTCGCACGCTTCACCGGACTCGTGCGGGCCCGTGTCCCCGGCGCCTGTGCCGTCCACGCCACCGTCCAGACGAACGCCACCCTGCTCGACGAGCGGCGGCTCGCCGTCCTCGCCCGGCACGGCATCCGCGTCGGGATCAGCCTGGACGGCGGCCTGCCCGCCCACAACGCGCTGCGCACCGACCGCGCCGGGCGCCCGTCCTGGCCCGCCGCCGCGCGCGGCGCCCGCCTGATCGCCGACCGCCACCCCGAGGCGTACGCCGGCATCCTCACCGTCGTGGACCCCACGACCGACCCGGTCGAGGTCTACGAGTCCCTGCTCGAGCTGCGGCCACCGGCTCTGGACCTGCTGCTGCCGCACGGCAACTGGTCCGCCCCGCCACCGGGCCGGGACGGCACCGGAACCCCCTACGGGAACTGGCTGTGCGCCGTCTTCGACCGCTGGTGGGGAGCCGGACGCCGGGAGACACGGGTACGTCTCTTCGAGGAGTGCGTCGCGCTGCTGCTCGGGCTGCCGGCCGCCACCGAGTCGCTGGGCCTGGCCCCCTTCGACGCCGTGGTGGTGGAGACCGACGGGTCGATCGAGCAGGTCGACTCACTGAAGTCCTGCTACGAAGGAGCGGCCGAGACCGGCCTCGACGTCTTCCGGCACAGCTTCGACGACGCCCTGCGCCACCCCGGTGTCGTGGCCCGGCAGGCCGGCTCCGCCGGGCTCGCCACGAGCTGCCGCGCCTGCCCGCTGCTCTCCGTCTGCGGCGGCGGACACTACGCGCATCGATACCGGGCCGGCCACGGCTTCGCCAACCCCTCCGTCTACTGCGCCGACCTGCAGCGCTTCATCCGCCATGTGGCGGTGAGGCTCGCCGGGGCGGCGCCCGTCCCCGCCTCTCGCGAAGGAGGCATCCCGTGATCCTGCCGGCGGTCCCGGAGCGGGCCCTGACCGAACTCGGCCGCACCGAAGGCGGCCCCGAGACCCTGGGGCTCCTCGTCCGCGACCAGCACACCCGACGGCTGCTGCTGCTGAGGGCGGTGCTCGACGCGGCGGAGGCGGCCGGCCCGGCGGTCTGCTCCGCCGCGGCACGGGCCCGGCTGCGGGACGACTGGGCGCTCCTGGAGGAGGCCGACCGGGTGGAACGGCCGGGCCGGGCGCACCGGGGCCCGGTGCCCTCCGCACGGGCGGCGGGCGGCTGCGCCGGGCTACACGGCGATCGCGGGACGCACGGCGATCGCGGGACGCACGGCGATCGCGGGACGCACGGCGATCGCGGGACGCGCGGCGATCGTGGGACGTACGGCGACCTCGGGACGTGCGGAGACCCTGGGCTGCCCTCGGGCCCCGCACCGCACGCGGACCCCGCGGTGCGTGGCGCCGCCGAGGCGGTCTCCGCCCTCGCCGCCCCGCCGTTGTCCTCCGTCCGAGCCCTCCTGCTGCATCCGTTCGTGGGCCCGTGGGCCCGGCACTGCCTGAGCGGACTGGGTACCCTGCCGGGGCAGCGCACGGAACACGACACGCGTGAACTGGCCTGCGGACTCGCCCACTTCGGTGCACTGTCCGCGGCCGCGGCCACGCGGGCCGGCATCGCCTTCGCGGTACGGCTGACCGCACTCGACGGCGTGCTCACCCTGCCCTCGCTCGGCGCGCTGCGTACGCACACATCGGGGGACACACCGGTGGACGTGGTGCATCGCCGCGGGCGCCTGACGTTCCGCAGGGCCGGTGCGGCGGACGTGATCGTGCACCTCCAGACCGGCGTCGGAGCGTGGTCCGACGCCGCCGCCTGGACCCCGGCGCACGCGCTGCCCGGTCTGCTCCCGGGCTCGGCGCCCGTGCCCCTGGACGACCTCGACCCCTACCGCACCGCACGCGGCGGGCCCCGCCCCCACACGCTCAGCGGCCCGGTGACGCTCGACGACGAGGAACGCAAGCACTGGCTGCACGCCTGGTCGGGTACCGCGCCCGAACTCGGACTCGGCGGCGCGCAGCGGCTCGCGGAGGCCGTGTCCCTGCTGCGCTGCCTGGTCCCGCTGTCCGCGCCGCCCGGCTCGCTGCCCGGCGGACGCCCCGGCGGCAGTTGCAGCGTCACCCGGCGCGAGACCTTCGGCGCCGTGCTCAGCAGCACCCCGGCCGGACCCACCGCGCTGGCCGCCACATTCGTCCACGAGATCCAGCACACCAAACTCGCCGCACTCACGGACATGATGACGCTTCATCACGCAGGAGAGCACGCACGTTACTTCGCGCCGTGGCGACCCGACCCGCGGCCGTACGACGGCCTGTTGCAGGGCACCTACTCCCACCTCGCGCTGGCCGACTTCTTCCAGCGCCGCGCCCTCGCCACCGACCGGCCGGCCGACCGGGACGCCGCCTGGGCCCAGCACGCGCGCTACCAGGAGCAGGTCGGAGCCGCCCTGCCGACGCTCGTCGGGTCGGGCGATCTCACCGAGCCGGGACGCAGGTTCGTGAACCAGATGGTCCGGGTGTACGAACGACTGGCCGAGCGCCCGGCACCGCGGGGCCAGGCCGCACGGGCGGCGGCGTACGTCCGGGCGGCGCGCGCCCTGTGGACGCAGCGCCATGCACCCGCCGAATAATCCCGGATGCCAGCCGTTTCAAGATCCTTGCGCGAAGATCGTCGCGTTTGAGGAAACGAACCACGGCAGCAGCTACTGGTGGCAGGCCACTGGTTGTTGCCGGGCTCAGGTTCTAAAATCACGCGGGGAGGCCGCTGCATGTCTGGAGCTCGTACGCCGGTCGGGCCAACCGAGAGGGGGGCCGCGAAGCAGACCGTCACGATCAGCTTCGCCGGGTTCAACCGGGCCTGGGCGGCCTGGATCGGGGACCGCCTGGAGCGGCGCGGCCATCGCGTCGTGTACCAGCGCTGGGACTCCCCGGCCGAGGTCGCGCTCGTTGACCTGCTCCGCGACCTGACGCTGGCCCAGGGCCGCATCCTCGTCATCGTCAGCGAGTGGTACTTCCAGCTCGGCCCGCGCACCCACGAGGAGTGGAACACCGCCCTGCGCGAGGTCGTCGCCCCCGACCCGGCCCGGTTCGCAGCCGTCTCCGTCACCAACAGCACCCTGCCGGCCGCCGCCGCCGTCCTCGGCGCGGTCGAGCTGAACAACATGGGTGCCGACGAGGCCGAGCGGCGCGTCCTGGACCGTCTCGACCTGCCCGCCGACCCGCTCCCGGTCCCCGCCGACGGCGCCCGCCAGGGCCCCCGTTTTCCCGCGGCCATGCCCGAGGTGTGGGGCGGAGTACCGCGCCGCAACACCCGCTTCACCGGCCGTGAGCCGCTCCTGAACGACGCCTACCACCTGCTCCAGGGCGCCGAGCCGGGCGCGGGCGTGGTCACCCTGCACGGCATGTCAGGTGTGGGCAAGACACAGCTGGCGGCCGAGTACGTCTACCGATTCGGCTCCGAGTACGACGTCGTGTGGTGGGTCAACGCCGAGAAACGCGTCACCTACCGGCGCCGACTGGCCGAACTGGCACCGCAGTTGGGGCTGAACACCGGCGCCGAGTACGGCGAGCGGCTGCGCGCCGTGAGGGACTCGCTGCGCCGCGGCGACCCGTACGCGCGCTGGCTGCTCATCCTGGACGGCGCGGACGAACCGGACCAGATCTGGGATCTGGTGCCCAACGGTCCCGGACACGTCCTGATCACCTCGCGCAACCCCGAGTGGAGCGAGCACAACAGCCGACTGCTGGAGGTCCCGGTCTACGACCGCGACGAGTCGGTCGCCTTCATCCGCCGACGCGCCCCGCGGCTCTCCGAGGCCGAGGCCGACCAGCTCGCCGAGGCGCTGGAGGACCTGCCCCTCCTGCTCGACCAGACCGCCGGCTGGCTGAACGACTCGGCCCTCTCCGTCGAGGAGTACATCGGCCTCCTCGAAGGCGGCATCGACCAGGACGTCGTCAAGATCTCGACCGACTTCCCGGTCGCCTTCCAGACCGCCTGGTCGATACTGCTGAACAAGCTCCGCGACACCGTCCCGGAGTCAGTGGACCTGCTGCGCCTGTGCACCTTCTTCGCCCCCGGATTCATCCCCGTGCGCCTGCTGAAGGAGATGCCGCACGACGAGCTCCCCGAACAGATCGCCGGCCTCCTCAACGACCCGCTCCTGTGGAACAAGGCGATCAACCAGCTCCGCCAGTACTCCGTCGTCCGCCTGGAGTCCCACGAGTCCGCCGGCGACGAGACCTCCTCCTCCGGCGAGTCCCTCTACCTGCACCGCATGGTCCACCAGATCGTCCACAAGGACATGCCCGACGAGGACCGCGCCGAGTTCATCGAGGTGGTGCGGCGGGCCCTGGCCGCCGCCGACCCCCGTCGGCCCACCGACACCCGGCTGTGGCCCGGCTACGCGGAGATCGTCCCGCACCTGAAGTACGCGGACGTCCTGCAGAGCAAGGACCCGGCGGTGCAGTCGCTGGTCTTCAACTGCCTGCGCTACATGTACATCTCGGGCGAGTACCGCGCGGGCATCAAGCTCGGCGAACGTGCCCTGAAGGCCTGGCGCGGACTGCTCGGCGAGAACCACCCGAGGATCTGGGAGCTGACCCACCACTACGCGAACCTGCTCCGCGCGGTCGGCGACTACCAGCGCACCGAGGCCATCGAGCGTGCCGCCGTCGACCATCTGCGGGAACAGCGCGGCGAGCAGGACCTCGACCACTCCCGCGCCGTCAGCGGCCTCGCCGCCGACCTGCGCGGCCTCGCCCGGTACGACGAGGCCCTGACGCTCTCCCAGCGGCTCCTGGTGACCTACCGGGACCTCCTCGGCGAACAGGACTCCCGCACCCTCGGCGCCCAGAACAACCTCGCGGTCTCGCTGCGCCTGCTCGGCCGGTACCAGGAGGCCCTCGACACCGACCGGCGGACGCTGGAGGCACGCAGACTGCTGCTGCGCGCCCGCCACCCCTGGACGCTCAACTCGGAGAACTCGTACGCCACCGACCTGCGCCTGCTCGGCCGCTACGCCGAGGCCGCGTCGATCCAGACCAAGAACATGCGGGAGAACCGCATCGTCATGGGCGCCGACCGACCGCAGACCCTGGACGCCGAGCACAACCTCGCCCTGTGCCACTACCGCAGCGGCGACCGCGCCACCGCCGGACCCATGCTCAGCCGCGTCCTGGAGCGCTGCGAGCGCGTCCTGGGCGAGACCGACCCGCAGACACTGCGTTTCGCGACCACCACCAGCTGCTTCGCCCGCGAGCACGGCGACATCGACCAGGCCCGGGAGCTCGGCGAGTCCGTCGTCGCCCGCTACGAGGTGATGCTCGCCGAGGGCCACCCCTACATCGCCGGGGTGCGCGCCAACCACGCCCTGGTGCTGCGCAGTGTCGGCGAGCGGGACCACGCCCACGTCCTCATCGAACAATCGCTGGCCGACATGGCCGCCGCGGTGGGGGAGGCCCACCCCTGGACGCTGGGGTGCGCCATCAACGCCGCCGCCCTGCGCAACCTCGTGGGCGACCCCGAGGGGGCCGCCGCGCTCAGCCAGGCCGCGGTCACCCAGGCCGGCGAGACCCTCGGCCGCACCCACCCCCTGACGCTGTCCGCGCGCATCGCCCTCGCCGCCGACCTGCGGGCACTCAGGGAGCGTCAGCAGGCCGAGAAGATCGAGCAGGAAGCCCTCGCCGACCTGGCCGCCACCCTCGGCGACCAGCACGTCCACACCATCTCGGCGCGCTCCCGCACCCGGCCCTACTGGGACTTCGAACCCCAGTCGACCTGAGCGTCACCGCACGCGTGCCGAAGGCCCGTACCCCTGGTGAAAGGGGTGCGGGCCTTTGTGGTGCGCGTCGTCGAATACCAGGTCGACTCCCAGAAGTGTGGGGCAAGCACTTTCAAGTTGTCGCGGACCGGACGCCTTCGGAAGTTCACTGCTGAACGGGAGAAAACCGCAGTGCCGAAGGGAGAAGCTGTGCCGCACGAAGATGAGCCGGCCAAGCGGAATGTGGCGCTGGTCGAGCGGATGTATGAGCTCTTCAACACCGGAGACCTGAGCCTCCTGAAGGAAGAAGTCTTCGCGGCGGACCTCGTATGGACGCTGCCCGGACGCAATCCGGTCGGTGGGGTCAAGAACGGACCGGACGAGGTCATCGCCTTCTTCGGCGGTCTCGTCAATTCGGGAATCAAGGTCGACATCGTTCAGATCGACGCCTGGGGCGACGACACCGTGGTCGAGGTGCACCGCGGATACGGCGAATCCCGGGGTGCCGAGCTGGACGCGCTGAACTGCACGCACTACCGCATTCGCGACGGGCGCATCGCGGAGGTCCAGGTCTACATGAGCGACCAGTACGCGGCCGACAACTTCTTCTGGGCCGCTTACGACTTGGCCCCCATTCCGGACAGGTGGGCCAAGTAGCAGGCCCGCACCCTTAGGTCGGAACCCAGACAGGAGACACACATGCCCATCATCGAGCTCACCCTGGTCGAGGGATTCGCCGACGACGACCAGAAGTCGGATGTCATCACCCGGCTCGCGAACGTGGTCGTCGACGTCTTCGGCGAGATCACCAAGCCGAACATCTTCTCCCTCATCCGGGAAGTGAAGCCCGGCTCCTGGTCCATCGGCGGTGTCGTCGCGGACGCGGAGATGGTGGCCGGCGGCAAGGCCATCTCCAACGAGCAGATCGCCCACCGTCTCGACGAGGCGCGCGTGGTCGCCGCCTACGCGGCGCTGGCGAGCGGCGACCGTGCCGAGATCGACAAGTACTGGGATGCCGACATGACGTGGCTGGTTCCCGGTGAGGCGCCGGTCTCGGGCCTCAAGCAGGGCCTCGACAACTTCCTCTCCTTCATGGGCGAGGTGGGCGCGCTCGCCGACAACTCCTTCGTCATGGAGCGTTCGGCCACCCTCGTGCTCGGCGACACCAGCGTCGACCTGACGCACAACACCGCCACGCGCGCCGGTGACACGTCCCGCAAGCTCGACATCGACGTGGTGCACGTCATGCGCTGGCGCGACGGCAAGATCGTCGAGGGTCGCGGCGCGATCTTCGGCAGCGGCACCACCGAATACAACGAGTTCTTCGCCTGAGCTGCCCGGCCGCGGCCCGCGACGCGGGCGGCGCCGGACGACGGTGGGCCGGGAGGCGGACACCTCCCGGCCCACCGTCGCGTCGTGCGCCGGCTCCGTGTGCGGTCCCGGGTGTTCAGCGAGCGCGCGGGACGACCCGGTGCCCCACCGACCCGTAGACCCACTGGGCCGTCTGCTCGATGAAGTCGAGCGGGAACCCGCGACTGAACTCGGTCGGCGCCTCCAGCCTGGTCAGCTGCTCCGCGGAGAGCGACAGGCCGGCGGCGCCCAGGTTGTCGGTGAGCTGGTCGAGCGTACGGACGCCCACGATCGGGTGCACCGACCTGTACCGCGCCCGCGTCCAGGCGATCGCCACCTGGGAGGGCGTGGCGTCCAGTTCGTCCGCGACCTCGGCCACGGCCTCCGCGACGGCACGGTCGCGCGGACTCATGTCCTGCGCCGACATGCGGGTCGGACCGGTCGGCCTGCGGTCGGGCCGGGTGTACTTGCCGGAGAGGGCGCCGCTGGCCAGTGGACCCCAGCCCGCGACGGACAGCCCGGTCGCCTCCGCCATCGGCAGCACCTCGCGCTCGACATCCCGGTTGAGCAGGTTGTACGGCACCTGGACCGCCGAGAACGGGGTCCAGCTGTGCTGCTCCGCCAGTGTGTTGGCCCGCGCCACCACCCAGGCGGGGGTGTCGGAGATGCCGAGGTAGAGGACCTTCCCCGAGCGCACCACGTCGTCGAGGGCGCGCATCGTCTCCTCGATCGGTGTGTTCGGGTCCCAGATGTGCACCCAGTAGAGGTCGATGTAGTCCGTCCGCAGCCGGCGGAGGCTGGTTTCGAGGGACAGCCTCAGGTTCTTCCGGTGATTACCGGAGGCGTTGGGGTCCGAGGCGTCGCGGTAGAGCGTGTACTTGGTGGACAGAACGAATCGGTCCCGGTCCTTCTTCAGTAATTCCCCGAGAATTTCCTCGCTTTCCCCTTCGCCATAGTTCACCGCGGTGTCGATGACATTTCCGCCGGCCTGCGCATAGGCTTCGACGATACGTTCGTATCCCTTGTGCGCATTACCGTCGCGGTCCCGTCCGTGGAACGTCATGGCGCCGAGGAACAGTTCAGACACCCGTAGCCCCGTCTGCCCCAGCAGTTGATAGAGCATGTCTGTCCTCCCGTGTAGAACTCGGCCGCATGCTAGACGCCTGAGCTGCCGTGACACGCGTAGCACCGCGCGAGGCGACCGCACTGCGTCAGGTCGCGGCGCCCGACGGTCCCCGCGCGGCGCACCAGCGCCGGCGGTGCCCCGCGGCCCGTGGAGGGCGTCATCACGAAGCACCGGCGGCGACTTGACACAGTTCCCGCACGGCGGCCACGGCCGCGGGCGGGCCCGCATTTCCGGTGCTAGCAATAAGAGCGGGCGATATCGCCTTCGTATGCCGGACAACCGGAAGGATGCATCGCATGCGCATCGGCGTATTGGGCACCGGAATGGTCGGAAAGGCCATAGCTTCTCGCCTTGTGGAAGTCGGACATGAAGTGCGTCTGGGGTCGCGGACCTCGGACAACGAGAATCTGCTGAATTGGGTCGAGGAGAACGGCGAGTCGGCCAGTGGCGGTACGTTCGCCGACGCCGCCGCCTTCGGCTCCGTCGTCGTGAACGCCACCCGGGGCATCATCTCGCTCGACGTGCTGGAGGCGGCAGGCGAGGAGAACCTCGCCGGCAAGACCGTCATGGATGTGGCGAACCCGCTGGTCATCACCAGCGAGGTGGAGCCGCCCTCGCTCGGCATTCTCAACGACGACAGCCTCGGCGAGCGCATCCAGCGCCGTTTCCCGACGGCGCGGGTGGTGAAGACGCTCAACACCATGAACTGCGACATCATGGTGAATCCGAAGGTGCTGTCCGGACACCACAACGTCTTCGTGAGCGGCAACGACAAGGCCGCCAAGGACGAAGTCGCCTCCCTGCTCGGCCAGTTCGGCTGGGGCGAGGACACCATTTTCGACCTGGGTGACATCACGACGGCCCGGGGTCCCGAGATGTTCGTGGCTCTCTATTCCCGGATGTTCCTGAAGATCCGGCACCTGCACTTCAACATCTCGGTCGTCTGGGACCCGAACGTGGAGCCGTTGCTGCCCGAAGGGGTGTGACGGAAGGCGGCTCGGTCCCCACGGGGCAGAGTTCAGAATTCGAGGAGCGTATGACAGCCGTGAAATCGGTAATCGACCGGCGCTGGGGTGTCTTCACCCTGCTGGCCATAGCGCAGTTCGTGGTAATCCTGGACATCAGCGTCGTCAACATCGCACTGCCGTCGATGCAAGCCCCGCTGGGGTTCACCCAGGACGGTCTGCAGTGGGTTGTCGACGCCTACATGCTGACATTCGGCGGCTTCCTGCTCCTGGGCGGGCGTGCGGCCGACCTGTTCGGCCGCAAGCGGGTCTTCCTGCTCGGCCTGACCCTGTTCGGCCTCGCCTCCTTCGCCTGCGGCTTCGCCGACACGAGCGGACAGCTGGTGGCGGCGCGTGCGGCACAGGGTCTGGGCGGTGCGCTGATGTCGCCCGCGGCCCTCTCCCTGGTCGTCGTGACCTTCCCGGAGGAGCGTGAGCGCAACCGGGCGATGGCCCTGTGGGGCGCCGTCGCCGCCGCCGGTGGCGCGGCCGGCGTGGTGCTCGGCGGTGTGCTGACCGACGCCTTCGGCTGGGAGTGGGTCTTCTGGATCAACGTGCCCCTGACGCTGGGCGGCGCGCTGGTCGGCGTACGTCTGCTCACCGAGGCCGAACGCAGCGGCAACGCACGCCACTTCGACCTGCTCGGCGCGATCAGTGTGACGGCCGGTCTGTCCGCGCTGATCTACGGGTTCGTGCGGATCGGTGAGCACGGCTGGGACGCGCGCGCGGGCGTGGCGCTGGCCGCCGCGGCGGTCCTGCTCGCCGTCTTCTTGGTCACCGAGCTCAACGTGCCCGAGCCCGTGGTCGACTTCAGCATCTTCCGGGTGCGTGGGCTCAGCGCCGCGAACGTCATCATGCTGATGTTCTCGGCCGGCGCCGTGGCCATGACCTTCTTCGTCACCATCTACGTCCAACGAGTCCTGGACTACGGTCCGATCGCGGCCGGGCTGTGCTTCCTGCCGATCGCGGTGGGCCAGGTGATCACCTCCCAGGTGGTCGTCGGCCGGCTCATGGGCAAGCTGCACATCTTCACCATCCTCGTCATCGGGCTCGGCCTGACCGCCGTGTCCTTCCTGTGGTTCGCCCAGCTGTCGACGGACGGCTCCTTCCTCCGGAGCATCCTCGGCCCCGGGCTCCTGCTCGCGGTCGGCAGCGGGTTCGCCTTCACGGCGCTCGTGGTGTCCTCCGTGTCGGGTGTCGACCCGGAGCGCTCCGGCATCGCCGGCGGCATGATCAACATGTCCCAGCAGATCGGTGGCGCCCTGGGGCTCGCCATCCTCGCCTCCGTGGCGAACTGGCGGAGCGACCGGATCGCGGACGGACCCGTGGACGACTCCGCGCTCACCGCCGGGTTCCGGCTCGGCTTCCTCGTGGCAGCAGCGATGATCATCGTGGGTGCGCTGATCGGCTGGCTGGCGACACGTACGCGGCCTGCCGCGCAGAGTGCGCCCGCCGCGCGGGTCATCGAGACCGCGGTCGACGAGCAGCACGCCTCGGGGGCCGCCTCCTAGCGAGTCGCGGGCCCACGTCACACCGAACGTGGCCGCCCCCTGCCCCCGCCGTCATCTCCTCCCCCCGACGGCGGGGGCCTTCGCATGTGCCGGCCCACTTGGGTACGGCCGTTCTTCGCCCCCTACGCCCCTGCCCGTCCCGTACCCGGGGCCTCCGGCCCCGGACCCCGCTCCTCAAGCGCCGGAGGGGCTGTTTCAGCCCGTCCGGTGCTTGAGGACGAGGCCGTTCGGGCCGATCCGGGGGTCTGGGGGCGGAGCCCCCGGAGGGCGCGCACACGTGTGCACCGGGCGGCGTGATTCCGGTGCCGCCCGGTGCGGTGGGGGTCCTGCGGTGGTGTGGGCCCTCAGGCGTTCGCGCCCAGTGCGCTCACCACGTACTCCAGGGCGCCCATGGCCTTGGCGGTGCCGAGGCCGTCCATGTAGTCGCGGGCGTGGACGATCCGGCCGTCCCGGACCCGCAGGACCAGGATGCTGGGGACGAGGAAGGACTCGCCCGTCGGCGAGATCGTCCCCTCGAAGAAGCGCTCCGCGATGACGAGTTCGCGGTCCTTGCCCTCGTGGACGGCGACCTCGACGACCTTCTCCGTCCGTGCCGGGCTCTGCTCCCAGGCGGCCCGATAGCCGGCCCGGACCTCTTCGCGGCCGTGGTAGTCGGTGACTCCGGGGAACAGGAACGGGAACTCGTGGACGGCGTCGACCGCGTACAGCTCGGCGACGGCGTCCGCGTCCGCCGCGACGATCGCTCGGTGGTAGGCCTCCAGGACCTCGCGGGGGCTCAGGTCCGTGCTCGGGGTGTCGGGCATGGCTGGGGATCCTTTCGGTCGGCGCACGGTTCGGTCGGCGCACGGACGTTCCTCGTCCGTCGGCGCACAGCCGGTTCTCATCCTTGGCCCCGGGGACCGGCGCGACCGGGCTCCCGCGCGACAGCGGGGGTACATCGCCAAGTCGGGGCGGAGACAGGCTGATCTCGGCTCGGGGGCCGCCCGGAGACCGCACGGCACACACCGCCGGGACCCGGTCCCGACCCGCACGGAAAGCCGCTCCGGCCCGTACCGGAACGCACCCCGACCTGCGAAGGAACCGGCCGACACGCTTCCGGGTACCGATCCGCCGGCTTCCGGGACCGTGCCAACGCCCGGCAGGCGCCTGAGGAATGCCCGATGTGCGGAAGTGTTTCCGGCCACTTGCCGATATGAACCCATCACATCAGCCACTCGTGGTCGTCCCGAACCCGCGGAACGTAGACATGAGTTCGACGGTTCGCGGACCGAACCGAACGAGAGGACATCCCCATGAGCAAGCGCATCCTCGTCGTCCTGTCCGAATACGGGTACTGGGGCGAAGAGTTGATCGGCCCTCTGGAGACCTTCGACAAGGCCGGGTACCACGTCAGCTTCGCCACGCCGACCGGGAAGCGCCCCGTGGCGCTGCCGCCGAGCATGGACCCCGACTACATCGACCCGCCCCTCGGCCGCTCGGTCACGACGCCCGAGATGGCGGCGAAGGTCCGGGCCATCGACAGCTCCTCCCGCCTCGACGACCCGCTCGACCTGTCGTCCTGGCTGCCCGACCGCCCCTACCGCAGCAAGCCCTACTTCCTGCGGGACTGGGAGGCGTACAACACCCGCCTGGAGCAGATCCGCGAGCAGATCGCGGGCCGTTACGACGCGCTGCTCGTCGTCGGCGGCAGCGGCCCGATCGTCGACCTCGCCAACAACTGGCGGGTCCACGACCTGATCCTCGCCTTCCACGCGCTCGACCTGCCGATCGCCGCCGAGTGCTACGGAGTGGCCGCGCTGGCCTTCGCCCGCGACCAGGAGGACCGCCGCTCCATCATCCGCGGCAAGCACGTCACCGGGCACTGCATCGAGTACGACTACAAGGACGGCACCGGCTTCATGGGCACCGACTTCGTGATCGGCCCGCCGCCGTACCCGCTGGAGTACATCCTGCGCGACGCGACCGGCCCCGACGGCGCCTTCCACGGCAACTTCGGCAGGACGACCTCCGTCATCGTCGACTACCCGTTCATCACCGGTCGTTCGACGCCCGACTCGTACCTGACCGGCGAGAAGGTCGTCGAGGTGCTGGAGAACGGCCTGCGCCAGTGGGGTTTCAGGGCCGCCGGCTGACGGAGCGGGCACGGCCGGGGGTCCGGGGGATCCCCGGAAGGCACAGTAGATCGAGAGGTGGACGCATCATGGTCAGCAGGCCCGCGCGGGTCGCGATCCTCGAACAGCTGCGGGCCGACGGGGTCCGGTACATGTTCGGAAACCCCGGCACGGTCGAGCAGGGTTTCCTCGACGAGTTGCGCAACTTCCCAGAGCTCGAATACGTCCTCGCGCTGCAGGAGGCCACCGCCGTCGGCATGGCGGACGGCTACGCACGGGCCACCCGCACGCCCACCGTCTGCCAGCTGCACAGCGGCGTCGGCCTCGGCAACGGCATCGGCATGCTCTACCAGGCGATGCGCGGACACGCCCCGCTGGTGGTGCTCGTCGGAGAGGCGGGCCTGCGCTACGAGGCGATGGAGGCGCAGATGGCCGCCGACCTGGTCGGCATGGCGCGGCCGGTCACCAAGTGGGCCACCCGGGTCGTCGACCCCGAGTCCACGCTGCGCGTCCTGCGCCGCGCCTTCAAGGTGGCCGCCACACCCCCGTACGGGCCCGTCCTCGTCGTGCTGCCCGCCGACGTGATGGATCGCGACACCTCCGAGGCGGCCGTGCCGACGTCGTACCCGGTCACGGACAGCGTTCCCGACGCGGAGACGCTCGGCCGGGCCGCGGGGCTGCTCGCCGGTGCGGAGCGGCCGATCGTCATCGCCGGCGACGGCGTCCACTTCGCAGGGGCCGAGAAGGAACTCGGCGACCTCGCGGAGACATGGGGCGCCGACGTGTGGGGCGCGGACTGGGCCGAGGTCAACCTCCCGGCGGAACATCCCGCCTACGCGGGCCAGTTGGGACACATGTTCGGCGAGTCCAGCAGGCGCGTCACCGCCGCCGCCGACGCCGTGCTCGTCGTCGGCACGTACACGCTGCCCGAGGTCTACCCGCTGCTCGACGGGGTCTTCGCCGAGGGCGCCCCGGTCGTCCACATCGACCTGGACACGGACGCGATCGCGAAGAACTTCCCCGTCGACCTCGGCCTGGTGGCCGACCCACGGCGGGCCCTCGCGGGACTCACCCGTGCGCTCGGCACCCGCATGGACGCCGCGGGCCGCGCACGCGCCGGGGAGTGGCTGCGCCGCAGGACCGTCGAGCGGGAGCGGCAGATCGCGGACGCCCGCCGCCCCGACGACGGCGAACTGGCCCCCACCGCCCTGCCGACCACGGCGTTCCTGCGTGAACTCGCCCGCAGGCTCCCCGAGGACACCATGGTGTTCGACGAGGCGCTGACCGCCTCGCCCGACATCTCGCGGCACCTTCCGCCCAACCGCCCCGGCCACTGGTTCCAGACCCGCGGCGGCTCCCTGGGCGTGGGCATCCCCGGCGCGCTCGGCGCCCGGCTCGCGCACCCGGACCGTACCGTCGTGGGCTTCACCGGCGACGGCGGGTCCATGTACACCATCCAGGCGCTGTGGACGGCGGCCCGCCACGGCATCGGCGCCAAGTTCGTGATCTGCAACAACAGCAGCTACAAGCTCCTCGAACTCAACATCGAGGAGTACTGGAGGACGCAGTCCGTCGACGCGCACGAGCAGCCGGAGATCTTCGACCTCTCGCAGCCCGCGATCGACTTCGTCGGACTCGCCCGCTCGCTCGGCGTGCCCGCCGTGCGCGTCGAGAAGCCCGACCAGGTCGAGGCGGCCGTCGCCGAGGCGCTGGGCACCGACGGGCCGTTCCTGATCGACCTGGTCACCGGCAGGGGGAGGGACTAGCCGTGCGGCTTTCCGGCCACAAGATCGCCGTCCTGATGGAGAGCGACTTCTACGAGCCCGAGATCCTCTACTACCAGTTCCGCTTCCCGGAGGAGGGCGCCGAGGTCCACTTCCTGTCCCGGCTGTGGGGCCAGGACTCGATGACCTTCCAGGGACACGAGCACCGGATGCCCTTCGAGGTGTCCGAGTCCTTCGAGGACATCGACGAGTTCGCCCTCAAGGAGTTCTCCGCCGTGATCGTCCCCTCGGGGATGGTCTCCGACCGGCTCCGCTACACCGAGGACCCGGACAAACTGCCGCCCGCGTCCGCGTTCCTGCGCCGCGCCTTCCAGGACCCGGCCATCGTCAAGGGCATCATCTGCCACGGCATGTGGCTCACCGCGCCGCTGCCCTCCCTGGTGCGCGGGCGGCGCGCCGTCGTCCACAACAACCTCCTCGGCGACCTGCGCAACATGGGCGGCGAGTACGTCGACGAGGACGTCGTCGTCCACGACGACCTGGTCACCGCGCGCACCGGCCAGCACTGTCACGTGTTCGCCCGCACCATCATCGACCTTCTCGCGAGCAAGGAGAGGCCGGGCGTCCCGGGGCGCCGGACACCGGTGAGGAGCGGGACATGACCGCCATCGTGCCCTCGCACGCCCACCCGACGACACGGGAACGCATCCCGATCAGGGACATCCGCCCCCAGGTGCGCGGCGGGCAGGTCCCCGCCAAGGCGGTGCGCGGCGAGACCCTCACCATCAGCGCCACCGTCTTCCGGGAGGGCGCCGGCGCGGTCGGCGCCAATGTGGTCCTCTACGACCCGGCCGGCCGCCGGGGCCCCTGGACCCCGATGACCCTCGTGGACGCCGACTCGGACCGCTGGGAGGCCACGGTCGTCGTCGGGGCGGGCCGCACCGGGCTGTGGACGTACACCGTCGAGGCCTGGGCCGACCCGCTCACCACATGGCGCCGCGACGCACATCTGAAGATCCCCGCCGGGGTCGACGTCGAGCTGATGCTCGCGGAGGGGGCCCTGCTGCACGAGCGGGCCGCCCTCGGCATCCCGGACAAGGACCGCCGGGAGGCGGTGACGGCAGTGGCCGGAGCGCTCCGCGACGAAGCGAGCCCCTCCCCCCGCCGGCTCGAAGCGACCACCGGCCGTGAGGTGGTCGCCGCGCTGGAGAGCCACCCACTGCGAGAACTCATCACTGTCTCCCGGCCGTTGCCCCTGCTCGTGGAGCGGCGGCGCGCCCTGGTCGGCTCCTGGTACGAGATGTTCCCGCGCTCGGAGGGCGCCGTGCTTTGGCCCGGCGCGCCCCCGGTGAGCGGCACCTTCGAGACGGCGGCCCGGCGGCTGCCCGCGATCGCCGCCATGGGCTTCGACGTGGTGTACCTGCCGCCCATCCACCCCATCGGGCACACGCACCGCAAGGGGCCGGACAACGCGCTCACCGCCGGGCCCGACGACGTGGGGTCGCCCTGGGCCATCGGCTCGGCCCGGGGCGGGCACGACGCCGTGCACCCGGACCTCGGAACCCTCGACGACTTCCGCCGGTTCGTCGCCCGGGCGGGGGAACTGGGCCTGGAGATCGCCCTCGACTTCGCGCTGCAGTGCTCGCCCGACCACCCGTGGCTGACCGCGCACCCCGAGTGGTTCACCCAGCGGGCGGACGGCACCCTCGCCCCGGCCGAGAACCCCCCGAAGAAGTACGAGGACATCCACCCCCTCTCCTTCGACACGGACTTCGAGGGGCTGGTCGAGGAGTCCCTGCGGCTGCTGCGTCACTGGATGGACCAGGGCGTGCGCATCTTCCGCGTCGACAACCCGCACACGAAGCCGGTCGCCTTCTGGGAACGGGTCATCGGCGACATCGCGCTGACCGACCCCGACGTGGTGTTCCTGTCCGAGGCGTTCACCCGCCGGGCCATGGTGCACGCCCTCGCCCAGGCCGGATTCCAGCAGTCGTACACCTACTTCACGTGGAAGAACGACAAGCGGGAGCTCACCGCCTACGCCACCGAACTCGCCCGCGAGAGCTGCGACTTCCTGCGCCCCAACCTGTTCGTCAACACCCCGGACATCCTGCACGCCTACCTCCAGGACGGCGGCCGGCCCGCGTTCGAGGCCCGTGCGGTGCTCGCCGCGACCCTCGCGCCCACCTGGGGCGTCTACGCCGGGTTCGAGCTGTGCGAGAACGACGTGCTGAAGGGCGGCACCGAGGACTACCGGCATTCCGAGAAGTACGAACTGCGCCCGCGCGACTGGGCCGCGGCCGAGGCCGGGGGACGCACCATCACCCCGCTCATCACCCGCCTCAACCAGCTGCGCCGCGCCCACCCCGCCCTCCAGGAACTGCGCAACCTGCGCTTCCACCACACCGGCCACGACCAGGTGATCGCCTACTCCAAGCAGGTGGTGCGGCCCGACGGCGACACCGACACCGTGATCGTCGTCGTCAACCTCGATCCGCACCGCATGTGCGAGACCACCGTCGACGTGGATCTCGCCGCGCTCGGCCTGCCCGAGGACGGCTCGCTGAAGGTGCGCGACGAACTGACCGGCGCGATCCACAGCTGGGGCCGCGACACGTACGTACGCCTGGAACCCGGGCTGACGCCCGCGCACCTGCTGGTCCCCGCCGGTTCGGGGGAGGCGTCATGACCGTCGCCGTCGCGGAGCCCGTGCTCCAACCCCTGTTGCCCGCGCTGACGCCGTGGCTGCGCACCCGCCGCTGGTTCGGCGCCGGCGGCGGGGCCCTGGACTCCGTGAGGCCCGTCGTGGTCTCCGTCGTCCACGACGAGGCGCCCGTCCTCGTGCACGCCGTGCTCGGCGTCCCGCGGCCGGACGGCGCCGAACAGCTCTACCAGCTCTTCCTCGGCCTGTGCCCCGCGCTGCCGCCACGCCTCGCGGGCGCGGCCATCGCCACCGTGCCCGAGGGCCGCTGGCAGGGCTGGACGCTGTACGAGGCGACGGAGGACGCCGCGCTGATGGGGGTGCTGCTGCGCTCCCTCGCCGTCCGCGGCCGACGCGACGGCCCCCGCCTGGAGCGCACCTTCGCGCACCCCCTGCCCGTCGGCCTGGTGCCCCGTCTGCTGTCCGCCGACCAGAGCAACAGCGCCGTGGTGTACGGCGACCGGCTGCTGTTCAAGATCTACCGGCGTCCCGAGCCAGGGCCGCACCTGGAGGTGGAGGCCCTGCGGGCCCTCACCGAGCGGCACTGCGCCCGTACCCCCGCTCTGCACGGCACGCTGTACACCGACGCCCCCGGCGGCGAAGGCCTGGTCCTCGGCATGTTCGAGGAGTTCCTGCCCGTCGAGGCGGACGGATGGCAGACCGCCCTGCACCAGGTCGGCGACTGTCTGGAGGGGCGGGACAGCGCGGCCCCCGCCACCGGCGGCTTCACGGCGCACGCCCGCGCCCTCGGCGAGGCCGTCGCCGAGGTCCACGCCGTGCTCGCCGACGCCTTCCCGCGGACCAGGGTCACGCCGGAGGAGGTGGCCGAGGAGGCCCGGCTGATGAAGCTGCGGCTGAGGCTGGCCGCCGACGAGGTGCCCGCCCTCGACCGCTACCGCGGCCGGATCGGCGCGCTCTACGACGACTACGCACGCCACGCGGGACGCGGCTGCCCCGTCTTCGCCCAGCGCGTCCACGGCGATCTGCACCTGGGGCAGGTGCTGCCCACGGCGGACGGCTGGCGCCTGATCGACTTCGAGGGCGAGCCGGACCGCTCCGCCGCCGAGCGCGCCGAGCCCCAGCCCGTCCTGCGGGACGTCGCAGGGATGCTGCGTTCCTTCGACTACGCCGCGCGGACCGGCCTCGCCGCCGTGCGGAAACGGTCCGCCGACCGGACGCCGGGGATCCGTCTGCGGCACGCCCGCCGCGCGGAGGCCTGGGCGATCCGCAACCGCCGTGCGTTCATCGCCGGGTACGCCGGTGCCGGGGGCGCCGACCCGCGCTGCCACCCGGTGCCGCTGCGCGCGTTCGAGGCCGACAAGGCGGTGTACGAGGCGGTGTACGAGGCGCGGCACCGCCCGGACTGGCTCGGCATCCCGCTCACCGCCGTCCACCGTCTGGCCGGAGTGCGCGGCTGAGTGCCGCGCCGCCCGACGCGGGCCGCCCTGGAGGAGCCCACCCCGCACGGAAGTCACGCCGATCCGACGGTCGGCCCGGCACCGCCCCGGCACCACGGCCCGGCCGGTACCGGTAACCACCGACAACGAGAGGACCCCCACCGTTGCTGCAGACACGGGACGCCGACGCCCTCACCGCCGGACCCGGGCTCACCGGGGCACGGATGGCCGACGCCGAGCTCGACCGGCTGCTCGCCGGGGCGCACCATGCCCCGCACGCCGTCCTCGGCGCCCACCGGGCCGAGGACGGCTCCGGCGTCGTCGTGCGCGCGCTCCGTCCGCTCGCCGGCGCCGTCGCCGTGCTCACCGACCGCGGCGCCCGGATCGACCTGGTCCATCAGTCGGCCGGGCTGTTCACCGGCAGGCTGCCGGCCGACGAGATCCCGCGCTACCGCCTGCTGGTGACGTACGGGGAAGGCGCGGAGACGCACGACGACGGCTACCGGTTCCTGCCCACGCTCGGCGAGCTCGACCTGCACCTCATCTCCGAGGGCCGTCACGAGGAGCTGTGGCGTGTCCTCGGCGCACGGGTGCTGACCCTCGACGGCGTCACGGGCACCGCCTTCGCCGTCTGGGCTCCGAACGCCCAAGGTGTGCGCGTCGTCGGTGACTTCAACGGCTGGGACGGCGTGGCCCACCCCATGCGCTCGCTCGGGTCCAGCGGGGTCTGGGAGCTGTTCGTGCCCGCCGTGGGCGCCGGCACCCGGTACAAGTACGAGATCCGCACCCGCGACGGACGGCTGATCCAGAAGGCCGATCCGCTGGCCCGCGCCGCCGAGTGCCCGCCCGCCACGGCGTCCGTCGTCCACACCTCCACGTACGAGTGGACGGACACGGACTGGATGGCGAGCCGCGGCGGGCAGGACTGCCGGCTCACCCCGATGTCCGTGTACGAGGTGCACCTGCCGTCCTGGCGCCCCGGGCGCACCTATCGGCAGCTCGCCGAGGAACTCCCCGCCTATCTCGCCGACATGGGATTCACCCATGTCGAGTTCATGCCCGTGATGGAGCATCCTTTCGGCGGCTCCTGGGGATATCAGGTCTCCGGTTTCTACGCACCCACCGCAAGGATGGGCGGCCCCGACGATTTTCGGCACCTGGTGAATGCGCTTCACACAGCCGGAATCGGGGTCGTCGCCGACTGGGTCCCCGCGCATTTCCCCCGGGACGACTTCGCCCTCTCCCGTTTCGACGGAGATCATCTCTACGAACCCTCCGACCCGCGGCGCGCGAACCATCCGGACTGGGGCACCCTCGAATTCGACTACGGCCGCCGCGAGGTCCGTAATTTCCTCGTCGCGAACGCGGTCTACTGGTGTTCCGAGTTCCACATCGACGCGCTGCGGGTGGACGCGGTCGCCTCCATGCTCTACCTCGACTACTCGCGCCCGGAGGGCGGCTGGGTCCCCAACGAGCGCGGGGGCAGGGAGAACCTCGCCGCGGTCGCCTTCCTCCAGGAGCTGACCGACACCGTCCGCCGCCGGGTGCCGGGCGCCCTCACGATCGCCGAGGAGTCCACCGCCTGGCGGGGGGTGACCCGGCCCACCTTCGACGTGGGACCCGACGGATTCGGCGGACTCGGCTTCGATCTGAAATGGAACCTCGGCTGGATGCACGACACGCTCGGCTATCTGGAACGTGACCCCGTGCACCGGGTCCATCACCACGACGACATGACCTTCGCAATGGTCTATGCCTATAGCGAGCGGTATCTGCTGCCGCTCTCCCACGACGAAGTCGTGCACGGCAAACGCGCCATGGTGGCCAAGATGCCGGGGGACTGGTGGCAGCAGCGGGCGAATCTGCGAGCCTGTCTGGCATTCATGTGGGCCCACCCCGGAAAGCAACTCCTGTTTATGGGACAGGAGTTCGGGCAGGGCGCCGAGTTCGACCACGACGCGGGCCCGCAGTGGTGGCTGCTGGACGAGGACTGGCCCGCCCACGACGACCACCGGGGCGTACAGTCCCTGGTCCGCGACCTGAACCGGGTCTACACGGCGACCCCCGCCCTGTGGGAGCTGGACACCTCACCGGACGGTTTCGCCTGGATCGACGGGTCCCACGCGGAGGCCAACGTCCTGTCGTTCGTCCGCCGCGACGCGGAGGGGCGCCCGCTGGTGGCCGTCTGCAACTTCTCCCCGGTGGTGCGCACCGGGTACCGCGTCGGGCTGCCGGAGGCCGGCCCGTGGCGGGAGGCCCTCAACACCGACGCCGTCGCGTACGGCGGAACAGGCGTACGCAACGGCGGGGTGATCAGGGCGGAGCCGCTGCCCTGGCACGGGCAGGCGCGGAGCGCGGCGCTGACGCTGCCGCCGCTCGGGGTGTTCTGGCTGTCTCCCGCCTCTTCGGAAGGCGATGAGGAGTGACGAGCGGGGACGTTCCGCACCCGGCGCGGGATGTCGCTATCCCCGGTCGTCGGCGAGCGATGCCTGGACGTGGGGGGTGCGGGCCACGCCGGCCGCCGAGAGCGCCATGTCGTAGGCCTGGAGGGCCTCCTTGACGTCCCCGCCGTGGCGCTGCCACAGGTCGCCGATGTAGCGCCAGTTGAGGGTGGTGTCCCGGGACGGCGGGAAGTGCCGCAGGTGCCGGGTCGCCGCCTTCAGGTACTGCAGTGCCCGGTCGGGGTCCTGCCTCAGGAAGTAGATCTCGGCCAGGGTCACCCGAGCGGTCACGGACTGGATCCGGGGCTCGGCGCCGAGCAGCCCCAGCGCGCGTTCCGCGTGGGCCACTGCCTCGTCCCAGTGCCCGAGCGCCTTCTCCGCGTCGGCGAGGGAGATCTCGCAGTGGGCGAGCTCGTCCGCGTTGCCGACCTCGGCCAGGGACTGCTGGGCGGATTCGAGCAGTTCCTTCGCCCGGTCGGGGTCGGGCATGCTGCTCTGCATCAGCAGGTAGCTGAAGTTCAGCTTGAGCATGGCGACGTGGCGCTGGTTGTCGCCCTCGGCCATCATGGCCAGAGCCCGTTCGACCAGGGCGAGTGCCTCGTTCAGCTTGCCCCTGGAGTTGGCGACGAGTCCGGCGTTCCAGTAGACGGCGCCGCGTGCCGCGTAGGAGCCCTCCGCCTCGGAGGCCGGGATGAGCCGTTCACCGAGGAGGTGCGCCCGGGTCAGGTCGCCCCGCATGCGGTACGACCCCATGAGCGTCGAGCCGAGCTGGATGTGATCCATCGTCACGTCGAGCCCGAGCGAGTCCAGTTCCGCCAGGGCCCGCTCGCCGATCTCGATGCTGACGGTGATGTCGCCGGCGTTGCGGTAGCAACGGGACAGAGCGACGGCGATCCTGCACCAGTCGTCCGAGCCGGCGGCGAGGGTGGGGTCGTTGAACACGTCCTCGAGGATCGGGATGGCGGCTTCCAGGCGGTCCAGCTTCTCGAGCGCGGTGGCCTGGCCGACCAGGGCGCGGCGTGTCGTCGCGGCGTCCAGGGCCGAGCGGCGGGCCAGGACTTCGCTGAAGGTCTGCAGGGCCTCGCCGTTGGCGCCGTTGCGCAGCGCCATCTCGCCGAACGCCAGCTTGAGCTGGGTCTCGCCGAGCTCGTGCCCGTCCCGTCCGGTGCGGAGATACTCGACGGAGCTTCCGAGTCTGGCGGCGATCGTGGCCAGCACCGCGTCCGACGGGGTTCGCTTCCCCGCCTCGATCAAGGAGATGTAGCTGATCGACACGTCCTGGGAAGCCAGATCCTGCTGCTTCAGCCCATGCCTCGTGCGGAGCGTCCTTATGCGATCGCCAAGGCCTGTGGGTGCGTGCGCCTCGGTGTAGTCCACCTGGACTCCTTCCGGAGCTTTCACAGTCCAGATTACAAACCCAAGTTACCAGTTTGACCGAAGGTTGTCAAAAAGTCAACTCAGTGTGCGTGGTGGCACGCGTCAATTGACCCCCGGGTGACGCCCAGAAAAAGCGGGAGTGGTCATTCGAAGTGGATGCATGTATTCCGATTTCAATCAAAGGTCATCTTTTACCAAACCATAACTTGACTGACTGAGTAAGATGAACTTGACTCATGGAGTCAATTCGTCGTGGATTGAAAGGTGAAGCAATGAGAAGGCGCTTCTTTCTGGTCGTCGCTTCTTTGATCTGTGCGATCGGTGTTTCCTCCAGTGCATTCGCCGCGGCTTCCGAGGGGTCTGCAAATGGAGCGATTATCGGGGCACCGAGTGCGACGGTGAAGCCCCTCTGCTGTGACTGCTGCTGACAGCGGTGTAAAGCCTCGCGTGGACATACTCACCCGCGAATACCCACCCGAAATCTACGGTGGAGCGGGCGTCCATGTCGCCGAACTCGCCAGGAGTCTGCGCAGGCTCACCGACGTGAGGGTGCGCTGCCTGGGAAGCCCCAGGACGGCTCCGGACGTGGAGGCGTATCGACCGCCCGAGGAACTCGCCTACGCCGACGGGGCGCTGAAGTTCCTCGGGGTCGACCTGGCGATGGCGGGTGACTGTGCCGGTACGGGAGTCGTGCACAGCCACACGTGGTACGCCAACATGGCCGGCCATCTCGCGGGACTGCTGCACGGGGTACCGCACGTCGTGACGATGCACAGCCTGGAACCACTCCGCCCCTGGAAGGCCGAGCAGTTGGGAGGCGGGTACGCGCTCTCGTGCTGGATGGAGCGCACCGCCGTCGAGTCGGCCGACCAGGTCGTCGCGGTCTCCGCCGCGATGCGGGAGGACATCCTCCGGGTCTACCCGGAGGTGTCGCCGGCGCGGGTCCGGGTGATCCACAACGGCATCGACACGAAGGAGTACAGAGCCGATCACGGCACCGAGGCGCTCCGTCGCTTCGGCATCGCACAGGACAGGCCGATCGTGCTGTTCGTGGGCAGGGTCACCCGGCAGAAGGGACTGCCGCACCTGCTGCGCGCGGCGTTCGACCTGCCGCCGGACGCCCAGCTCGTGCTGTGCTGCGGCCGGCCGGACACACCCGAGATCGCCGCCGAGGTGGCGGCGCTCGTAGAGGAACTGCGCAGGGAACGGGACGGAGTGATCCGCATCGACGGGATGCTGGACACGACGTCGGTACGACAACTGCTGACCCACGCCACCGTGTTCGTGTGCCCTTCGCTGTACGAGCCGATGGGCATCGTGAACCTGGAGGCGATGGCGTGCGGTACGCCCGTGGTGGCGTCCGCGGTCGGCGGGATCCCTGAGGTCGTCGACGACGGGACGACCGGAACGCTGGTCGGGTTCGAGGCACATTCCGATGCCTCGGGCGCGCCACGGGATCCGGAGAAGTTCGCGGCCGGACTGGCCGCGGCGGTCGGTGAACTGCTCGACGATCCCGCACGGGCCGCAGTCCTCGGGGCAGCGGGCCGCGTGCGGGCGGTCGAGGAGTTCTCGTGGGACCGCGCGGCCGAGCGGACGATGGAGGTCTATCAGGACGTCCTCTCCGCACGGTGAACCAGGGCGCCGGCCAGGCGCCCCGCTCGATGCTTCAGAGCTGCCCCTTCGACGCCGGCCGGTGTCGAAGGGGCGCTTTGCCGTCCGGGTAGGGGAAATGGCAGGCCGCCACGTGCGGGTCGTCGGCGCTCCGGCCGGCCGGCTGGGGCGTCGCCCGCTCGCACAGGGCACGCGCTTCGGGCGCCGCCGCCTGGTAGACCGGGCAGCGCGCACGGAACAGGCAGCCGGCGGTGCCTCCTCCGGCTCTCGGCGGGTCACCGGGCAGGATGATCCGTTCACGGGCCCGCTCGGCACGTGGGTCGGGCAGCGGGACCGCGGACAACAGGGCCTTGGTGTACGGGTGCCGGGGCCGGGCGAACACATCGGTGACGTTCCCGGACTCGATGGTCCGGCCTCCGTACATCACCACCAGCCGGTCCGCGATCTGCCGGACCACCGCCAGGTCGTGCGTGACGAAGAGGCAGGCGGGGCCGAGATCCCGCTTGAGCCGGCGCAGCAGCTCCAGGATCCCGGCCTGCACGGAGACGTCGAGCGCGGACACCGGCTCGTCCAGGAGCAGCAGTTCCGGCTCGACGGCCAGGGCGCGGGCGAAGGCGATGCGCTGCCGCTGGCCGCCGGAGAACTCGTGGGGGTAGCGTCCGGCGGCGGAGGGGTCGAGGCCGACCTGCCGGAGCAGCTCCGGTGTGCGGGCGGCGGCCCGCGCCTTGTCGGTCCGCTGGGCGAGCAGCGGTTCGGCGATGATGGCGCCCACCGTCATCCGCGGGTCGAGGGCGGCCATGGGGTCCTGAAGGAGCAGCTGGACGCGTCCGCGCAGCCCCCGTACGTCCGCCCGGCGCAGGTGGGCCGTGTCGTGGCCGAGTATCTCGATGCGGCCCGCCTCGGGTGCCGCGAACGCGATGACCTCGGACAGTGTGGTGGACTTGCCGGCGCCCGACTCGCCCACCAGGGCGACGGTCTCCCCACGCCGGACGTCCAGGTCCGCCCGCTCCACGGCGTACAGGGCCTCCGCGGGGCGGCGGCGCAGCCGGGGGCCGGAACGGCGGGGGAGCGGGTAGCTCTTGGTGAGCCCGGTGATCCGCAGCACCTGGGCCGCCCCCGGCCTCAGTCCGGGGGCCGTCGCCTTCGCTCCGGTGACCGCCGCCTTGGCCGCGCCTGCCCCCGGCTTGGACCCGGCGACCGGCCCGCCGGACCGTTCGCCCGGCACCGATGGGGGGAACAGCTCCTGCGCGGTGTGCCGGGCGGTCGTGCCGGTGTGGAAGCAGGCGGCCAGATGTCTGTCCCCGGCCCCCGGCACCGTCGCGGCGGTCGCCCCGGACACGCGGGCCAGCGGGGGCTCGGCCTGCTCGCAGTGCGCGTCCGCGATCGGGCACCTCGGCGCGAAGGAGCAGCCAGGCGGTGCGGCGCCGGGCGCGGGAGGTGTGCCCGGGACCGGGGTGAGCGTCCCCACGTCGTCCAGCCGGGGGACCGAGCCGATCAGGCCCACGGTGTAGGGCATCCGGGGGCGGGAGAACAGGTCGTCCACCGGCGCCGATTCCACGATGCGTCCGGCGTACATGACCGCCACCCGGTCGGCCGCGCCCGCGATCACTCCCAGGTCGTGGCTGACCAGGAGCAGCGCGGCGCCGGTCGCCTTGCGGGCCACCGCGAGGGCGTCGAGCACCTGTGCCTGCACGGTGACGTCGAGGGCGCTGGTGGGTTCGTCCGCGACGATGACGTCGGGGCGGTTCGCTACGGCCATCGCGATCAAGGCCCGCTGGCGCAGGCCGCCGGACAGCTCGTGCGGGTACGCGCGCGCGGCCCGGTCCGGCTCGGGCACGCCCACGCTCTCCAGCAGCCCGACGGCGCGGCGCAGTGCCGACTCCCGGGTCGGCCGGGGCCGTTGGTGGATGCGGAGGGCCTCACCGATCTGGTCCCCGATGCGCCGCACCGGGGTGAAAGCGGTCAGCGGGTCCTGGAACACCATGGCGATCCGGCGCCCCCGCTGCTGCGCCAGCTCCCGCACTGGGAGCCCGACGAGTTCGGTGCCGAGCAGCCGGACCGAGCCGCGGACGACGGCACCGGGCGGGGTCAGCCCGAGCAGCGAGAGCGCGGTCATGGACTTGCCCGCCCCCGACTCCCCGACGAGGCCCAGGACCTCGCCGGCGCGCAGGGTGAGGCTCACACCGCGGACCACCGGAACGGGTGCGGACCGGCGCCCGGCCGGTAACGAGACGTGCAGGTCACGGACTTCGAGTATCGCGCCCCCCGTCATGCGCGAACCTCCGCGCGGACCGCCACCGGGTCGAGCGCGTCACGCAGCGCCTCGCCCACGAGGTTCACGGCGAGGACGAAGCAGAGCAGCAGACCGGTCGGGAAGAAGAACATCCACGGATAGGTGAGGGCCACGTCCGTGCTGTCGGCGATCAGCGTGCCCAGGGAGACGTCCGGCGGCTGCACCCCGAAGCCGAAGTAGGAAAGGCCCGTCTCGCTGATCACCGCGCCCGCCACCGCGATGGTCGCGTGGGTGATCAGGAAGGACGCCATGTGCGGCACGACGTGGCGCCGGATGATCAGGAAGGGCCGGACGCCCATGTGCCGGGCGGCGACGACGTAGGGGCGTTCCTTCAGGGAGAGCGTCATGGCGCGCACGGCCCGCGCCGTGAGCATCCAGCCCAGCGCGGCGAGCAGCCCCACGAAGGCCATCCAGCCCGCGTCACGCAGCGACGGAGCCACGACGACCAGGACCAGGAAGCCGGGGATCACCAGGAGCAGGTCGACCACGAACATCAGGAGGCGGTCCGTCCAGCCGCCGAAGTACCCCGCGCAGGTGCCGACGGCCGCGGCCAGCCCCGTACTGAACAGCGCCACGAACAACCCGATGAGCAGGGACTTCTGCAGACCGCGGACCGTCTGGGCGAAGACGTCCTGGCCGATCCGGCTGGTGCCGAACCAGTGTCGGGTGCTCGGCGCCGACCGCAGCGCGGTGTAGTCCACGTCGGTGTGGCTCCAGGAGGTGAGGTGGGGACCCACGAAGGCGAGCAGGAAGAGGGCGGCGATCAGCACCGCGCCGACGACGGCACGCGGCGAGCGGGCCAGGCCGCGCAGTCCCGGCGTCACCCGCGCCGCACCCTCGGGTCGAGCACGACGAGCAGGACGTCGGCGACCAGGCCCGCGAGCAGGACCGTCACGGAGGCGAACAGATTGACCGCGACGACCGAGTTGACGTCGCCCTTCTGCGCCGCGTCCATGAACCAGCTGCCCATGCCGGGCCAGCCGAAGATCTGCTCGGCGAAGACCGAACCGGTGAACAGGGTCAGGAACCCGAAGGAGAAGAAGGTGGTCATCGGGATGAGCGAGGTCCGCAGCCCGTGCCGCAGCAGGGCCCGGCCGGGGGTGAGTCCCTTGGCCTGGGCCGTGCGCAGGTGGTCGGAGCCCAGCACGTCCAGGGTGGCGCCGCGCTGGTAGCGGCTGTAGGACGCGATCGAGCCGAGTGCGACCGTGGCCGCCGGCAGCACCAAGTGGCCCGCTCTGTCGCGGAGATGGGAGAGCAGGCCGCCGGAGCGGCCCGGGGTGCTCTCGCCCGTGTAGCGGATGACCGTGTGGCCCACGGCCTGGTTCAGCTGGAGCGCTCCGTCCTTGAGCAGCAGCGCCAGTACGAAGGTGGGCACCGAGAGCACGAGGAAGGAGAAGACCGTCAGCGTCCGGTCCGGCAGCCGGCCTCTGCGCACCGCGGCCCACACCCCCGCGAGGACGCCGAGCCCGGTGCCGACGAGCGTGCCGATGAGCAGCAGCCGCACCGAGACGCCCACCCGGCGGCAGAACTCGTCGTTGACCGAGGCTCCGTCGATGGTGCGCCCGAGGTCGCCGTGGAGCGCGTGCCAGGACCAGTGCGCGAACCGGTGCAGTACTGGCTCTCGTTCGTCGAGCTGCAAGGAGGCGAGCTCGCGGTCGACGGAGGCTGCGGGCGGCGGTGGCTGACGGTCCGCGAAGTACGCCCGCGGATCGAGTGCGGCGGAGCTGACGAGATACGAGAGAAGGGTCGAGACCACGAGCAGGATGGCACTGTGGATGAGACGCTGGGACAGGCGGCCGACCATGCGACTCCTCATGGTCAGTGGGGGTCATGGGCTTCACCGGTGTGACACTCGGCAATGCTATGGTCTCCGCGCGTGAATCGTAGATCAGTTCGCCCAGTTCACCTCAATGTCAGTGAAGGAGCTGGTGTGGGGCGTTTACGTCGGGTGTGGCTCGGGTTAGGTCTGGCGATGACGGTTCTGCTGGCGGGATGCACCTCCTCCGGAGGTGCCCGTCCCGACGGAGGTACCCCGTCCAAGCCGGTCGAGTTCGGCACACAGGACATCAACGCCCGTCCCGCGAGTGAGCTGCGCAAGGGCGGCACCTTCACACTGGCGATCCCACAGTGGGCGACGCAGTACAACTACAACCAGACCGACGGCGCGGTCGACCAGGTCGCGCAGATCGACAGCCTGGTGGAACCCGTCCTCTTCCACCTCGACGCGAAGGGCGTCCCGCACGCCAACCCGGACTACCTCGCTTCCGCGACCGTCACCTCCACCTCGCCGCAGACCGTGACCTACCGGCTGAACCCCAAGGCCCGCTGGTCCGACGGAAGGCCCCTGTCCGCGACGGACTTCGAGGCCCAGTGGCGGGCCCTCGGCACCGGCGACGAGCGGTACAACATCGCCGATCCGTCCGGGTACGACCGGATCAAGGAGGTGCGGCAGGGTGCCGGACCGCACGAGGTGAAGGTGGTCTTCCGCACCCCGTACGCCGACTGGCAGCGGCTGTTCACGCCGCTCTTCCCGGCCTCCGCCATCGGCACCCCGGAGCAGTTCAACAAGGGCTGGGTCAACAGGATCCCGGTCACCGCGGGCCCCTTCAGGATCGCGTCGATCGACCGCACGGAGCAGACCGTCACCGCGGTGCCCGATCCGCACTGGTGGGGCACGCCGCCGCGGCTCGACAAGGTCATCTTTCGTACGCTGCTGCCCGCCGCCGCCCAGCAGGCCTACCTCAACGGAGAGATCGACGCGGTCAACGCGGCGACCACGGAGGACTACGGGAAGCTCAAGGGCGCCAAGAACAGCGACATCAGGATCGGTTCGGCCTGGGACGAGGTCCATGTGTCCCTCAACGGCGCCGGCGGTCCGCTGTCCGACATCGACGTCCGGCACGCTGTCCAGCGGGCCGTGAACCGGCAGGCCCTCGCGGACGTCGCCGCCGAGGGGCTGCCCGTCGGCGTCCCGCTGCTCGGAAACCACATCTTCATGACCAACCAGCCCGGCTACGTCGACCACTCCGCACCGTGGGGCAAGTACGACCTGGCGGAGGCCGGGCGCATCCTGGACCGGGCGGGCTGGAAGAACCGGGGCGCGGGCCGGCCACGGGTCAAGGACGGCAAGGAACTGCGGCTGCGGTTCGTGCTGAGCAACGCGACCAACCGCCTCGGTCTCGACCTCGCCCAGCTGGTCCAGCAGATGCTCGCCCAAGCGGGCATCAGGGTGGACATCACCAAGGTGCCGGCCAACGACTACGGCCCGAAGTACCTGTTCACCGGCAACTTCGACATGGTGATCTTCCGCTTCACCGGGCTCGTCCACCCCAGCTCAACCGTGTCGATCTACCAGCAGCCCAAGGGCGACCAGGCCTACCTGAACTACGGGCGGGTCTCCGACGCCAAGCTGGACCACCTGCTCAAGCAGGCCGCCGGCACCCTCGACCGGACCCGAGCCACCGAGCTCTACAACCAGGCCGACGCCGAGATATGGCGGCTCGGCCACGACGTCGAGCTCTACCAGCGCCCCCAGGTGATGGCCGTGCGCAAGGACCTCGCCAACTTCGGCGTCCCGGGACTCGGCGACATCGACTTCGCCGAGGTCGGCTGGGTGAAAGGCGCCCCCGGCGGCTGAGGAACCGCCGCCGGGGTACCTCTCAGGTCGTCACCGGGAGCCGTCCGCGTCGTCCGGCAGGGACACGAGGAGGACCACACTGCGGCCGTGCGCGTGCAGCAAGTGGCCGTCGACCGCCTCCTCCCGGCCCTCGGCGAGGATGTCGTGCGGTCCGCGGCAGGCCGTGTCGAGGACGCGGTGCCACCGGTGGCCGCGTATGTGGGGCAGCTCGAAGTCCAGCCCCAGGTGGTACATGTTGAGGATCAGATGCAGGTCGGGATCGCCCTCGAACCCGCCGAGCGTGCACGCCAGCACCCGGGCGTTGGTGTCCTCCCAGCCGGGCTGCTCCAGCCGCGTGCCGTGCCAGGTGACGTCGGGCAGCCGCCGCGCGTTGAGGTGTCCGTTGAAGAACCGGGCCTCGCGGAAGGTGCGGTAGCGCCGGCGCAGCTCGATGATCCGGCGGGTGAAGTCCTTGGTCTCCTGCTCCTTCTCGGCCTGGTCCCAGTCCAGCCAGGACGTCGCGTTGTCCTGGCAGTAGGCGTTGTTGTTGCCGCCCTGGCTGTTGCGGAACTCGTCGCCGGCCAGCAGCATCGGCACACCGCGGCTCAGCATCAGAACGGACAGCAGGTTCTTGATCTGCCGTACCCGCAGCCGCTCGACCTCGTGCTCCTCGCTGGGGCCCTCGACCCCGCAGTTCCAGCTGAAGTTCTCGTTCGCGCCGTCGGCCTCGGCCTCTCCGTTGGCGTAGTTGTGTTTGTGGTCGTACGACACCAGGTCGTTGAGGGTGAAGCCGTCGTGGCAGGTGATGAAGTTGATGCTGTTGGTGGGCAGTTCGTTCTGCGGGCCGAAGAGGTCCTCCGAGCCGCCGAGCCGTTTGGCGACCTCTCCGACGAGTCCGGCGTCGCCGCGGACGAACCGGCGCACGTCGTCGCGGAACGGTCCGTTCCACTGGGACCAGCGCTTCCCCGGGAACCGGCCTACTTGATAGAGCCCGCCGCCGTCCCAGGGCTCCGCGATGATCTTCGTCTCGGCGAGCACCTTCGACAGCTCGATCGCCCACAGCACGGGCGGCACGGCCATCTCGTAGCCCTTGTCGCCGCGGGACAGTTCCGAGGCCAGGTCGAATCGGAATCCGTCGACGTGATGCTCGGTGACCCAGTACTCCAGGGACTCGACGATGAACTTGGAGACGAAGGGATGGTTGGCGTTGACGGCGTTGCCGCAGCCAGTGAAGTCCATGTAGTGGCTGCGGTCCTGCGGCCACAGGTGGTAGTACGCCTCGTTGGCCTGACCACGGAAGCTGATGGTCGGGCCGAACTCGTTGCCCTCGCTGGTGTGGTTGAAGACGACGTCGAGGATCACCTCGATGCCCGCCCGGTGGAAGGCCTTCACCATGTCCCTGAACTCGCTGATGTGCGTGTTCAGATGGGGTGAGGTGCAGTAGCCGGTGTGCGGCGCGAAGAAGCCGTAGGGGTCGTAGCCCCAGTAGTTGGGCAGCCGTTCGCCGTCCGGGCCGACGCGCAGCACCTGTGTCTCGTCGAAGTCGAAGACGGGCAGCAACTCGACCGCGGTGATGCCCAGTTCCTGCAGGTACGGGATCTTCTCGACGACCGCGGAGAAGGTGCCGGGGCTCGCCGCGCGCGAGGTCGGCGACGCGGTCAGACCGCGCACGTGCATCTCGTAAAGGACGGTCTCCGCCATCGGGAGCCGCAATGGCCGGTCCCCCTCCCAGTCGTAGTCGTCGAGATCGACGACCAGACTGCGCATGGAGTGCGCGACGTTGTCCTCCAGGCCGATGGCGGCGGTGCGGTCCCAGCGGCTGTTGATGTTGGCACGGGCGTACGGGTCCAGCAGCACCTTGCGGTGGTCGAACCGCGCGCCCGACTTGCTCGTGTCATGGGGGCCGTCCATGCGGTACGCGTAGACCTGCCCCGCGCCGATGCCGCCGACATGGCAGTGCCAGAAGTGGAAGCTGCGGTGCTCCTCCGCGTGGAGCTGGACGGTGCGGGAGGGCTCGGGGTCGTCGCAGCGGTCGAAGAGCAGCAGGTCGACACGTGTCGCGTGCTCCGAGAAGACGGAGAAGTTGACGCCGTCCGCGTCCACGGTGCTGCCCAGCGGCTGCGGACGTCCTGCTGTGATGTCCGGCGCCTCGGTCATGATCTCTCCCCGGTCTCATGACAGGGATGTCGAGTCACCCCTGGTCATTTGCCTCACTGGTGTGCGGATGGTCGGTCGCGCTGTTCGGCGTGACGCCCGGGGTGAACCGGGCCGGTCAGGACCCTCGGACGGTCAGCGGGGTGCGCAGGGTCTCGGGCCGCCGCAGGTCGGACACGAAGCACTGGGCCAGGGGCGGCAGATGACGGTGGGCACGCAGGGTGCCGCGACCGATGACGCGGATGGTCCCACCCGCGCCGTCAGCTCGCGTGTGACGAGCCGGCCCACGGTGCCGGTGCCGCCGATGGGACTCTTCACGGAACTCTCCTGAGCAGGCTTCATATCCACTGCAGCACGTCGTCCGAGCTGGTGAGCTGGGTGCCGGCGGGAACCCCCGACAGGGCGGGGACGCGCAGCCGCGGATAGACACTGACCCCGGACAGCCGGGTGCCCGGCCACAGGTGCGCGCCGTCCCCGACCGCGGTGTGCTGTTCCAGCCGGACCGGAGCACGGCGGTCCGACTGCACCTGGACCATCGGGCCGACGTACGAGTCGCTGATGTGCGCGTGCGGGCCGATGACGGCTCCGTCCCCGATGACGGTCCGGTCCAGCCGTACGCCCTCGGCGACGTCGACACCGTCGCCGATGTCCGTGTACTGGAGGTGGACGCCGGTGCCGATCTCGGCATGCCGGCCGATGCGCACCCCGGGGCCGAGGACGACGCTGCCCTCGGCGATCTTCTGGGCGAGGGTCGTGCCGCTCACGCTGTCCTTGGTGCGCAGGCTCGTCTCGTGGATCCAGTAGCGCGGCTTCTCGCTGAGCGGGTCGCCGAGCGCGCGGTTCACGTACGGGTAGAGGCCGTTGAGGGCCTCGCCGAGCGTGCCGAGGTAGTCGCCGATGCTGCCCAGGTCGCCCAGGCGCGCGATGGGGTCGACCGCCACCGGCTGATCGTGACCCACCAGCCAGGGCAGCAGGTCGTGCCCCCAGTCCAGACGCTGCTGGGCGAGCCGGATCAGCTCGGGGGTGCGCGCGGCGAGCCGCAGCCGGGCGCAGTCGATCAGATACATCCCGGCGTTGGTGGGCAGGGTGGACGACGCCCACGGAACGCCGATGCTGGCGAACTCCTCGTGGATACGGCCCAGTCGGGGCTTCTCCAGGAACCCCGAGACGAGGCCGTCGCGGGTGGTCCGCATGACGCCGTACTTCCCCGCGATCTCCTCCGGGGTGCGGGGGACGGCCGCCACGGTGACCACCGCGTCGGTCGCCTCGTGAGTGGCCCGCAGGTCGTCGAGCGAGTAGTCGAACAGCGAGTCAACCGGCATGACAAGCGCGGAGCCGGTCAGGTTCCATTGCTCCAGATTGTGCAGCGTGGCCGCTCCGGAGCCCACGTTGTACTGGTCGAAGCGGGCCCGCGAGTAGTCGATCTCCACGCCGTAGCGCTCGCCGTGGCCCAGGACGAGCTTGATCTGACTGCGGTTCTCCGCTCCCTGCGCCACCACGTAGAAGCAACGGATGCCCTGGTCACGGCAGGACTCGACGATCCACTCGATGAGTGGTCTGCCGGCGAACGGGATGAGTGCCTTGCTGCGGATGTAGTCGGCGGACTGCAGGGTGATGGGCTTCGCCCTCTCCCCCCGGCCGCCGGCCAGGATGATGCCGACCGTGCTGTCGTCCCCCATCGCTGTCCTGTCTCCTCGACCGACTTCCCGATGCATCAATTTCAACAGTCGCAGTCATCTGCAGTCAAGTTTCTTGTCAAGAGGGTGGGCTGCTTCCGCATGTGTGCCGGGACGGCTCCTCAGGTGGCCCGACGGCCGGTGGCCGCGACCGCACGTGAAAAGCCCGAAGGGCCCGGTGCCGAACCCCGCGGACGGGGATCGGGCACCGGGCCCTTCGGGCTGTCGTGCTCCGAGGACTAGGCCTCGAACACCTCACGGACCAGCTGCTCCTGCTCCGCCTGGTGCCGCTTCGCGGAACCGACGGCGGGGGAGGAGGAGTGCGGACGCGAGATCCGGCGCAGGCGCTCGCCGTGCGGGACGTCCGCGCCGACCGCCAGGTCGAGGTGGTCGATCAGGTTGAGCGCGATGAACGGCCAGGCACCCTGGTTCGCCGGCTCCTCCTGGGCCCACAGGTACTTCTCGGCGTTCGGGTACTTGTTGACCTCCGCCTGGAGCTCGGCACCCGGCAGCGGGTACAGGCGCTCGATGCGGATGATCGCCGTGTCCGTGACGCCGCGCTTCTTCCGCTCGGCCTCGAGGTCGTAGTACAGCTTGCCGGCGCAGAAGACGACCTTGCGGACCGCCGCGGCGTCGACCGAGTCGTCGCCGATGACGGGGCGGAAGGCGCCCGTGGTGAACTCCTCCGTCTTCGACGCGGCGGCCTTGAGGCGCAGCATCGACTTCGGGGTGAAGACCACCAGCGGCTTGTGGTGCGGGTTGTGCACCTGCCACCGCAGGAGGTGGAAGTAGTTCGAGGGCAGGGTCGGCTGGGCGACCGTCATGTTGTTCTGGGCGCACAGCTGGAGGAAGCGCTCGATGCGGGCCGAGGAGTGGTCCGGGCCCTGGCCCTCGTAGCCGTGCGGGAGCAGCAGCGTGACGCCGGACGTCTGGCCCCACTTCTGCTCGGCGGCCGAGATGTACTCGTCGACGACCGTCTGCGCGCCGTTGACGAAGTCGCCGAACTGCGCCTCCCACATCACCAGCGCGTCCGGGCGGGCCAGCGAGTAGCCGTACTCGAAGCCCATGACCGCGTACTCGGAGAGCAGCGAGTCGTAGACGTTCAGGCGGGCCTGCTCGTCCGAGAGGTACTGGAGCGGGGTGAAGTCCTCGCCCGTGACCCGGTCGATCAGCACCGCGTGACGCTGGCCGAAGGTGCCGCGGCGGGAGTCCTGGCCCGACAGGCGGACCGGGGTGCCCTCCAGGAGCAGCGAACCGATGGCGAGGGTCTCCCCCATGCCCCAGTCGATCGTGTCGTCCTCGATCATCGCGGCCCGGCGCTGGAGCTGCGGCAGCAGACGCGGGTGGACCGTGACGTGGTCGGGGATGTTGACCTGGGACTCGGCGATCCGCTTCACGATCTCCTGGGAGACCGCGGTCTGCACGGCCACCGGGAACTCGGCCTGCGGGTCGGGCACGTGCGCCTCGGCCGGGGCCGAGATCGCCTCGCGGACCTCGGTGAAGACCTTCTCCAGCTGGCCCTGGAAGTCCTGCAGCGCCTGCTCGGCCTCTTCCAGGGTGATGTCGCCGCGACCGATCAGGGACTCGGTGTAGAGCTTGCGCACCGAGCGCTTCTTGTCGATCAGGTCGTACATCAGCGGCTGCGTGAACGCCGGGTTGTCGGACTCGTTGTGTCCGCGGCGGCGGTAGCAGATCAGGTCGATGACGACGTCCTTGTTGAACGCCTGGCGGAACTCGAAGGCCAGACGGGCGACCCGGACGACGGCCTCGGGGTCGTCGCCGTTCACGTGGAAGATCGGCGCCTCGATCATGCGGGCCACGTCGGTGGCGTACATGGACGAGCGCGACGACTCCGGGGCGGCGGTGAAGCCGACCTGGTTGTTGATGACGATGTGGACCGTGCCGCCCGTGCGGTAGCCGCGCAGCTGCGACATGTTGAGCGTCTCGGCGACCACACCCTGGCCGGCGAAGGCCGCGTCACCGTGCAGGGCGACCGGCAGGACGGTGAAGTCCGTGCCGCCCTTGTTGATGATGTCCTGCTTGGCGCGGGTGATGCCCTCGATGACCGGGTCGACCGTCTCCAGGTGGGACGGGTTCGCGGCCAGCGAGACCGCGATCTGCTCGCCGTCCAGGCCGGTGAAGGTGCCCCGGGCGCCCAGGTGGTACTTCACGTCGCCCGAGCCGTGCATCGACTTCGGGTCGAGGTTGCCCTCGAACTCGCGGAAGATCTGCGCGTACGACTTGCCGACGATGTTCGCGAGGACGTTCAGGCGGCCGCGGTGGGCCATACCGATGACGACCTCGTCCAGGCGGGACTCCGCGGCGCTGTCGATGACGGCGTCGAGGAGCGGGATGACGGACTCGCCGCCCTCCAGGGAGAAGCGCTTCTGGCCGACGTACTTCGTCTGCAGGAAGGTCTCGAAGGCCTCCGCCGCGTTCAGGCGGCGCAGGATGCGCAGCTGCTCCTCGCGCTCCGGCTTGGTGTGCGGGCGCTCGATGCGGTCCTGGATCCACTTGCGCTGCTTCGGGTCCTGGATGTGCATGAACTCGATGCCGGTGGTGCGGCAGTACGAGTCGCGCAGCACGCCGAGGATGTCGCGCAGCTTCATCAAGGACTTGCCGGCGAAGCCGCCGACGGCGAACTCGCGCTCCAGGTCCCACAGGGTGAGGCCGTGCTCGGTGACGTCCAGGTCTGGGTGCTTGCGCTGGCGGTACTCCAGCGGGTCGGTGTCGGCCATGACGTGGCCGCGGACCCGGTAGGAGTGGATCAGCTCGAAGACGCGGGCGGCCTTGGTGACGTCGTCGTCGTGGCTGGCGTCGATGTCCTTGAGCCAGCGGACCGGCTCGTAGGGGATCCGCAGCGACTCGAAGATCTCGTCGAAGAAGCCGTTCTCGCCGAGCAGCAGGTTCGCGACGATGCGCAGGAACTCGCCGGAGGCGGCGCCCTGGATCACCCGGTGGTCGTAGGTCGACGTGAGCGTCATGACCTTCGAGATGCCGAGCTTGTTCAGGGTGTCCTGGGAGGTGCCCTGGAACTCAGCCGGGTAGTCCATGGAGCCGACGCCCATGATGACCGACTGGCCGGGCATCAGACGCGGCACGGAGTGGACGGTGCCGAGGCCGCCGGGGTTGGTCAGGGAGACCGTGACACCGGTGAAGTCGTCCATCGTCAGCTTGCCGTCACGGGCGCGGCGGACGATGTCCTCGTAGGCCTGCCAGAACTCGAAGAAGTTCAGCGTCTCGGCCTTCTTGATGCCGGCGACGACGAGCTGGCGGTCGCCGTTGGGCTTCACCAGGTCGATGGCGAGACCGAAGTTGACGTGCTCCGGCTTGACCAGGGTCGGCTTGCCGTCCTTCTCCGCGAAGGAGTAGTTCATCGACGGCATGGCCTTGATGGCCTGCACCATCGCGTAGCCGATGAGGTGGGTGAAGGAGATCTTCCCGCCCCGGGCACGCTTCAGGTGGTTGTTGATCACGATGCGGTTGTCGAAGAGCAGCTTCACCGGGACCGCGCGCACGGACGTGGCCGTGGGCAGCTCCAGGGAGGCGTTCATGTTCTTCGCGACCGCGGCGGCGGGGCCGCGCAGCGTGACGAGCTCGGGGCCTGCGGCGGGCGCGGTGGCCTCGGCCGCCTTCGGCTTGGCGGCGGCCGGGGCGGCCTTCGCGGGAGCCGGGGCGGCGGCCGCGGGCTTCGGGGCCGCGGGAGCCGGCGCGGGAGCCGCCGGAGCGGTCCTGGCCGGAGCCGCGGGCGCGGCAGGGGCCGCCGGAGCGGCCGGAGCCGGCGTGATCGTGGTCCCTGCGGCCCCCGCGGCCGCAGTACCCGCCGGAGCCGAGGCGGCAGCCGCCCCCGGCTTGTAGTCGGCGAAGAAGTCCCACCAGGCACGGTCTACCGAATTCGGGTCCTGGAGGTACTGCTGATAGATCTCGTCGACGAGCCACTCATTGGGACCGAACGCGGCAGCGGGGTTCTTCCCGGCTTGGTCGTCGGTCATGGAGCTCGAGTTACTGGGGGACTGTGGCGACACGGCGGCAACCGCCCTCTTCCGCTTCACAAGGTGATGGACAGCGGAAATAAAGGCTACGCCCCCATGGCCGGGAAGGTCAGGCCGGGCCCGTCCAACGTCGTGTAAGTCACACCGGAAAGCGTGTTTCGGGCATGGAAATGGCGGGAAACAAGCGAGGTTCCGGTACGGAATGGGTACGGCGGCTCGAGGTCGCGGCAGTCCTCACGCGGCCCTCTGCCTGATCACACGTGTCCGCCAGCGCCGACACGGATGGATCTTGTGGCTCCGGTTCGAACTTTACGTCAACTTGGCAGAGAGGGGAGCCCCGGAAGGGTGACCTGAATCCGGCAGCCCCGCTGAGATTCGGCCACACCGATCCGGCCGCCGTGCAGATCGACCGCCCAGCGCGCGATCGCCAGGCCCAGTCCCGTGCCGCCGTCGCTGCCCGGACCGTGCGGGGCGGGCACCCCTCCCCGGTTGAACCGCTCGAAGACGCGGTGCCACTCCGACTTCGGGATGCCCGGGCCCTCGTCCAGGACCTCCAGGGCCAGCGACTCCGGGTAGTCGCCTCGTCGCGCCTTGACCGTCACCCGGCCGTGCGGCGGACTGTGCTTGACCGCGTTGTCGATGAGATTCGCCACCACCTGGTGGATCCGCTCCGGGTCCGCGTGCGCGGTCAGCTCGGGCGGGGACACGTCGAGGTGCAGATGCACGTCGGTGCGCGTGTGGCTGCCGGAGCCCGAGGCGATGCCCCCGCGCGCGGAGGAGACCATGTTGGCCTCCTTGAGCACGCCCGACAGATACGGCCAGACCTCGAAGCGCCGCTGGTGCAGCGGCACCACGCCGTTGTCCAGCCGCGACAGGTCCAGCAGCGTCTCCACGAGCCGCCCCAGCCGCTCCGTCTGCTTCAGGGCCGTACGCATGGTCTCGGGGTCCGCGGCGGAGACGCCGTCCACGACGTTCTCCAGGACGGCGCGCAGACCCGCGATGGGGGTGCGCAGCTCGTGCGAGACATTCGCCACGAGCTCCTTGCGCTGGCGGTCCTGGGCCTCCAGCTCGTCGGCCATGAGATTGATCGTCTCGGCCAGGTCGCCGAGCTCGTCGCGCCGGTTGTCGCTCACCCGGCGCGTGTAGTCGCCGTGCGAGATGTACCGGGCGACCGCGTTCATCTCGTCCAGCGGCGCGGTGAGCGAATGCGCCACGAACTGCGTGATCAGCAGCGTGGCGATCATCGAGAAGACCGTGATGAAGCGCAGCTCGGTCTTGGTGTGCACCGCGATCATCGACAGACCGGTCGTGATGAACACGGAGACGACGACGAGCGTGCCGAGCTTCGTCTTGATCGAGAAGGGCCGCAGGCCGCCCCAGGGGCTCACGCTCCTGCGCTCCTCGAACTCGTGCCGGCCGAACTCGCGCCGGCCGGCTCCGCGCTCCCCGAGCCCGCTCATCACATCAGCCCCCTCGAAGGTCCCGACGACCCGGCTCAGGGAGTCGGGGTCTCCAGCGCGTAGCCGACACCGTGGACCGTGCGGATCCGCTCGGCGCCGATCTTCCGGCGCAGGGCCTTGATGTGGCTGTCCACGGTGCGGGTCCCGGAAGCGTCCGCCCAGTCCCACACCTCGGCGAGCAGCTGCTCGCGCGAGAGTACCGCGCGCGGGGTGTTCGCCAGGCAGACCAGGAGGTCGAACTCGGTGGGCGTCAGGTGCACGTCCTCGGAACGGACCCGAACCCGCCGCTGGGCGTGGTCGATCTCCAGCTCGCCGAGCCGCAGGATGCCGCTGCGCGGCGTCGACGCCGCGACCACGGCGCGCTCGACCCGCCGCAGCAGGACGTGCACGCGGGCGGCCAGCTCACGCATGGAGAACGGCTTCGTCATGTAGTCGTCCGCGCCGACGCCGAGCCCGACCAGCATGTCCGTCTCGTCGTCGCGCGCGGTGAGCATCAGCACCGGAACCGGGCGCTGGGCCTGCACACGGCGGCAGACCTCCAGGCCGTCGAAGCCGGGCAGCATGATGTCGAGGATCAGCAGGTCGGGCTGCCATGCCTCGGCGGTGTCGACGGCGGCCGGGCCGTCGCCCGCGGTTTGCACCAGGAATCCCTCGGCACGCAGGCGGGCTGCGATGGCGTCGACGATCGTCGGGTCGTCCTCGACCACCAGCACCCGGCGCTGAGCGCCCGGAGTCGCCGCCGTGCCGTTTTGGGAGGTGTGTGTCTGCTCCATCGCCCGCCCCTGAGGTGTGCTTTCCGGAATCCGTGGGGTGATCCCATGACTGCGCTTGACGCTTGAATGATCCGCGTCAGGGAAGCAGAGTACGGGCAGTCACCGTGCCGCGGCTATCCAGGCCTGACCGCGAGATGCACGACGTCCGGAACGCCCCGGGCAACCGGGATCTCTTCGGTACGCACCCGTTGGAACCCGGCATTCCGCAAGGTTCCTTCAAATTCCGGAGAGGGCTGGGCCGACCAGACAGCGAGCACTCCGCCGGGCTTCAACACCCTTGCGCAGCTTGCCAGTCCGGCGTTCGCGTACAGCCCCTCGTTGCTCTCGGTGACGGTCCAGTCGGGTCCGTTGTCGATGTCCAGGCAGAGCGCGTCGTACGTGTCGGATGTCTCATTGACGTAGGCGAGCAGATCGGCCTCGACGATGTCCGTGCGCGGGTCGGCGAGCGCCGCCGCGGACAACTCGCCCAGTGGGCCTGCCCGGTGCCAGCCGATGACGGCGGGCTCGCGCTCGACGACGGTGATACGCCCCCAGCGTGGATCGGCGGCGGCGTGTGCGAGCGAGAACCCGACGCCGAGACCCCCGATGAGCACGTCCGGATCCCTGCGCCCGTCCAGGGCGTCGTACGCGGCGTCGACGAGCAGACGCTCCGAGCGGCCGTCGGAAGTGTCCATCAGGAAGCACCCGTTGGCGATGATCTGCAGCAGCGCACCGTGTCGCCGCAGCACGACCTCGCCGTAGGGGCCCTCGCTGCGGTCGATGACTACAGGAGTGTCGTACGAGGTGGTCATGGCGCTCATCCTGGCACTTCCGCCCGGACGGGCATCCGAATTTTCCGTGTCCGGGGTGGTGTCCGCGGGGGACGAACTGCGCCGGACGCCACGGGATCCCGCGACGAGGGGCGCCGTCGCCGGCCGCCTCCGGTGCGGCGGCCCGCCGGGGCTGCCGGGGGATTCATCCGAACGTGTCCCGGCGGGTCACGGGCGGCCCGGTCCGACGGTCTGCGCAGACGGCCGCGCGGGCCGGACTCGGCACGAAACGCCCGGGACGTGCCGTCGTCCTCACCGCGCTGGAGCCGCGGACCGGCGGGCTGCGCACGGCCCGGCGTTTTCCTGCTCGGGCACACGGCCGCCACGCCGGCCACCGAGGTGCCCGTCGGCCTCGCGGTCCTCGTCGGCCACCTGCCCCCAGCCCTCTGCACCGCCTGGACCGCGGCGTCGGCTTCGGCGGCGCCAGGAACGTCGGCGCGCTCGCCGGACCGCTGTCCCCGCGGTTGTGCCTGCCGCTCCTGACCGGCTTCGGCGCGATGCCGGTCGCGGACCTGATCGCCCCCCCCATGACCGAGTGGGGACAACCGATGGCCCTCGCCGTGGGGATCTCCGCCCGCACCCTGGCCCGGCGCGGGCGGCGCGGGCGGCACCGTGAGCACCGGAGTCGCCCGGCGTCGCCGACCACGGCCCTCGCCCGATCGTGGACCATGGCCCCCGCCCGGCGCCGACCACCGGCTTCACCAGGCATTCCCCGGGGCGACCGCCGTCGGTGGGCCCCCGGACCGGGCCCGGAAATGAGCGATCGCTCACAGCGAACGGAACCCGGGGAACAATCGAAGCGCCTCCAGCATTGAGTCGGCGTAGCTCAACTTGACTGCCGAAGGGGAGATCATGGCTTCGACGTCCACACCGCTCACCTTGCCCGTGCTGCCGCTCGACGACGAGGTCGTGCTGCCCGGAATGGTGGTTCCGCTGGACCTGAACGACACCGATGTGCGCGCCGCGGTGGAGGCCGCCCAGGCCGCCGCCCGATCGACGCCCGGCAAGCCGCAGGTGCTGCTGGTTCCACGCATCGACGGGACGTACGCGGGCACCGGCGTGCTCGGCACCGTCGAGCAGGTCGGCCGCCTGGCCGACGGCGACCCGGGCGCGCTGATCCGCGGGCGCGGGCGTGTGAAGGTCGGCGCGGGGACGACGGGCCCCGGTGCCGCACTGTGGGTGGAGGGCACCCGGGTCGACGAGACCTTGCCCGAGCCCCTGCCCGGCCGGGTCGGCGACCTGGTCAAGGAATACAAGGCCCTCGCCACCAGCTGGCTGCGCAAGCGCGGCGCCTGGCAGGTCGTGGACCGCGTACAGCAGATCGACGATGTTTCCGCCCTTGCCGACAATTCCGGTTACTCCCCGTTCCTGTCCATCGAACAGAAGGTGGAGCTGCTGGAGACCCCCGACCCGGTCGCCCGGCTGAAGCTGGCCACCGAGCAGCTCCGCGAGCACCTCGCCGAGCAGGATGTCGCCGAGTCCATCGCGAAGGACGTGCAGGAGGGCGTCGACAAGCAGCAGCGCGAGTTCCTGCTGCGGCGCCAGCTGGAGGCCGTGCGCAAGGAGCTGCGCGACCTCAAGGGCGAGTCCCCCGAGGACGAGTCCGACGACTACCGTGCCCGCGTCGAGGCCGCCGATCTTCCGGAGAACGTCCGTGAGGCCGCGCTCAAGGAGGTCGAGAAGCTGGAGCGGTCCAGTGACCAGTCGCCCGAGGGCAGCTGGATCAGGACCTGGCTCGACACCGTCCTCGAACTGCCGTGGAACGAGCGGACCGAGGACCAGTACGACATCCAGGGCGCGAAGGCGCTGCTGGACGCCGAGCACGCCGGCCTGGAGGACGTGAAGGAGCGGATCACCGAGTACCTCGCCGTGCGCAAGCGGCGCTCCGAGCGCGGTCTCGGAGTGGTCGGCGGACGTCGCGGCGGTGCCGTGCTCGCGCTCGTCGGCCCGCCCGGCGTCGGCAAGACCTCGCTCGGCGAGTCCGTCGCCCACGCGATGGGCCGCAAGTTCGTCCGCGTCGCCCTCGGCGGCGTCCGGGACGAGGCGGAGATCCGCGGCCACCGGCGTACCTACGTCGGAGCGCTGCCCGGCCGTGTCGTCCGTGCCATCAAGGAGGCCGGGTCCATGAACCCGGTGGTCCTGCTGGACGAGATCGACAAGGTGGGGTCGGACTTCCGCGGCGACCCGGCCGCGGCCCTGCTCGAAGTGCTCGACCCGGCACAGAACCACACCTTCCGCGACCATTACCTGGAGGTCGAACTCGACCTCAGCGACGTGGTGTTCCTGGCCACGGCCAACGTGCTCGAAGCCATCCCGGAGGCCCTGCTCGACCGTATGGAGCTGGTCCGCCTCGACGGCTACACCGAGGACGAGAAGGTCGTCATCGCGAGGGACCACCTGCTCCCGCGCCAGCTGGAGCGGGCCGGTCTCAAGCCGGACGAGGTCACCCTCGACGAGGGTGCGCTGCGCAAGCTGGCCGGCGAGTACACGCGGGAAGCGGGCGTGCGCAACATGGAGCGGGCCGTCGCGCGACTGCTGCGCAAGGTCGCGGCCCAGCACGAACTGGGTGAGCGCGAGCTGCCTTTCACGGTGACCGAGGCGGACCTGCGCGGTCTCATCGGACGGCCGCACCACGTGCCCGAGTCCGCTCAGGACCCGGCCGAGCGCCGCACCGCGGTGCCCGGCGTGGCGACCGGTCTGGCCGTCACGGGCGCCGGCGGCGACGTGCTCTTCGTGGAGGCGTCGCTCGCCGACCCGGAGACGGGCGCGGCCGGGCTGACCCTGACCGGTCAGCTGGGCGACGTGATGAAGGAATCGGCGCAGATCGCGCTGTCCTTCCTGCGCAGCCACGGCGCCGAGCTGGAACTGCCGGTCGGCGACCTGAAGGACCGGGGTGTGCACATCCACTTCCCGGCGGGCGCGGTCCCCAAGGACGGGCCGAGCGCGGGCGTCACCATGACGACGGCGCTGGCGTCCCTCCTGTCTGGCCGTCTGGTCCGTACGGACGTGGCGATGACCGGTGAGGTCTCCCTGACCGGTCGGGTGCTGCCGATCGGCGGCGTGAAGCAGAAGCTGCTCGCCGCGCACCGGGCGGGTGTCACCACGGTGATCATCCCGAAGCGCAACGAGGCCGACCTGGACGACGTCCCGGCCGAGGTCCTGGAGAAGCTCGACGTCCACGCCGTCACGGACGTCCGCCAGGTCCTCGAACTGGCCCTCGCCCCGGCGACGAACGGCGCGAGCCCGCGGGTACCGCTCGCGGCGTGACCCCGGAGGCGCCGGTGGTGGCGTGACGGCCGCCGCCGGCGCGTCCGGTACGGGAAGGCCCGGGTCCGTGAGGGAGCCCGGGCCTTCCCCATGTCCGCCCGCGGTGTCAGCCGTTGGCGAGTGCCTGCACCCGGTCGAGGGCTCCGTTGAACTTGTCGTGGTCGCCCACCGTCGGTCCGGACGACGTGTACTGCCACATCGTGTAGTAGGACCAGCCGGCCGGCAGGGTGCCCGGGGTGGAGGCGTAGCGGGCGATCCACAGCGGGTTGGCCGAGGCGAAGCCGCCGTAGTTGCCGGTGCAGTCGACCCACCAGCTGGTGGCCGTGTAGATCACGGCGTCCCGGCCGGTGCGGGCCTTGTACTGGGCGAGGAAGCTGCTGATCCAGCTGACCATCGCGCTCTGCGTCTTGCCGTAGCAGGCGGCGCCGTACGGGTTCCACTCGATGTCGAGGACACCGGGGAGCGTCTTGCCGTCACGGGACCAGCCGCCGCCGTGGTCGACGAAGTAGTTGGCCTGTGTGGCGCCGGTCGTCGTGTCGGGCGTCGCGAAGTGGTAGGCGCCGCGGATCATGCCGATGTTGTACGAGCCGTTGTACTGCTGGGCGAAGTACGGGTTCGTGTAGTACGTCCCCTCGGTCGCCTTGGTGTAGGCCCACTTGACCCCGCTGTTCCACAGGGTCGACCAGGCGACGTTGCCCTGATGGCCGGAGACGTCGACGCCTTCGGTCTGGGTGGCGTCGCCGCTGTTGGGGGTGCCGCCCTGGCCGTCGTGCGCGACGACACCCATGCCCATACGGGCGGTGCCCCGCGCCGGGGTGTCGGCGGCGGACGAGGGGAGTGTGCTGAGCGAGGAGAACGCGGCGAGCAGGATTCCTACCGCGAGCAGACGCAGGCGGTGGGCCGTTCCGGATCTGTGCACGGGCATGTGCGTGCCTCCGAAGGGGCTCGATGGAGCTCGGTGGGGGGGAGTGCGCGGGCATGCGCGCCGCCGTGGCACTGGGGAGTCAGGCCTTCGTCGGCCTGGAATGGCGTGCGCATGCCAGTGAGTGCCTGATAAAGAAGCTACGCACGTAGAGCGCGGCGTGGGAAGAGGGGTCGGAGGCTGCCGTTGGTCTACGCCTGCGAAATACTGACGGAGCTGCGGCAATGGCGAGTTCTGGCGGAAACTTTCAGGATCGGGAAACCGGGTCAGGGGTGCTGACGTGCACGACAACGGAAACGGCGGCGGGCAGCGTGTCGAATCCGCGGCGTCGGGAAGTGGTGTGGACCAGGAGTTCCCGGCACTGGAGCGCGAGTTGACGGTGTTCCTGCGGCGTGCACGCGCCTCCTCCGGCGAGATGGCCCGGGAGGTCCATCCCGACCTGGAGTCCTCGGCGTACGGGCTGCTGTTCCGGCTGGAGGAGTGCGGCCGGCAGCGCGCCACGGAACTCGCCGCGTACATCGGTGTCGGCAAGGCCACGATGTCGCGGCAGCTCCGCGCCCTCGAAGAGCTCGGCCTCGTCGGCCGCGAGCCGGACCCCGCCGACGGCCGCGCCTGGCTCGTCCACCTCACCGACGAGGGGAGGGAACGCTTCCGCAAGGTCCGCGAGGCCCGCCGGGCGCGCTACGTCCGCCAGCTCGCGGACTGGGACCCTCGCGAGGTCGCCGAACTCGCCCGTCTGCTGCACCAGCTGAACACGGGCATGGAGCAGCGCTAGGGGCGTACTTCGGGGCGTCCCGGTCACCTGAGCCCGCCCTGACCGACGGTCATCGCCGCGCCCGGGCGCCGGCGGAGGGTTCCGTGCCGGCGACTCCCCTCCCACCTCCCAGGTCCCGGAGAAGGGCGACTCCTCTCCCAGGTCCCGGAGACGGGCGACTCCCCTCTCAAGTCCTGGGGTCCGGGCCGAAGCCCCGGGCCCAGCCCCGGTCCCCGGGCCCCGGCCCGGACTTTTCTGCCCGGGCCCGCGTCCCGGCCCGGACCTCCCCGCCGGGCCCCGGACCCCGCCCGCGTCCCCGGCCCCGTACCCCGCCCGCGTCTCTGCCGGGCCCCGCGTCCCGGCCCGGACTCCCCGCCGGGCCCCGTACCCCGCTCCGCGTCCCCGCGGGGCCCCGCTCACAGCTCCACGTACACGATCGTCGCGTCGTCGTGCGTCTTGCTCCGGCGCAGATGTACCCGCTCCTCCGCGTCCGCGGCCTCCAGGGCCCGTACGCGGTCGACGAGGGCCTGCGCGCCCTCCTTCCGCACGAGGGCCAGCAGTTCGGACCAGCCGCCCGCGCGGAACTTCTCCGTCCAGCGGGTGGCGCCGTCCGTGAGCGCGGCCAGGGCGCGGACCGAGTCCCGCGGCAGAGCGCCCGTCACCGCGCGGGAGGCCACCGAAGGATCCGCCGCCGCCGTGAAGAAGCCGCCCTCCATGTTGCGCACGGTCGCGTCGGCGACCGCGTCCGTGGCGAGGAAGGCGCGCGGCAGGCGGGACAGCCGGTCGTCCAGCAGCGCCGTCACCTCGCCGGTGGGGGACTCCACCAGCAGGGCCGAGTCCGACAGGACCAGGTACTCCACCTCGGTCGCGGACCACCGGACGAGGACCACGGTTGCCTGGGGCGTGCGCGGGTGAGAAAGGTCACATGTGCCGACGTGGAACTCGGCCACCCTCCGAATGGCACGCGACAGGATCTCGGTCAGGGTCAATTCCCTGAGCGAAACGGACAGTTCGGTCAGGGCGCCGCCGAGTCGGGCGGAGAACCAGGAGACGGAATGCAGACAGCCGTACTCACCCTGGGGAGGTGTCACCCCGTCGAGGATGACCAGTGAACCCCCTTGTCCCGAGGCGGGAAGTCCGACCGACGCGAAGTCCTCATTGGGGCGGCCCGGGTCGCCCGGTTCCGAGACGAGTTCAGTGCGCATCCAGCCAGTCTGCACGAGCCCTTCACAAGGCCCACGAAAGGGCGACATCGGTTGCCCGACGCCTGCGGACCAGCAGCTCAGGCGTCGGGTTTGGCATGGAATGATCGACTCCGGGAAGGCGTGGCGGCGAATACTGCCAAAGGGCGTCGCCGACGTCCAACCGGCCCGCCGCACGAGGCGTCGGCGGGTGGCGGGGGAACTTGCCCGCCAACTCCCGTCCGGGGTTCACTCCTTCGAGTGGCGGGTCAGATGATGCGGGACCACTGCCCACCGGCACTGGGAGGGTCGGGGCCGTACCGGGCGGACGCCGCAGTTGACGGGATGTCACCCGGGCCCATGGGTTAACGAGTCAGGAATGCGAGCACCGGTGCAGAAGACGCGGCCGAGGCGAACAGGCAAGCAGGCGGCCACCGGGCCCTCCGGGCCCTCGGGCCCATCGGCGGGGGCCGCCGCCGGCGACGGCGCCGACTCGGCGGGCCGGGGGAGGCGCGCCCACGTACGCAACCGGCTGATCGTCGCCGTGGCGGTCGTCGCGGCCGCCATCGCCGGCGCGGGAGCCCCGACCGTGCTCGCCGCCTCCGAGCAACTGAACGACTCCCAGAACCTCGTGACGCTCGCCCAGCGGACCCAGCAGGCGCTGACCCTCGCGCACTCGCTGGCCGACGAGCGCGACGAGGTCACGTCCTACGTCGCCGGGGGCCGGCCGAAGGACAAGGCACCCTCGGAGCAGCGCAGCGCCCGGGTCGACCGGCAGGTCGAGGAGCTGCGAGCGGACGAGGACGCCCCGGCGACCCTCCTGAAGGACCTCGACGGCATCTCCGCCCTGCGCAGGTCCGCGCTCACCGGCAAGAGCACCGCCCTCGAAGCGCACCAGGCGTACTCCGCCGCCATCACCGAACTCCACGCCCTCGCCGAGGACCTGGCCGACCAGCTGCCGCCCCGCTCGGGCTCCGGCGCGCACGCCCTCGCCGAACTCGACTCCGCGGTGCAGCAGTCCGCCGCCGCCCGGGGCCTGCTCCTCGCGGCCCTCGGTGTCCCGCGCTCCACACAGACGGTCATCGACCCGGCCACCGGTCTGCCGACCACGACCAGCAGTTCGTCGGCCGCCGACACCAAGCAGCGGGACGCGCTGAGCGCGGCGGCCCAGCAGGCCCGCCTCCGCTCGGACGCGGCCCTCGCGGACTTCCGGGAGACGGCGCCGAAGAGCGCCAAGGCGTCCTACGACTCCACGGTCACCGGACCGGACGTCGGCACCGCCGACCGGTACCTCGCGCGCCTGACCGACCAGCCGACGCTGTCCGGCGCCGAACTCGACACGTCCGTGAAGAAGCTGGACGCCGCACTGTCCGCCCGTATCGAGCTGATGCGCGGCGCGGAGGCCTCACTCAACGAGCACCGCACCGAGGACCTCGAACAGCTGCGTGACGACGACGTCACCGCGCTGGAGATCCGTATCGCCCTGATCGGCACGCTGCTGCTCGTCGCGGTCGGCGTCTCGATGGCCATGGCCCGCTCGCTCACCCGCCCGCTGGCCGTGCTCCGCCTGGGCTCCGCCCGGCTCGCCGCCGACCCGGGCACCGACGAACCGGTCAAGTTCACCGGCCGCAACGACGAGTTCGCCCAGGTGGTCCGCTCCGTCAACGCGCTGCACGCGCACGCGGCCGGACTCCACGAGCGGCTCGCCACCCTCGAGGGCGACCGCAAGCACCTCATCGGCCAGCGCCAGCTGATGGCCGACGAACGCGACCGGCTGCGCGGCGAACTCGCCGAGGCCGCCACCCACCTGGAGCAGGTGCGCGGCACCATCCACGGCACCTTCGTCAACCTCGCGCTGCGCACGCTCGGCCTCGTCGAGCGTCAACTCGGCGTCATCGAGGGCCTGGAGGACCGCGAGCAGGACCCGGACCGTCTCTCCACACTTTTCAAGCTGGACCACTTCGCCACCGTCATGCGGCGGCACAGCGAGAACCTGCTGGTCCTCGCGGGCGCCGAGCACGTCCAGCACCACGCGGGCCCGGTCCCGCTCGTCGACGTCGTCCGTGCCGCGGTCAGCGAGATCGAGCGCTACGAGCGTGTCCGGATCGCCGCGCTGCCGCCGCACGCCCACATCGCCGGTTTCGCCGCCGACGACATGAGCCACCTGCTGGCCGAACTGCTGGAGAACGCCACGTCGTTCACGCCGCCCGACCTCCCCGTCGAGGTCTCCGGCTGGCTCCTGGAGAGCGGCGAGGTGATGCTCTCCGTGCAGGACGAGGGCATCGGCATGACGTCGGAGCGGATGACCCAGCTCAACGACCGCCTCGCCGCCTTCGACCCCGAGGACGCGTACGACCAGGAGAGCGGCGAGGGCCTCGGCCTCGGCCTGTACGTGGTGGCGCGGCTCGCGCACCGGCACGGTGTGCGGGTGCAGCTGCGCGAGCAGAAGCAGGGCGGCGTCGCCGCCGTGGTCGTCCTCCCGAAGGCACTGCTCGCCGCCGCGCCCTCCGCGGCCGTCCCCACCACCGCGCGGCACGTCGGGGGCGCGCCCTCGGTGACCCTCCCCGGAGCGGACGCCGAGGCCAACTCCAACGTCCTGCGCGGGCGTGCGGCGCTCACCGCCTCGGACCCCGCCGGGGACGAGGACCCGCTGATCGCCGCGGCCCAGGCGGCCGTCCGCGAGGCCGACACCGAATCCCGGCCCGAGGACACCGATCAGCCTCAGGACGCCGACCGGTCGCAGGACGCCGTCGCTCCGGAGCCGGAGCGGACGCCGGAGCCGGAGCAGGCGCCCGAGGCGCCGGCCGCCGCCGAGCAGCACCGCGTGCCCGGACCCCGGCGCGAGGCCGAACCCCGGATCGCGCCCGAGGCGGACTTCGCGGACACGTCGGCACCCGGGCCGACCCCCGAGACCACGATGGAGCTCCTGCTCCCGTTCCCCCCGGCCGAACCGCCGGCGCCGGAACCGGCCACGCCCGGGACCGGAGCGTCCGAGACCGCGGCCCTCGCGCCGGAGCCCGGACCGGCCACGCCCGGGACCGGAGCGCCCGAGACCGCGGCCCCCGTGCCGGAGCCCGGACCTGTGGCGCCCGAGCCGGAGCCCGAGCCCCGGGCGGAGACCTCCCGGACCACGGGAGCGGCACCCCGGTTCACCGGCCCCGCCGCCGGCACCGCCCAGGACGGGGACGGAACCGCCCAGGCGGCCTCCGACCCGTACGCCATAGGCCCGGACACCCACGAGCGGGTGCCGGACGAGACCCCGCGGATCACCGACAAGGGCCTGCCCAAGCGGACGCCGAAGATCTCCGCGCCCGCCCCGGCCCCGCGCCCGCGCACCGGCGGTGTGGACGCCGAGGCACTGCGGCGCAGGCTCGGCGGCTTCCACCGGGGCGCCGTCGAGGGCCGCCGCGACGTGGAGGCGGAGATCGCCGAACGCACCACGGAGACCAACGCGCCGCAGACGCTCAACGCGCGAGACGTAGAAGCATCGGGGGGCACCGTCGAGGAGGCAAGCAGTTGACCGCGCCCAGTACCTTCGGCCTGAGCAGTGAGGCCCGCAATCTGCACTGGCTGCTGACGAACCTCGTCGAGGAGGTGCCGGGACTCCTGTCGGTCGCGGTCGTCTCCTCCGACGGGCTGCTGCTGCTCTCCTCCGACCCCGGCAGGAACGCCGAGGCCCGGACGGCGGAGACGGAGCGCCCCAGCGGCCCCAAGGGATCCTCCGCGGACCTCGCCACCATCGTCTCCGGCATCGGCAGCCTGACCATCGGCGCCGCCAAGCTGATGGACGCCGGCGGGGTGAAGCAGACGATGGTCGCGATGGACGAGGGCAGCCTCTTCGTCATGTCGATCAGCGACGGTTCGCTGCTCGGGGTGCACGGTTCTCCGGACTGCGACATGAGCGTGGTGGCGTACCACATGGCGCTCTTCGTCGGCCGCGCCGGACATGTGCTGACCCCCGAACTGCGCAGTGAACTCCGAAAATCCCTTGAGTCCGACTCGATGGGGAGTACCCGATGAGTACGTCGAGCAGTACGTCCGCCGCGGCCCGGCTCCCGGTGCGCGGCGGCGATCGCAAGCCCGCCCGCGTACGGCCCTATTCGCTCACGGGCGGCCGGACCCGCTTCGGGCACGTCCTGCTCGTCGAGACGTTCGTGGCGGCGCTGGAGGCTCCTGAGGAGCGCAAGGAACTCACCGACGGCCGGCCCGCGTACCGGGTGATGCCCGAGATGCGCGCCATCGTCGAACTCTGCCGCCGGATGCGGACGGTGGCCGAGATCGCCGCCCTCCTCAGGATGCCGCTCGGCGTGGTCCGGGTCCTCCTGAGCGACCTGGCGGACCAGGGAAAGATCCGCGTGTACGGAACAGGTCACGGCCCGGGACAGCCGGACCGCGCTCTGCTGGAAAGGGTGCTGAGTGGACTCCGTCGTCTCTGACGCCGCCCCTGGCGTCGCCCCTCTCCTCGACGACGAGGAGAATCTGCAGGCCTGGCAGACGGATCGCACCCGCGCCCCGATCGCCACCAAGATCGTCGTCGCGGGCGGCTTCGGCGTGGGCAAGACCACGCTGGTCACCGCGGTCTCCGAGATCCAGCCCCTCCAGACGGAGGCGCTGATGACACAGGCCAGTGAGGAAACCGACGACCTCACCGGTACGCCGGACAAACTGACCACCACCGTGGCCATGGACTTCGGCCGCATCACGCTCGACGACGACCTGGTGCTCTACCTCTTCGGTACGCCGGGCCAGCAGCGGTTCTGGTTCATGTGGGACGACCTGGTGCGCGGCGCGATCGGCGCGGTGGTCCTCGCCGACACCCGCCGCCTGTCGGACTGCTTCCCCGCACTGGACTACTTCGAGAGCTGCGGACTGCCGTACGTCGTCGCCGTCAACCACTTCGACGGCAGCGAGCGGTTCGAGCCCGAGGACGTGCGTGAGGCCCTCACGGTACCTCCGCACATACCTGTCATGATCATGGACGCGCGTCGCCGGATCTCGGTCGTGGAGACCCTGCTGGCCCTGGTCGGCCACGCGCTCGAAGTAAGCCCCGAATAGGGACGCCTAGGTCCTAGGAGAAACAAGCCGCATGCGGAAGATACTCGTCGTCGGAGCCGGTCAGTCCGGACTCCAGCTCGCCCTCGGCCTCCAGTCGCGCGGGTACGAGGTCACCCTGATGTCGAACCGGACGGCGGACGAGATCCGTGCCGGCCGTGTCATGTCGACGCAGTGCATGTTCGACACGGCCCTGCAGCACGAGCGCGATCTCCAGCTGAACTTCTGGGAGTCCCAGGCCCCGAAGATCGAGGGGCTCGGCGTCTCGGTCGCCGCCCCCGGCTCCTTCGACCCGGGCCCCTCGCAGCGCGCGATCGACTGGGTGGGCAAGCTCGACGGGTACGCCCAGTCGGTCGATCAGCGGGTCAAGATGGCCGGCTGGATGGAGACGTTCGCCCAGCGCGGCGGCCAGCTGGTCATCCACGGCGCCGCGGTCTCCGACCTCGACTACTTCTCCCGCACCTACGACCTGGTGCTGGTCTCGGCCGGCAAGGGCGAGCTGGTGTCGATGTTCGGCCGCGACGCCTCCCGCTCCCCGTTCAGCGAGCCGCAGCGCGCCCTCGCCGTCGCCTACGTGCACGGTCTGGGCCCGCGCCCCGAGCACCCGGACTTCGACGCGGTCCGCTGCAACCTGGTCCCCGGCGTCGGCGAGCTCTTCGTGATGCCGACCCTGACCACCTCCGGCCGCGCCGACATCCTCTTCTGGGAGGGCATACCCGGTGGCCCGCTCGACGCCTTCAACGGCGTCAAGGACCCCGCCGAGCACCTCTCCCTGACCCTGGAACTCATGGAGCGGTTCACGCCCTGGGAGTACGCGCGCGCCACCAAGGTCGAACTGACCGACGCGAACGGCACGCTGTCCGGGCGCTACGCCCCGACCGTCCGCAACCCGATCGGCAGGCTGCCCGGCGGCGGCCTGGTACTCGGCGTCGCCGACGTGGTCGTGGCGAACGACCCGATCACCGGCCAGGGCTCCAACTCGGCCTCCAAGTGTGCGGCCGCGTACCTCGCTTCGATCCTCGAACAGGGCGACAAGCCCTTCGACGAGGAGTGGATGCAGGCCACCTTCGACCGCTACTGGGACACCGCCCAGCACGTCACGAAGTGGACCAACGCGATGCTGGGCGTGCCGCCGGAGCACGTCCTGAACCTCATCGGCGCCGCCGGCCAGCTCCAGCCCGTGGCGGACCGTTTCGCCAACGGCTTCGACAACCCGGCCGACTTCGAGAACTTCTTCTTCGAGCCGGAGAAGGCGGAGGCGTACCTGGCGTCGGTCGCCGGGGCGTGACATCCGACCGACCGCAAGGCCCCTGGACACCACGTCCCGGGGCCTCCGGGTCTTGATCAGGTCACGCGAGGTTGACGGTCAAGGGGGCCGCTCGCGGGCTTCTTGATCTGGATGTCGTCGACCTTGTACGTATTCGCGTCGCCGTCGTCGTCGACGCGGACAACCTTGGCGGAGCCGACCGTGCCGCCCTTCGGAATGCTCGCGAGACCGACGGTGTACTTCTTGCAGGTGAACGGCCTGCACGGCCGTGGGCGCACCGCTCCGAGCCGGAGAAGGCCGAGGCGTCCCCGGCGCCGGTCGCTGGGGTCGCCCGATCGTCGGCCGCGGGCTACAGCGTGTTGTTGTTGCCCGTGTCCGAGCCCTTCGTCGCCTGTGCCGGGAGCTTCGGCGGGGTGTAGTGCCGCAGGGGCTTGCCTGCGGGGTCGGGGCGGACCGCGCCGAGCAGCGGGTTCGCCGCGATCGGTGACACCTTCACGTTGGTTCCCGGCCGCGGCGCCTGCACCACCATGCCGTCGCCCAGGTAGAGGGCGACATGGGTGGCCTCGGGGAAGTAGATCACCAGGTCGCCGGGGCGCAGCTCGCTCAGCGGGATCCGCGGCAGCCGCGCCCACTGCTCCTGGCTGGTCCGGGGGATGGGATCCCCGGCGTGGACCCATGCCTGCGAGGTCAGCCCCGAGCAGTCGTACGACTTCGGGCCCTCGGCACCCCACACGTACGGCTTCCCGATCTGTCGCACGGCGTACCGCACCGCTTTCTCGCCCTCCCGCGACGGCGGCTTCTCGCTGCTGAGCGAGCCCGAGGCCAGGAACTTCTTCTGCGCCTCGGCCACGCCCGACTTCTCGAACCTGTCGAGCTCGGCGAGCTGATCGGCGCTCAGCGAGGCCAGCAGGTCCTGCACCGCGTCGAGCCGCTTGCTCACATCGTCGCGTTCCTTCTTCTGCCTTTCGGCGAGGCCGAGTTGCGTGTCGAGCGCCTTGCGGGCCGCGAGCGCCAGCGTCTGCGTGCGCTTCTCGCTCCCCGTCACCCGCTGCACCGTCTCGGCGCGCTCCAGCGACAGCTGCCCGAGTACGTGGCCCTGGTCGAGGGCGTGCTGCGGATCGCGGGCGAGCAGCAGCCGCACGTACGAGGAGATATCGCCGCTGCCCTGGTACTGCTGGCGGGCCAGCCGCCCCGCCTCCCCGCGGCTGTCGTGCAGGGACAGGCGGGCCCGAGCGAGGTCGGCGTCGAGCCGGGTGACCTCGGCGCGCTGCTTCTTCAGCTTGTCCGCGGTCGCGTTGTACGTCTCGGTGGCGCGTTCCGCGTCCCGGTACAACCGCTGAAGGTCCGTCAGCAGCTGGGCGACAGAGCGCTGTCCGGCGGTACTCGCGGACGTGTCCGCCTTCCTGCCCGTGCCCGTGCCCGTGCCCGTGCCCGTGCCCGTGCCCGTGCCCGTGCCCGTGCCCGGGCCCGGTTCCGGGACGGCCGCCGCCGGGGCCGGCGCGAGCAGCGTCCCGGCCGCGACCGCCGCCGTACAGACCAGACGCAGAAGCCTTCCTGACACGTCATCACCTCCGGAGCCGGGGTGGTACCTCCACCTCGCACCGGCAGGATGGGACGAGCGCATCCCGATCGCGCGCAGACTGGCCGCTTCGGCCCAAGAAGGTCACTCGTCGGCATGGGGGCCCGGCGTGGCGCCGCCGGCCGTCTCCCCGCTTTTGCCCTCGGCCCCGGTCGCGGTCCCGCTCTTGTTCTTGGACCACGGCCAGACCGGCCCGCGCCCCCGCTTCCCCTCGGGGTCGTACTCGTACTTCCAGCCCTGGTGCAGCCCGAGCCGCTTGCTGCGGCCCGCTTCCACGCGCCGGTAGACGAGCACGGTGGGCGGGCCGCCGTCCTTGTCCGGCACCGGGACGCGGTAGGTCTTCGGCGGATGGCCGGTCGGCCCGAGCAGGACCGGCAGCACCCGCCCGTCGAGGGGGCCGCCCACGAAGGGGGTGTCTTGGCTCTTCACGCCCCCAGTGTCACAAACGCCGCGGTCACGCCGGTCCATGAGCGCCCCGGCCGCGGCGGCACGCGCGTCACAGCAGGTGCGCGGCGTCACCGAGCACCGGGATCACGCGGCGGGCCAGCGAGCCCACCGCCCCGTCCGCCGTCTCCATGGCCAGCGCCGCCTTCACCACCGCCGCGGTCTGCGCGTCCCTGCCCGCGCCCGCCGCGAGCGTCGCGACGAACTGCTCCACGAGCCAGTCCCGCAGCTCGTCGAGCGGCGGCTCCTTGTCCTCGTCGAGCCAGATCAGTGAGGCGGCCTCCACGGCGGTGATCCACATCCGCACGGTCATGCGCAGCCGCGGCCCGGGGTCGCGGACGGCCAGATGATCGAGGATGTGCCGGGCGGCGGCCCGGCGCACCCCGTCCACGATGGCCGTGGTCCGTGACGTCTCCACGACGCTGCCGCCCTGGAGCAAGGCGCTGAACCCGGCGTCGTGCTCGTCGACGAAGGAGAGATAGCGGTCGAGCGCCCGCCCGAGCCGCTGGGTGAGCGGCCCCTGCGGCGGCTCCGCGAAACACTGCTCCAGCTCCGTTGCGGCGGACCGGAGGGCGGCCTCGTACAGCTGTTGCTTGCCGCCCGGGAAGTACCGGTACACCAAGGGCCGTGACACCCCGGCCGCCTCCGCCACGTCGTCCAGGGAGACCTCCTCGGGCGCTCGCTGGGCGAACAGCGAGAGCGCCGCGTCGAGGAGCTGGCTGCGCCGTTCCTCGACGCTGAGCCGACGGTATGCGGGGGTGGGCGCCTGCGAGGTCATGTCCGGCAGCGTAACCGGACAGCGACGGACAGCCCTCCCGCGCCCGCGACGGCCCCGGGGCGGAACGCCGGTACAGAGGCTCGCGGCGGCCTCGCGTCGAAGTGCTGGTACAGACGCGGACCGGCCCGCGTCGAAGTGCTGGTACAGACGCGGACCGGCCGTGTCGAAGTGCCGGTACTGACGCGGACCGGCCCGTGTCGAAGTGCCGGTACAGGCGGGCGGGCCCGTGGCCCCAGGGGCCGCCGGACCGCCCGGCCCGAGGCGCCCCGCGCGTGATGCTCGGCGCAGCCCGGGCGGGTGCCCGTACGGCGGGAGAACGGGGGTCAGGCCAGCAGGCCGGACGACTTCCACAGCCGGCGCCCGGCGCCCCGCAGCACGCCGATGTCGTCGAGGAAGTCCGTCAGCCGCTTGGCGCCGGTCTGCATCACCTCGCGGCGGTGACCACTGGCCTTGACCTGGGCCAACGCCTCGCGCTTGTTGAGTCCGACGTTCGTGTAGACCTCGGGATTGACGAAGGCGACCGAGAAGACGCGTGCGAACTCGCCGGAGGTGAGCCGCGTGAACTCCTGTGACCAGCGCGGGGCGGTCACCATCTGGCGCCGCAGCTCCTCCCGCGCGTAGCGCACGTGCCGCGCCTCCTCCACCACGTGGATGCGGGTGACGCCGCGGATGAGGGTCTGCACCCGCTCGTCCGGGAAGGTCAGCCGCTGCATCCAGTCGAGGATCTCCTCGCCGAGCAGCGTGGCCGTGAAGGACCCGGGTGTGGTCGAGATGGTCTTGAAGAGTCGCCCGAGGTTCTGATGGGCGCGGCTGACCGGGTAGTACGGCGTTCCGCCGCGGGTGATCAGCCGGGCGAACATCTTCGAGTGCCGGCACTCGTCCTCGATCTCGGTCAGCGCATAGCGCACGTGCGCGCTCGTCGCCGCCTTGTCGTAGATGTGCCGCACCAGCAGCTGCATGAGGATGATCTCGAACCAGATCCCCAGCGACGCCAGGGCCGCGGACTCGTGCTGTGAGAGCGCGATCCGCTGCTCCTCGCTCATCCGCCGCCACAGCGGGGTGTCGTACAGGGACACCAGCTCCGGGGGCCAGAACCACTTGCCCTTCTCGAAGGGCGCCTCCCAGTCCAGTTCCCTGTCCGGATCGAAGGAGTGCTTGGCGGAAGAGTCGAGCAGCCGCTCGGCCACCTGTTCCCGGTCCTTGAGCCGACCGAGCGCGTCTCGGAGACCATCGAGTGCGTCTTCCGTCACCGTCGTCATGACTGTTCCCACCTCGTCGTACGGGATCCACAGGAGTTACCGGCGGTCACGTCTTATGAGACTGCTTGTCAGCAAGCTCGTCAATCCCCTGCGCGCGACTTGTTGACGACGCGTCTACCCCGTGTGAGCCTGCGATGTATGTCCACTCATGAGCTGTACGCGAAGGACGCGGGGGATCCCCACTGGGAGGTTCCGGCCTCCGGGGCGGCACGTTTCAGCTGGGAGTACGACGACGGTCGCGACCGGCTGCTCGCCCTCTACCAGAAGGGCAAGGACAAGCAGTGGGACGGCCAGAAGCGCATCGACTGGGCGCTGGAGGTCGACCCGCACGACCCGCTGGGCACCCCCGACGAGTCGATGACGCTGTACGGAACCCCGTACTGGGCGAGGCTCACCGACCGGGACAAGGGCGAACTGCGCATGCACTACGCCTCCTGGCAGTTCAGCCAGTTCCTGCACGGTGAACAGGGCGCGATGGTCTGCGCGGCGCGCATCGTCGAATCGGTCCCCGACCTCGACGCCAAGTTCTACTCGGCCACCCAGACGATGGACGAGGCCCGGCACGCGGAGATCTACGCGCGCTTCCTGCACGAGAAGATCGGCATGCTCTACCCGATCAACGACAACCTCCAGGCGCTCCTCGGCGACACCCTCCGCGACTCCCGCTGGGACATGCCGTACCTCGGGATGCAGGTCCTGATCGAGGGGCTGGCCCTCGCCGCCTTCGGCATGATCCGCGACACCACCGACAAGCCCCTGCCGCAGCAGATCCTCGCCTACGTCATGCAGGACGAGGCCCGGCACGTCGCCTTCGGCCGCATGGCCCTGCGCGACCACTACCGGCAGCTCTCCGACCCCGAACTGCGCGAGCGCGAGGAGTTCGTCATCGAGGGCTGCTATCTGATGCGGGACCGGCTGCGCGGCACCGAGGTCCTGGAGAACTTCGGCATCCCGAAGGCCGAGGCCGAGGAGTACAGCGAGCAGTCCGAGTTCCTGCACCTGTTCCGCCGGCTGCTCTTCAGCCGCATCGTCCCCTGCGTCAAGGACATCGGCCTGTGGGGCAAGCGTCTTCAGCAGGCCTACGTCGACATGGGCGTCTTCGAGATGGGCGACTCCAACCTGGACCTGCTGATGGCCCAGGACGAGGAGATCGCCGAACAACTGGACGCGCGGCGGTTCGCCGAGGAGGAGAGGGAGCGCGTCGCCGAGGTGGCGGACGCCGTCGAGCAGGGCGCGCAGTCCTGACCGGCCGGACCGGGCCCGCCGGCCCGCCGCATCGACGGCGCCGGCCCCCGCGTCGCGTACCGAAGGCGCCTAGCCCTGCGGAGGGAACGACGTCCGCAGGGTGAAGGCGTGCGCCGTCGGCCCGTGCTCACGCAGGTGGAGGAGGCGGGCCTCGGCCTCCCGCACGGTCGGCCGGTGACCCGCGGGGACCCACCACAGCGCCGTCACCGCCTCGTCGAGGCGTTCGAACCACTCGCGGCGGCGGGCCGGCAGCTCACGGTGCTGCCCCTGGTACATGAACGCGGTCAGCGCGTTCGGATCGCGCCAGGTGGACATGTTGACGATCAGCCAGTCGTCCCCGAACACGGGTACGTCCGTCGCGTTGCCCGACTCGCTCTGCAGCCTCCAGACGAAGCCGTCCGCCGTGTCCGCGACGGCGTTCACCGGGTCGAGCGCCTCCACGAAGTCCTTCAACTCAGCCGAGTCCAAAGGGGCCTTGAGACGGGCGATGTTCACCTGGGCGAGCTCGTGCACGGCAGGGGACCGAGTCATGACCGAACGTCAGGTCGCCGTGGGCGCCCGGCGGAACCCCCGTCTCAGAACCCGAGCACCGCCTTCATCACCGCCTTGGCGATGGGCCCCGCGTTCCCGCCCCCGCTGATCTCCCCGCGGTCGGCGGCCGCGTCCTCGACGACGACCGCGACGGCCACCGCCGGCTCCAGCGAGCCCTCGGCCTGCGCCCAGGAGATGAACCATGCGTACGGCACCCCGGAGTTGCCGATCCCGTGCTGGGCGGTGCCGGTCTTGCCGCCGACGGTGGCGCCGGGGATGGCGGCGTTCCTGCCGGTGCCCTCGCGCACGACGTCGGTCATCAGCTCGCGCATCCGCTGCGCGGTCGCCGGACTCATCGCCTGGTGGAGGGTCCGCTGCCCGGTCGTGGCGATCGTGCGGCCCCCCTGCGTGGTCGTCCGCTCCACCAGGTACGGCGCCTTGACCGAACCTCCGCCCGCGACGGCCGACGAGATCATCGCCATCTGGAGAGGAGTCGCCCGGGTGTCGAACTGCCCGATGGAGGAGAGCGCCAGCTGCGCCCTGTCGAGCGTCAGGTCGAAGTTGCTCGGCGACACGGAGAACGGGATCTTCAGCTTCCGGTCGTTGAAGCCGAAGTTCGCCGCCGCCTCCGTCATGTCGCCGAGGCCGATGTCCACTCCCAGCTTCGCGAAGACCGAGTTGCAGGACCATTCGAAGGCGTACCGCACGGAGGCGTTCTCGCAGCCGTCGACCTCATTGGTGAGCGAGGTCGTCGTGCCGGGGAGACGGTAGGGGTCGGGCGACTCGGTCGGCGCGTCGAGATCCCGCACCACGCCCGCGTCCAGCGCCGCGGCGGCGGTCACCACCTTGAACGTCGACCCGGGCGGATACGTCTGCCGGATCGCCCGGTTGAGCATCGGCTTGCTCGGCGCGTCGTTCAGCCGGTTCCAGGCCCGCGTCGCCGCCGGTCCCGTCCCGGACAGCTCCGCGGGGTCGTACGACGGCGTGGACACCAGCGCGAGGATCTTCCCCGTGGCCGGTTCGACCGCGGCGACCGCGCCCCGGCGCCCGGCGAGCCCGTCGTACGCCGCCCGCTGGGCCGCCGAGTTCAGGGTGGTGACGATCTTTCCGCCGGGGTTCTGGGCGCGGGTGACGTCGTTCCACAGGGGGAGCGGGGCGAGCATCGGGTCGGTGCCGGAGAGGATCTCGTCGCCCGCGTTCTCCAGGAACGTCGTCCCGTACAGCTGGGAGGCGAAGCCGGTGACGGGCGCGTACAACGGGCCGTCCGTGTAAGTCCGTTCGTAACGCAGCTGCTCGCCCGTGTCCGCGGAGCCGGTGATCGTCCTGCCGTCGACGATGATGTCCCCGCGCGGCTGCTCGTAGCGCGCGATCGTCTGACGGCGGTTCGCCACGTTGTCGTCGTAGGACGAGGCCTGGAAGACCTGGACGCGTGCGGCGTTCACGAGGAGCGCGACGAGCAGCACGGCACACAGCCCGGCGGCCCGGCGGATGTACTTGGTCATGGGGGCGACCTCCCGGCCGTTCACGGCGCCGCCGTCCCGTCGTACTGGCTGCGGGCCACGTCGCTGATCCGGATCAGCAGCGCCACGATGATCCAGTTGGTGACCACCGACGAGCCGCCCTGTGCGAGGAAGGGCATCGCCATCCCGGTCAGCGGGATCAGGCCGGTCACCCCGCCCGCGATCACGAACACCTGGAGCGCGACGATCGACGCCAGGCCGATCGCGAGGAGCCGCCCGAACGGGTCGCGCAGCGCGATGCCCGCCCGGTAGCCGCGCTCCACGAGCAGGGCGTAGAGCAGGAAGATGGCCGACAGGCCGGCCAGTCCCAGTTCCTCGCCGGCGGTCGCCAGGATGAAGTCCGACTTGGCGGCGAAGCCGATCAGGATGGAGTGGCCGAGCCCCAGACCGGTGCCGGTCACCCCTCCGGCGGCGAACGAGAAGAGGGACTGCGCGAGTTGGTTGGGCCCCTGGCCCGCCTCGATCGAGGCGAAGGGGTGCATCCAGTCCTGCACCCGGCCGTGCACATGCGGTTCGAGATGACCGACGGCCATCGCGCCCGCGCAGGCCAGCAGCAGCCCGACGGCGATCCAGCCGGTGCGGCCGGTGGCGACGTACAGCAGGATCACGAACAGTCCGAAGAACAGCAGGGACGTCCCCAGGTCCCGCTCCAGCACCAGCACGCCGACGCTCAGCAGCCAGATCGCGACGATCGGTCCGAGCACCCGGCCGGCCGGCAGCTGGAGCCGCTCGAACCGCCAGATACGGCGGCCCGCGTAGGCGAGCGCGTTGCGGTTGGCGGCGAGGTATCCGGCGAAGAACACCGCCAGCAGCACCTTCGCGAACTCGCCCGGCTGGATGGAGAATCCGGCGATCCTGATCCAGATGCGGGCGCCGTTCACCGCCGGGAAGAAGATCGGCAGCGTCAGCAGGCCCAGCGCGGCGACCACGGAGACGTACGTGTACCGCTGGAGCACCCGGTGGTCGCGCAGGAAGAGCACTGCCGCGATGAAGAACGCGACGCCCAGCGTCGACCAGATCAGCTGGATGGGGGCGGCCTGGTCGGCCGGGGTGTCGAGGTCGAGCCGGTAGATGAGGACCAGTCCGAGACCGTTGAGGAGGACGGCGATGGGGAGCAGCAGCGGGTCGGCGTACGGCGCCCGGAACCGCACGGCGACGTGCGCGAGCAGGGAGAGCACGCCGAGCCCGGCGCCGTATCCGGCGGCGCCGGGCGGGAGGGTGCCCTTCCGTGCGAGACCCACGGCGCAGTAGCCGCACACGCAGAGCAGGACGGCGACGACGATGAGGGTGAACTCGATGCCCCGGCGCCGGGGCAGGCGTACGGCCGGGGCGGGCGGGTCCGCCACCACGGTCGTTCCGGGCAGTCCGGGCTGGATCATGTCCGGAACGTAGCAAGTGGTGAACCTGATGTCCCGTTATGTAGTGATAAACGGGCTGTTCCGGTGTACCTCACGGGGTGCGGTCCCGATGAGGTACACCGGTGAGCCGGAACTCAGCACCACGGGGGCGTGTCGCCGAAGGTCTCGATGGAACGGGCGGGAGCCCAGGACCAGGTGCTGTCGGCGAGCAGGTACCAGATCGTGTCGCCGTCGACCGGCTCGCCATGGGTCTTGCAGAAGATCCCGACCCGCTCGCCGTGCCGGGCGATACGGATCAGCCGCCCACCGCGGAACGGGTCGCTGCGCAGCGCCAGCCCGCGGGGGGCGTCGACTCTGCCCCGGGTCAAGAACCCCTCGTCGATGCCGCTGACACCGAGGCCGAACTCGTCGTCGAAGCCGATGCTGCGCCCGATGCCCGTGTCGAAGGAGGCACCGGCCTCCAGGCTGCGGTCGACGTCGAGCCCCGAGGTCGTCGCCTCGTCGGCGAGGGCGGGGCCGGCTCCGGCGAGGGCGAAGAGGCTCGCGGCGGCGACCGCTATGCCGAGCCTGCTGCACGTGGACCGCAGGAACATGGGTGACTCCTCCGAGTAGGGGCGGACCTGACTTATCGCCACATTAGGAGCGAAGCCGGGCGCACGCAGGTCACGCTGCGCCATCGGGGACCCGGAGCCGTCCGGGCTGCTCCCTACGGTCGTCCACCGGGCCCGGTGCGGGTGCGGCGCTCAGGCGGGACCGGACTGAGGGAGCGTCAGCGTCGCCACCGCGCCGCCGTCGGGTGCGTTGGCGAACAGCAGCCGGGCGCCCAGCACCTCGGACTGGCCCAGCGCGATCGTCAGCCCGAGCCCGTGCCCCTTCGCCCCGCCCTCCGTGCGAAAGCGCTGCGGCCCGTGGTCCAGCAGGTAGTCCGGATAGCCCTCGCCGTGGTCCCGCACCGTGACGACCGGCCCGTCGACCGTCAGCACCACCGGGTCCGCGCCGTGGTTGTGCGCGTTCGCCACGAGATTGCCGAGCACCCGCTCCAGCCGCCGCCGGTCGGTCTCCACCCGCGCGTCCCGTAAGACCCGGACCTCGGTGTCCGTCCCGGAGGCGCGCACCACCCGCTCGGCCAGCGGGGCGAGCTGCTCCGAGTCCAGGTCGAGGCGTTCGCTGCGCGCGTCCAGGCGGGAGATCTCCAGCAGGTCCTCGGTCAGCGTGCGCAGTGCCGCCACCCGGTCGCGCACCAGCTCCGTCGGCCGTCCCGGCGGCAGCAGTTCGGCCGCCGCGTGCAGCCCGGTCAGCGGGGTGCGCAGTTCGTGCGCCACGTCGGCGGTGAAGCGCTGTTCGCTCAGCAGCTTGCTCTGGAGCGACGACGCCATGGTGTCGAGGGCCGCCGCGACGGCGGCCACCTCGTCCTGCGGGCTCGTGGGGTCCTGCGCGCGCGGGTCGTTCACGCGGGCGTCCAGATCGCCCGCGCTGATCCGCCGCGCCACCCGGGCCGTCGCGTGCAGCCGCCGCGTCACCCGCGTCACCGCGAACGCACCCACCAGCAGCGTCGCGCCGATCGCCAGCGCCGACGACCACACGATCGACCGGTCCAGGGTCTTGATGATGTGGGCGCCCTGCGCGTAGTCGTACTGGACGGCGAGCGCGCGTCCCCCGTCCGCGGGCCCGGCCGCCCACATGGTCGGGTGCGCGGTCCGGTCGGCGACCATCGTGCCGCGCCTCCCGCCCGCCGCCAGCGCGCGCAGCGTGACCGGCAGCCCGGGCGGGTCGACACCCGCGCCGGGCGGCAGCCGGTCGCCCGCCTCGTACGCGGCCGTCGCGTCCGTGAGCCGGTCGAGCGCGCGCCCGCGTGCCTCGCCGACCGTCTGGTTGGTCACCGAGACGTGCACGAGGATCCCGAGGAGCGCGGCCAGACCGCAGCAGATCACCGTAATGAAGGCGGCCGCCTTCCAGGTGAGGGTGGCGGTCCAGCGCGGCGGACGCAGCAGGGGCCGCCTCATGAGGCCCTCGCGGACGGCGCGGGCGTGCGTGCGGACGCCGACGGCGAGAAGGACGGCGCCGAAGCGGACGGCGGGGCGGGAGGCGCGGCGGAGGGTGTGGGGGTGGCGGAGGGCGTGGGTGCGGCGGTCCCGGTGGGAGGCCCGACGCGGAGGATCTCGTCGCGCGTCGCGAGCATCGCGTTCTGGTGCGGATCCCAGCTCCAGACCGTGCGGAACTCGTAACCCGGCAGTGTCGACGGCGAGCGGATGATCACCTCGCGGCCCGCGAGCTCCACGCTGACCACCCTGTCCGAGGTCCCCATCACCTGCACCAGCCTGTGGTCCAGGAACGTGTAGACGCGCACCGCGAGCTGGTTTGCGGGGAAGCGGATGCCGAGCACCATGTCGTCCTTGCCGTCGCCGGTCAGATCGCGGTAGTACGCCTGGAGGACCGGGCACTTCTCGCCGGTCGCGCCCTTCTCGCCGCAGTCCTTCAGCCGGTCGGCCGTCTGCGCGTACTTCGCGTGCGGACCGCTGTACTCGGCCGGGTGCGCGGCGACCTCCGCGCGCACCACGGCGAGCGGGTCCACCTTGTGGATGTCGTCGCCGGGCGCCGTGATGCCCTTGACCGTCTCGGTGTCGGCCTCCCCGTAGTCGATGGCGGGCGTGGAGGCCGGCGGCAGCTCGGGCCACAGCCGGGTCGGGCCGACAGCGGTGGGCGTCGCGCCCGCGCCGCGCAGGTCGCCGGAGTCGCCACAGCCCGCCAGCGCCGCCACCAGCAGGGCGCTCGCGGCGGCGGCACCGAGGGCTGTGCGCGCACGGCGGCTGTGGATCACTGCACTCCCGCGTCCGGGCCACCCCGGCCCGCAGGCGCTCTGGCACGGGCCGGCGTGGAGAACGATGTCGTCGAAGCGGTGACCGTCCGCGACCGGTTCGCGACGGGTGTGCGGACACGGCGCGGGGAGATCGGTCGCCGTGTACACCTTATTCGTATGGAAGTACTTTTTGTTCACCTATCGGGCCGCGCCCGCCGTCCCGCGGACTGTGCTCGTCCTCCCGCGGGCCGCGCCCCGTCCTCCCGCGGATCGTGTGCTCCCGCCGGGTGGTGCGCCTGCCCCGGCGGCATCGGGCACACGCCCGGGCCGGACCGCGCGCGGCTCCCGTGGGCGCGCTCGCGTGCGAGCCTCCCGCCGGCTCACGGCTCCGCGAGCTCCTCCAGGAGCCGGGCGGTGGCGAGCCCGGCACGCAGGTACTCCTCGAAGAGCTCGTTGTGCAGCGCCCAGGGCGAGCGCCGGCTCCGTATCAGGCGGATCGCCTCGTCGCTGGTGTATCCCGCCAGGACGAGCGCGTGCGCCACGACCAGCCCCGAACGGTTGTAGCCGTGGTAGCAGCGGACCAGGACCCGGCGCCCCGCCTCCAGCGCGTCGTCCGCCGCCTGGGCGAGCCGGATCACGCCCGCCAACTGCGTACCGTCGAGGGGGCCGTCCGGAATCGGCCATACATGGTGCTCCACCCCCGGATCCGGCCCGTGCCCCGGCAGTCGCAGCAGCGTGAGCACGAGGTCGAACTCGTCGTGCACGACGGCGAATTCCGGCTGACCGGCGCGGCCCGCGAACGCGTGCCCGCCCATCCACAGGCCGGGCACGATCTCGCTCCACGGGCTGTCCGGAGCCGGTACATCGGGTTGTGTCCTGCGGGTCCGCAACGGCGCCTCCCACCCAACTCCCCAGCTGTCCACAAAGGTATCCGGGTTCTTGCCCCTGGAGCACCCCGCCTGCTCCCATGGTCAAGGGGTGATGGTGCATGAAGGGACTGCGCGTCGTACCGACCTGGCGGCACGGTCAGGAGCGGCTGTACGTGTGCCTGACGGACGGCAGGAACGTCGCCTGGTACGACCGTGAGACGGCCCGGGTCAACCTGCTCAGCGAGGACCGGCGCGAGGACGTGCTCGACGCGCTCGGCCCGTTCCTGGCCGGCCCCGTGACGGTGGGCCCGCCGCCCGCCCCGACCCCGGCCGAAATGGCCCGGCTGACCCTCCACCCCGACGACGACCTCGCGCCCAACCGGCCCGGCGAGGCCCTGCTGGTCGCCCTCGACCGCGACCCCGGCCCGCCACGCCGCCTGCGACCCGATCCGCGGCGCCGCGCACTCGCCGCCGAGCAGACGGTCGGCGAGGCCCTGGACCGCATGGAGGGCGCGGGGTGGCACACCCTCCACTCCGTGCCCCTGCCCGGCGGCGAACGCATCCACCACCTGGTCGTCGGCCCGGCCGGCATCTTCGCCGTGCGCACCCTCTACGCGCGCAAACAACGCGTCCTCGTCACCGACCCCATGGTCACCGTCGGCCGCCACGAACCGCGCCCGCTGCTGCGCCGGCTCCGCGCGGACGCCGACCGCGCCGCGTACGCGCTGACCGCCGAGGTCCACCCCGTGCTGGCCGTGGCGGGCCCCGCCACCCTGGACGTCGTGGCACCACCGCGGGAGATCCGCATCCTCCAGGACGCCGACCTGCCGAACCTGACCCGCCTCGGCGGCGTCCTGAAGCCGGCCGACGTCGAGGCCCTCCACGCCATGGCCCGCGACCGCCACACCTGGCTGCGGGTCTAGGACGACGAAGCGCCGCCCCGGGCCGTGCGAAGCGCCGCCCGGGCCGTCACGGCAGGGCGGCCGCGCGCCCCGCATCGAACAGGGGCGCCAGCAGATCCCCGTACCGCTGCAGCCTCGGCACGACGTCCGGCGCGAGGAAGGCGAGCTGCGACGCATGTGTGCAGGACGCGACCTCGTCCCAGGTCACCGGCGTGGACACGGTGGGCTCGGGCCGCGCCCGCAGCGTGTACGGCGTCGCCGTGGTCTTGCGCGCCGCGTTCTGGCTGAAGTCGACGAACACCTTGCCCGGCCGCAGGCTCTTCGTCATGCGGTGCGTGACCTGCCCCGGCATCGCCCGCTCGGCCTCGACGGCGAGTTCCTTCGCGTACGCGCTGACGTCCTCGGACGGCGTCGGCGCGACGGGGGCGAGCAGATGAAGCCCCTTCGCCCCGGACGTCTTCGCGTACGCCTCGATCCCGTCCTCGCCCAGCCGCTCCCGCAGCCACAGGGCCACCTCGCAGCACTCGACCACCGTCGCCGGCGCCCCCGGGTCCAGGTCGAGGACCAGCCGGTCGGCGATCCCGGGCGTGCCGACGGTCCACTGCGGCGTGTGGAACTCGGTCACCAGGTTCGCCGCCCACATCAGCGAGGCGAGGTCCTGGACCAGGACCATGCGGGCGGGCCCCTCCATGCGCGGCACCTCGGCGGTCGTGACCCAGCCGGGCGTACCCGGCGGCACGTTCTTGGTGAAGAAGACCTGGCCCTCGGGCCCGTCCGGGTAGCGCAGGAAGGACACCGGCCGGTCGCGCAGATGCGGGAGCAGGGCGTCCGCCACCGTCGCGCAGTAGTGCAGCACCTCGCCCTTGGTGAAGCCGGTGGCGGGATAGAGGACCTTCTCCAGGTTGCTGAGCGCGAGCCTTCGCCCCTCCACCTCCGTGATCGGCGTCATACGATGAGAATCCCACGAAACCGGCTGATATCGGATATCGATCGGAAGGATGCCGCACGTGCGATCCATCTGGAACGGCGCCATCTCCTTCGGCCTGGTCAGCATCCCCATCAAGCTCGTGAACGCCACGGAGAGCCACTCGATCTCCTTCCGCCAGATCCACACCGACGACGGCGGCAGGATCCGCTACCGCAAGGTCTGCGAACTGGAGGACCGCGAGGTCACGACTCCGGAGATCGGCAAGGCGTACGAGGACGCCGACGGCACACTCATCCCGGTCACGGACGAGGACCTGGCCTCGCTGCCGATCCCCACCGCCAGGACGATCGAGATCGTCGCCTTCGTGCCGGCCGACCGGATCGACCCGCTCCAGATGGACACCGCGTACTACCTCTCCGCCAACGGCGTCCCCGCCGCCAAGCCCTACACCCTGCTGCGCGAGGCACTGAAGCGCAGCAACAAGGTCGCCATCGCCAAGTTCGCCCTGCGCGGGCGCGAGCGGCTGGGCATGCTGCGGGTCGTCGACGACGTCATCGCCATGCACGGCCTGCTCTGGCCGGACGAGATCCGCGGCACGGACGAGGTCGCCCCGGACACCGGTGTCACCGTCCGCGAGCAGGAACTGGACCTCGCCGACGCGCTGATGGACACCCTCGGCGAGGTCGACCTCGAAGACCTGCACGACGACTACCGCGAGGCCGTCGAGGAACTTATTACCGCCAAGGCCTCCGGCGCGGAGACGCCCAGCGCGCCCGAGCGCGAGGCGGGCGGCGGCAAGGTGCTGGACCTGATGGCCGCGCTGGAGAAGAGCGTGCGCGCGGCCAAGGAGTCGCGGGGCGAGGCAGCCGGCGGGGAAGCGGCCGGGGAGGAAGCGGGTGCGGCCGAAGCGGGCGGGTCGGAAGCGGGAGAGGGCGGGGAGGCGGAGGTCACCCCGCTCCCGGCCCGCCGCAAGTCCGCCCGTACGGCCCCCAAGGAGGTCGGCGGAAAGAAGTCCACGTCGACGAAGCGGACGGCGGCCAGGAAGAGCACGGCCCAGAAGTCGGCGGCGCACAAGTCGACGGCGCAGAAGTCGACGGCCCACAAGTCGACGGCCCACAAGTCGACGGCCCAGAAGTCGGCCGGCCAGAAGACGGCGTCCGGCACGGCGGCCAAGAGCACGTCCAAGAGCACGTCCAAGACCGCCAAGAGCACCGGCAAGGAGGCGGCGGCCAAGAAGACCGCCGCCAAGAAGACGGCCGCGAAGAAGACGACGGGACGCAAGCGGGCCTCTGCCTGAGGGGCGGACACGGGGGCGCGAGAGGCTCGGCGGGCGGGAGGGGCGGGCTCGGAGGGTTCGGCGGGTTCGGCGGGCGCAGCGGGCTTGGCGGGCGCGGGGGCTTGCCGGGTTCGGCGGGTTCGGCGGGCGCGTGGGGCTTGGCGGTTTCGGCGGGCGCGTGGGGCTTGCCGGGCGCAGCGGGCTCGGCGGGTGCGCCGCGTGCGGAGGCGCGCGGAGACCGGCCTCGGGCCGGGGCCCCGTGGAGACCGTTGCCGCGGGCACCGTGCCACGGGCCCGACCACCGGTTCCCGCGGAGGCCGTTCCCGCAGACCCGCTCCAGTGGCCCGGGCACGGGCATCCGTGGCGCGGCGGACCGGAGCGTGAGCCTCTCCGGAGAGACCGGTGCCCGGCGGACCGGAGCGCGAGCCTCTCCGGAGACCGGCCGCGTATGCCCGGCGGACCCGCCCTCGCAGGTGGGCGCCCATATGCCCGGGCGCCCCGCCCTCGTAGGCGGTTCGGTGGGTCCGGTGGGCTTGGCGGGTCCGGTGGGATCGGCAGGCCCGGCAGGCCCGGTGGGTCCGGCGGGCCCGGCAGGCCCGAGGTCAGGCCGTGCGGCGCAGGGCCAGTACCGCGTTGTGGCCGCCGAAGCCGAAGGAGTTGCTGAGCGCCAGGTCGCCGAGGGCCGGTAGGGCACGGGGAGCCTTGGTCACCACATCCAGCTCGATGGCGTCGTCCTGCTCCTCGCAGCCGATGGTCGGCGGGATCAGGCCGTGATGGAGCGTGAGGACGGTGGCCACCGCCTCCACCCCGCCCGCCGCGCCCTGGAGGTGACCGAGGTGCCCCTTGAGGGCGGTCACCGGGACGTCCCCGCCCAGTACGGCACGCAGAGCGCTCGCCTCGGCGAGGTCGCCGTCCGTGGTGGCGGTGGCATGGGCGTTGACGTGCACGACGTCCACCGCGTGGGCGCCCGCGTCCCGTACCGCGCGGCGCAGCGCGAGCGCGACACCACTGCCCGACGGGTCCGGCGCCGCCATGTGGTGGGCGTCGGCCGACAGCCCCCAGCCGGCGGCCTCACAGTAGATCCGCGCGCCCCGCGCCCGCGCGTGCTCCTCGGACTCCAGCAGCAGGAAGCCGGCACCTTCGCCGTTGACGAAGCCGTCACGGTCCTTGGCGAAGGGACGTGACGGGCTGATGCCTCCGAGTTCATGGGTGGACAGGGCGCGCATCGCCGCGAACGAGGCCATGATCGCCGGGGTGACCACGGCCTCGGCGCCACCGGCGAGGGCCACGTCGACGTGCCCGTACCGGATGCGGTCGATGGCCTGCCCGATGGCCTCGGTACCGGACGCGCACGCACTGGTCACCGTGCGGGCCTCACCCGTGATCCGCAGCGCGAGCGACACCTGGGACGCGGCCTGCGAGGGTACCGTCATCGGCGTGGTCAGCGGTGACACGGCGCGCGGTCCCTTGTCGCGGAGCTTGCGGTCACCGCCGACCAGCACGGAGGCGTCGCCGAGGATGGCGCCGACGCTCACACCGACGCGCTCGGGGTCCAGCCCGCTCCCGGCCGTGCCGGCCACGTCGAACCCGGCGTTCTGCCACGCCTCGCGTGCGGCGAGCACCGCCAGCTGGGCGGCGCGGTTCATCCGCCGCGCCTGCGGTCGCGGCAGCAGCCCGGCCGGGTCCACGGGGATGCTGCCCGCCACCCGAACGGGCAGTTCGGCGAACTCCTCGCCCTCCAGCTCCCGTATCCCGCAACGGCCTTCCATCAGCCCCTGCCAGAGCTCCTCGACGCCGATGCCGAGCGGTGTGACGGCACCCAGGCCGGTGACGACGACCCGCCGGGGTGCGCCGGCCCCGCCCGCCGCGTCGCGCCGCGGCCGGGGGAAGTGCCGTACGACACAACCGTCCTGGGCGGCGGCGTCGAGACGCTCGCGCAGCGCGGCGTCCGGCAGCGGCTCCTCGGTCCGGCTCTCCAGGTCCCGGTGCCACCGGCCCCACCGGCGGGTGTACGACTCCTCGACGGCTCGGGGGTCGACGGTGCGCAGCGAGGTGACGCGGTCGCCGTCGCGGAACTCCGCCTCGGCGAGATCGGCCGACTTGATCCGCGGAATTCCGGAGACGTCCATGCGACGGCAGTCCACCGTCACCCGCCGGCCGCGCTCGAGCACCTGGTCGTGATCGATTCCCCCGAGGGGCGGCCGCAGGGTCAGCCGAATGGTGTGCGGGCTTTCCGGAAGCGTGTGCATGACCACGTGCCACGTGTCCGCCGCCACCTCTTGTTCGGAGAGGGCGAGGAGATCACCGGGAATCACTTCGGCGACGGTGACGGCGTGGGGCTGTACGGGGACGTCGGACGAATCGCGCATGGCGGAGCCTTCGGTGCATGGGGGGAATGTCGGCATCAACTGTCGACGACGATTCGCCAGTTGCCTAGGTCCCTGTGCCAGGTAGTGCGCAACGTCACGAATGCCGCGCACTCAATTCCCGTACCGCTGGAGAAGACGAAGTACCGCATGAAATATGCCAGCGGTATATGTTCACGAGGACCGCAATTCCGCACCGGCCCGCAGATGTCACGGAAACAGAATTACCGCCGCTCTGAACGATCGCGAAATGTCCCCACCCGCGCAACAGACATCACGTCATTTATATTCGCAGCAGCCGGACTTGGGGACTGCCGGGAGAACTCCACGCCCTGCGCCAGTGCCACCCGCCTGACAAGTTCACCGTGTTGGTGGCCCGGCGCATGTACGCGCGCCAGGCGTCGGAGCCGGACTCACGACCCCCACCGGTCTCCTTCTCACCGCCGAACGCGCCCCCGATCCCGGCACCCGACGCGCCGATGTTCACGTTGACGATGCCGCAGTCCGCGCCGTCCGCCGCGAGGAACCGCTCCGCCTCGCCCTGGTCACCGGTGAAGATCCCCGAGGACGGCCCCTGCGGCACGTCGGTGTGCAGCGCGATCGCCTCGTCCGGATCGCGGTACGTGAGGACGTACAGGATCGGCGCGAAGGTCTCCTCCCTCAGCACAGGGGTCTGCGTCGGCATCCGCACGAGGGCAGGACCGACGTAGTAGGCACCGGGCGCCTCCTGCGCGAGCCGCCGCCCGCGCGTGTTCGCCGCCGCGGGGACGGCCGGCCGGCGGTGCACCACACTCCGCAGGCTGATCGTGCGCGAGGACATCGCCGACACGGTCGTGGAGCGGCTCGGCGCCGCCTGCGGTCGGCTCCCTGTCGCGCAGCATCCTGGAGTTCGGCGGCAACAACGCGGCCGTCGTGACCCCTTCGGCGGACCTCGATCTGACCGTGAACGCTGCCGGCACACGGTGCCGCCCTCCTCGGCCGCGCGACCGAGGGCAGACCGCATCCCGGTGTACGCCGCCTCGCCGATCGGCGGCCCGACGAGCGTCGACTCGTCGAACGGGTCACCGCCCGGAACGTGTTGCCACCCGGGGCCCCACCGCACGGCTAAGGCGAGTTGCCAACCCGGCCGAGCCCCCTCACCGCCGAGGTGAATCACCCCGCTCGCCTCGCTTTTCCATGATCAATCCGGCTCCAGCGTCGACATCGACCGGATGAACAAGCAGCGTGTGCAGCTCAGTCGGCAATGCTGCTCAGCCGGACCGACTCGCTCACAACTCCTGACAGCCGGCTGACCATCCCGCTACACCCTATTGCCGTATTTATATGAGTATTTGAGAGCAATGAGAAATTGATTGGTATTTCATGACAGTCGGCGTTCTATGGCGATTTTGCCGTGTCGGAGGGCAAGGATCGGGGCGTGCCCGGCCGAACGGTTCGGGCAGTGACGGGGCGCCAGCCCCGGTTCGTACGGAAAGGTCTGAACATGATCAACCGGTTGAAGAGGGCTGCGGCCCTGGGGGCGGCGACGGTGGCTCTGGCCACGGGCACGGTCGTCGGCATGGTCGGCACCGCGTCGGCCGCGCCGCAGAACCACCGGCCGCCGGTGGCGTCGCACCACTGCCAGGAGGAGCGGGGCCACTGGGCGCGCCACTGGCAGCCGGCATTCCGGGACCGGCACCACCGCTGGCACCCCGGCCAGTGGGCCCGCGTCTGGCGCCCCGTCCACCGCGATTGCCACCGCTGACCCGGTAGCTGACGCCGGCACCGGCCCGTAGGAGGGGCCAGCGATCCGAACCGAACCGGCCCCGGCGCCCCCGAAGGGCGCGCCGGGGCCGGTTCATTGCGTCGCACCTGCTCTCTGTGGCCTGCGCGTGCCGGAAACCACGCCCAGCCGGCCTCCTCCGTTGACCAGTCGCTGCACCCCGTCGCGCACAGCCTCGACTGAACCTCCACCACGCCGTCGCTGCCGGGACTGCACCGGCTCCTCCGTGGTGAGTCACATGGGCACTTCGCGCGCCCTGGGCCAGTCCACTTCTACTACAGTCCGTTACAGCGTGTTGACTGGCTGAACGCTCGACTTGTGCCGTACGACAGAATCGGTTGTGATCAACTTCCGTGTCGCTACTGAGCGTGATGTCGGCGGACCTTGGAGCTGAGTCCACGTCCGGGGGACTTTCGGCGTCCGCCATCAAGCCCGGCGGTCAGCGGCTTTCGGGCGTCCCGCCCACTTCCGGGCGCGCGCCTTGTTCGTGCGGCTGGCGACAGCCTGGCCCCCATGGTCCTGAAGCCGCTGGATGCGGCGGACGCGCTGCTGGAGGCGGGCGAGGAACCGACCGACCTCTCCTTGTGCCGCTCGCCGTGCCGCACGGCGGGCCTGGCTTCCATCGTGATCAGGACTGAGCGGTGGCGGCTCAGTGGTGAGGGGCTCTGCCCTGCGCCGAGGGTGACTCCCTGGGGAGGGCGACTCGGGGTCAGTGGGGCGCAAAAGGAGCGGAAGCCAATTATTTCGTGACGTCAGTCACAGTGCTCCGCGAATCAACCGGTGCGCTTAGTAGATGTGTCATGGCGTACATCTGAGTATTTGTCCGTCTTGACCTGGATGTGGGTCCTGCGGTGTGTGTCGGAATTCTTCCCGGCCGACCGGCACGCCCATTGCCTCGCGCTGTAAGGCTTTTGACGCCGTGACAGCTTCTCCTCCTGTCGCTGTGTGAGGACCGGAGGCGTGCGCACGGCCCTGGCGAGGTCCTCGGGCCTACGAAGCGACGTAGTGGTGGGACCCATTGCGCGCCTTGTCGGCCGGTTCTAAGAATGTCGACCCACAGGACGTCGCTGCAGTTCGGAACCGGTGTTCACGCCGAGTCGACCGCGCGCTGTGGCGCTCGGCGTCACCGAGTGAGTAGGAGCACCCCCCACATGAATTCGTCCCGGATGTCCCCGAGATTCCTTGCCCTCGCTCTCGGCCTGGGTCTGGCCTCCAGCGCGCTGGCCGTGGCGGTGCCGGCGAGCGCCCAGCCGGCCGCCACTCCCTCCGATTCCGCCGACACCTCCGTGGCGGGGTACGACGGGTCGGCTGGGGAGGCTGCGAACAACAAGGCGTTCTTCGAGGCCGTGCTCAAGTCGGTCGCCCAGAAGAGCGCCGCCCAGCCCAGCGGGCAGGCGGTGACCCTCCACTACGACGCCTCCAAGGCGCCGACGTTCCGTTCGCAGATATCGAGCGCGGCCGAGATCTGGAACAGCGCCGAGTCCAACGTGAAGCTCGAGGAGGCTTCGAGCGGTTCGAGCAGCGCCGACTTCTCCTACACCGAGGGCAACGACCCCCGCGGATCCCACGCCTCCACCGACGGCCACGGAGGCGGCCAGATCTTCCTCGACTACACCCAGAGCCAGCAGTACGACTCGATTCGCGTCGTCACCCACGAGACCGGGCACGTGCTGGGTCTGCCGGACGACTACAGCGGGCCGTGCAGTGAGCTGATGTCGGGTGGCGGCCCCGGCCCGTCCTGCACCAACCGCCAGCCGGACGCAACCGAGCGCGCGCGTGTCGACGAGCTGTGGGCCGGCGGAGGCGCGCAGGCTCCGGGTACGGGGAGCCAGTCCGGTGGCGGCCCGAGTGCTGCACCGTCGGCACCGACCGTGGCCCCGGGCACGGGGAGCCAGCCCACTGGTGGCCCGAGTGCTGCACCGTCGGCACCGTCCGTGGCCCCGGGGACGGGGATTCCGTCCGTTGGCGGCCCGAGCACTGCATGGCCGGGTTGGCCCGCGGGCCCGGGTGGTCATGGTCCGTGGCGTTCACACCACCGCACGCTCTGGAACTGATCGCGTTCCCACTCATCGCGCGCCCAAGCGTGAGGTCGGGTGGGAACTCACTGGTCGATCTTGCTGATCGGCTGGCAGAGGATTGTCCGGGTCAGGTGTCAAGCATCACCCGACGCCGACCCGTCAAGGTCGGCTCCGCCGACGGGGCTGTAACACCCCCTTGAGTGTTGCAGCCGTCTGTGACCGGACAGCCCGGACACCGCCACCCTGAGCTGTCCGGGCTGTTTGTGCAGATGAGGGCCACATCCGGACAGTCGGGCACCGGGACACCCCTGTTCGGAGTCGCGATGCCCGTCGGATCAAGCGCCGTCGATTCGATCGAGCAGAGCCTGAGCCTCGACTGTCCGGTGATGGTCCGGGCCGAATGAGGCCAGACAGGCCTCGTGAGCAGCTGCGGCCTGAAGGCGAGCTTCGGTGTCGCGGCGTAGTCCCAGGAGGGCGGTGGCCACGGCCAGCTCGATAGCGCCGGTCTCTGGGCGACTCTCTCCCCCGGGCAGACTGCGGCGCAGCTCATGGGCGCGCTCCGCCTCGGCGAGGGCCTCCTCGTGGCGGGCTTGGCCGTTGAGGCTGCGTGCCAGGCCGAGCCGCAATGTCAGAGTCAGCCGGTCCGGTTCAGGATGGGCGGCCAGGGCCTCGCGGGCGCGTGCCTCGGCCTCCGAGTGGCGCCCCTGCGCGCTGAGAGCGAAGACCAGCCCGTTACTGGCGGCCCTTACTACGTTTTGCAACTCCCCTGTACCGCGGCTCGCGGTCTGGGCGACGGCCGCACACTCTGCCTCACACTCGGCGTACCGACCGAGCGCGGCCAGCGTCTGGGCGCGGTCGGAGCGCAGTTTCAGGGTCTGCCAGTGATCAGCTCCGAAAGTCTTTCCGACGGCCGGCAGTACTTCGTCGTATATGGCGAGAGCGTCGGCGTGGCGGCCTTGGGCGCCCGTCGCGTTTGCGGTGATGCTCGATGCCAGCGGTGCGTACATGTCATCGTGTGGCAGCGACCGGGCCACGGCACGGGCCTCGATCACCGCCTCTTCGTAGCGCCCGGCCCTGTACAGGGCCATGGCCCGCGACACAGGGGGTTCAGTCGTCCGCTTGGCGCGCGGTCGGAAGAGTCTCATGGCCGGAGGATATGGATATTGCGCCTGGTGTTCGGCCGAGGGGCGGGAATGGCCGGCAGCGGGGCTGGTGGACGGTAAGCATCACGATCATCTCCAGATCGCGCGTGGTGGCGCGGCGGTCGAAGTCGATGTGGAAGTCGTCCCGGTCGAATCCCTCGTTCTTGCGGTGCTGGCGGGTGGGGTTGCCCGGCAGTGGACCGCTGACGGTGATCTGGTGTTCGCGCTGGGCTCGTTCCAGGTGGACCAGGGAGGTGTAGCCGCCGTCGACCAGGTGCTCGGCCGGCAGCAGTCCGCGACGCGCCAGGCGGGTGTGGATGCCGGGCAGGGTCTGGGCGTCGTTCGTGGCGGCCGAGGTGGTGGTCACGTCCGTGATCACGTTGGCGCTGTCGGAAGCGCACGTCTCGGTGACGTGGGCGGCGAATCCCTTCCAGCGGATGATGTGCCCGTGGCGGACGTAGCGCGCCGTGGTGTCGTAAGGGGAGACGATCGCCGTGGAGGAGGGCGGTAGCCCACTGTCGTCGGCGGTGCGCCGGTGCAGGCGGCCCGCCGCGTCGCGGTAGTAGTTCTGCACGACGATCTGCCGCAGGGCCTTGGCCTGCGGGCCGGGCCGGTGGAGGCGTTCCAGCAGCCGACAGGCGTCGTCGCCGGCGGCGAGGATCCTGGTCTTGGGCCGGGTGGGGTTCTTGCCCAGGCGGACCGGACGGCCGTAGCGGCGTCCCCACTCCTCGTCGACCAGGCCGACCAGCAGGTGCCCGGCCGTGCGGGCGACTTCTTCCAGCGCGGCGCGGACGGCCTCGGTGACCAGTTCCAGCCGGGTCAGGTCGCGCGCCGCGGCCAGGACATGGGTGGAGTCGGTTCGCTGAGTGGTGCGCTCGCGTACGAGTCCGGCTTCCTTCAGGCGCGCGAGCGCGAGGTCGAGGAGTCGGTCGGCGCGGTCGTCCTGGGCGATGCGCTCGCGGAAGTCGGCCAGCACACTGTGGTGGAAGCCGGGGTCGTCCAGTTCCATGGCCAGCGCGTACTTGAAGTCGATGCGGCAGCGGACCGCTTCTGCTGCTTGCCGGTCCGACAGACCGAGCAGGAACTGCAGCACGCAGACGGTGGCCAACTGGGCGGGCGAGAGACCGGGACGGCCGTCGCGCGGGTACCAGCCGGCGAAGTCCTCGTCGCGCCAGAGCCCGTCCAACCGGTCCCGCACCCATATAGCTGTCGTACCGGCCGGGTTGCTCGCCCGCGCGATCTGCGCGGTCATGGAAGGGACTTGCTCACCGGAACGGGGACGGAGCGACAACGACACCTCGACAACTGCATCGGCCTGTGGAACAGCCTTGAGCATGCACGGTGATCGCGCTGACGCACCGGGAAAATCCAAGATCCCCGACAGAGTCAAGTTAGGAGTGCGTGCTTCGCTCGCCGCACCGCACCGACCTCTCCGACTCGCGGGAGGCGGGGATTGTTTGATGCCCCATTGTGATTCGCGGGTGTACAACCCCGTGTGGATCCCGGCTGTCTGTAAGGCGCTGGAGGCATGAGCCTTCGGTGCCTTTCCGTAAGGAGATTGGGGATCAGGTGGGGAAGCAGGTCTGGAGAGTCGTCGTGGCCGGTGGTGCGGCGGCGGTGTTCACGGCCGTGGCTGCGGTGCCGGCCGGGGCGGCCGAGGGTGGGGTCTCGTTCACCCGTGTCCAGGTGAACGGCGGCAAGCCGATTGTGATCGGGGTGTCGAACGAGGTCGCGGTGCCCGCCTCCTTCCGGATGGCGACCACTCACAAGTGGAAGTGGCCAGCGGTGTTCCTGTACCGCAGTGGTGCGGGTGATCGGCTGTGGCACGCCGTCGAGACGAGCGACTGCATCAAGGTGAGCTCGGGCGTCTGCGACTTCAACGAGACGATGTACTTCGACCCGAGCGTGTGGGACATGCGTAACAGCGAGGCCGGGGCCTGGAAGGTCGGTGCCGAGGTGTACTTCGAGGGCGGCGGTGGTGACACCGACGACGAGGGTCTGACCGTCCACGTCAAGCGCAACTCCCGCCTGACCGTCAACGCCTCGCCCGAACCGGTGTCCAAGGACAGGACCATCACCGTGACCGGAAAGGTCACGCGGGCCAACTGGGAGACCAGGAAGTACGCCTCCTACGGAGGCCGCCTGGTGAGCCTGCAGTTCAAGCCTGCCGGCACCACCTCCTACACCACGGTGAAGAAGGTGTACGCGAACGGCTCGGGTGATCTCAGGACGACCGTGAAGGCTTCCAAGACGGGTACGTGGCGCTGGGTGTACTACGGCAACACCACCACCGGGCCGTCGACGTCGTCTGGGGACAACGTCGTGGTGAAGTGATGTCCGCCGTCCTGGCGGGCTGGTGGGGGCCGAGCCGGCGGTAACGGCTGCGACGGTCAAGGTGTGGGTCCGCCGCGATCGCGGCGGACCCACACCTTGCGTCCTGCCCGACCGCGAGCGGCCGTGTGCGGGCCTCAGCGCAACGTAAGCCAGCGCGCCGTGCGAACCATGAGGCCGGTCACCGCTCTGGTGGGCAGGGCCGGATCTCGATGAGGCGACGACGACCACGGTCTTCAAGGCTGTCCCCGCCGTACAGGGTCGGACGTGTTCGACGGCGTGGGTGTACTGGCGTGACCGTGCCGCGAGCCTGCGCCCTGCCGCTGGCGTAACCCCCATGACGCCTAGCGCCGCGCTGGAATGCTGATCCCTGCTCCCAGAATTCCAGGTCTGATCCACGGCAGATAGTGTGCGAATAGTGAGAGGCAACGAGAGAGGGCGGGAGTCAGTGAGACTGGCTCCCGCCCTCTTCTCTCGGCATCCGCCCTGGTCAGCGCTTGATCTCTGCTGTTCCTAGGTGAGTGCCCCCGGCAGGATTCGAACCTGCGCACACGGCTCCGGAGGCCCCTTCAGTGTCCGAAGTTTGTGCAGGTCACAGGCCTGTGATCTGCCGCTGGAACGCGGTCCAGTCCACAGGTAGTCCACGTGCGGCTGTGGCGCTCTCGCAAGTCGTCTTACGGTGCTTTGGTAAGGATCTGAGCATGGTGACTGCGATGGTAGGAGAGGGAATCGCGGTCCATCTGGTAGGTGGCAGCCTCGCGGAGCCGTTCTCTACACTGATCACCGACGCGGCTGATGATGGTCAACGCCCTACCTGGGCACTTCGACAGGATGGGTGATCTGTTGGCCGCACCACCGCCCTCGGCGCGAGGCACCGCGAGGCGCGAGGTTAGGCCTTTCTGCGCGGGACTGGGACGGCGACGTATAGCTGTCGGAGTCCGTGCATGGCGGCGTGGAATGCCGCCGCGATTTCGCGGGCCTTCTGCTCGCTCTCGATCGCCCGCATGGAGATGTAGTCAGGTGCAATGTTGGCCTGCGTCACTGTGCCATCAGATATCAATGCTTCAACCGCGGACTGCAGGACTGCCACTGCCTGTTCGGGGATGGTGGGTCCACTGCTGGCAAAGGCGTCAAGCTCCACCATCCAGCGCGGTCCCTGGCGAGCGATGCACACAAAGATCGCGTCGTTGGTCTTGGCGCTTCTGTACGCCGCGTGGTGAGCTTCCGGTTTGGTGCAGTCGGGGATGAGCGCAGCGGGGAGAGGCGTTCCAGGCGTCGGCATGCTCTCATCGTTGCAGGCGCTCACCCCGTTGTTCAGGCGAACACCCGTCGTCGCGGCCGATCCCACGCTGCCTGTGCGGGCCGTCGATGACCTGAACTGAGACCTGCGCAACGGGCGGGACGAGTCATCGGTGGTGCCCTGGATGAGGCATCCAGAGTCTGTTGTCAGTGGTCTGGTCTACGGTGTCGGCCATGGCACCGTCTGAGATCACTCGTGCAGGCATCCTGCAGGCGATTGCAGAGCATGACCGGCTTGGCGCGGAGGCATTCCGGGACACCTACGGCTACCGCGCCGCGGTTACCTATCTCCTTGAGCACGAGGGGAGGTTGTACGACTCGAAGGCGATAGCCGGCGTTGCCCACAAGTACGACTTCGGCGTAGCACTCAAGCCCTCTACCCCCGGGTTCAGTGGTGGTCTCAAGCACGCAGTGGCTTGGTTGAGGCGGGAGGGCTTCACCGTCGTAGAGCCTCCCAAGACCTTTCACCGGCGAGTGGGAGATGTCCGGCCGGCTCGTCGTGCGAAGGGTCCCGCCCTGCACCGCCCCGTTCTTCTCCTGTGGTCAATCGGGCAGGCCGTGGCCGGAGCCCCCCGCTTGCAGCCCTGGTCGGCTACCCGTGATGCCGTTGCTCCGCTCATGGTGAAGTACGGCCAGGTCGAAGACGGTGCGGACGGAGCCCGTTACCCGTTCTGGGCCCTTATCCGCGATGAGCTCTGGACCATTGAGCAGGGGCAGGAGCTCACCCTGACCAGCCGGGGGCGGCGCCCCACGCTGGAATCTCTGAACGAGGTCAACCCCTCTGGCGGCCTACGCGAGGACGACTACAACCTGCTCCGCTCGCACCCTGATGCCGCGGCCTCCGCGGCGGCAGGACTGATCCTCCGCTACTTCCACCTCCTTCCCGCAGGCTTGTTGGAAGACTTCGGCCTCCACGAGCTGCTCGCCGGCAGGTGGCCGGATGCTCTGCGGCCTCTGCTGGGGGAAACGTTCAAAGACCGCGAGGCCATCTGGCGCACCTACGGCGGACAGAAGATGGCAGGGATCGGCTGTCTTGCCGACGGGATCCTGAGCGTCTTCTCGGACGACAAAGGCCCCTACGCCGACGGACGCATCCCGGATGCAAACTGGATCGCCTACGTCGGCGACGGGCTCTCGGGCGACCAGAAGCTCACTGACGGCAACGAGCTCATGGCAGAGCATCAGAGCGTTGGTCGCCCGCTGCGCTACTGGCACAAGCCGTTCCAGGGACAGTGGAGCTTCGAAACCTGGGCCGTGATCGTGCAACGCCGGCTGCGCTGGGGCACCGGAGAGGATAAGCAGCCTCGCCGCGAGTTCCTCTGGATTCTGGCGCCTGTCCCCACCCCGGACCGTAAAACCTGGCCCCTTGAGGTGCTCGAGGCACTGGAGACTGATACGGGCGAGCTGCACGACGAAACGGACGACTACCGCCCCAGTGACGTCGATCCCCAAGCGCCCGGCACCGGAGAGAGCGACGAGGGCACGTATAGGCGCTTGACGCAGAAGGCAGAAGCGAACGCCGAGCGTCGGGGCCAGCTGAAGAAGCCCACGCTGGCCGACAAGTACGTCCGCGACCCCAGCGCGAGAGCCGCGGTCATCAAGCGCTGCCAGAACAGGTGCGAAAGCCCTGAATGCGCCGGCCACCCCACCGAGCGAACCACAGCCGGCCTGCCCATCCTGCAGGTCGACCACGTCAAGGACCTGGCCAAAGACGGACCCGACGTCCCCTCGAACATGATCGCTCTATGCCCGAATTGCCACGCCCTCAAGACCTACGGCGAGAACAGAGAGAAGCTTCGACGCCTCCTCGCCGTTACTGCGCGCCGCCTCCATGAGGCGAAGCTCAAGTGACACACGTGCTTCGGTGCTTGCCCCTGAAGCCCAGGGGCAAGCACCGAAGCACGACGGGACCGGCTTTTAGGACCGGCCTGTGAGGCGCTCCCACAGTCTTCTGACCTGGCTTTTCAGTCCTGGCGTGCTTCGCATGCCCGCGGGCCGGCCGCCTGCCGCTCGCCGGCGACCTCTTGTCCCGAAGCAACTTGGAGAGGCGTCTGACCTTGGGTGCGTACGCCTTCCACCTGGTTCGATGGTTCGGAGGCGTCCGCGCTTGTTCGCCGCTGTCCGTCGTCGCTATCGCGCAGTTAGACACTCAAAGAGCTGGTCTCAGGCCACGGCCAGACCAGCTCCATGACGTTCGTAAAGTCGCTTTACTTGCTTAACCCAGAAACCGAACTTCATGTCCGCTGACGCCCTCAGCAGCTCGTGACGTCAGCCGCTTACGGAGCGGACCGCCTCTCCCGCCTTGAAGGGAAGAAGCCGGCTCGGTCGCCTTCTTGCAGGCCGAACCGGTGGGTGCGGGCTTGGGCGATGACGTCGTGGGGCGGGTCACCGTTCTCGAAGATGATCACCTGTCCTGGGAAGGTGAGCATGTTCCGGTAGAAGTGATCGACGACGGTCGATGTCATCGGTACGTCGTCACCTGGGGCGTCGCCCTGGGGATCGCTGTGGGGGCCGCGGTAGGTGACGACGGGCGAGTCGAGGACGACGAGCCCGGGGTGCGGCCGGTCGTGCTCACGGCAGTAGTGGGCCAAGGCCGTGGTGAATGCGGAGTGCAGCACGGAGCGGACGCCCTTGCCCCGAGAGGCCCGCAGTCGGTTACCTGCCCTGATCTCCATCTGGTACTGGTCGTACTCCGCGTACTCGACGGAGGGCACCCTCCACGCCTCCAGCGTGTGCTGGAGGACCTGGTCAAAGGCGGAGAGTGCCCGGTTCGGAATGTAGTCGGTGGGCCGGTGGGCGGGAGTTGCGGCTTCACCGTCCAGCTGCGACCGGCGTTCTTCCAGTTCCTCGATGCGCTGGTGAAGGTCCAGGTCGCGTTCGATGGCCGAGCGGACCTCAAGATGCTGGTCCATGTCCTCGCGCAGCGGGGCGAGCCGTCCCCGGGTGACGGAGATGTCCGCGTCGAGGCGAGCAGCGGATGCCTTCAGCTCCTCCCTGCGGCTGCTGAGCTCTTCGAGCTGACTGAGCAGGTCGCGCATGGTCGGCCGAAGGTCATCAAGGAGGGAGGTGGTCTTGGCCATCTCGGTCTCCACTGCGAGATGTAGCTGAGTCGTCTCGCGTTCGCTGTGGTCGGGGTGCTGGTGTTCGGGTTCGGCGCCGCAGAAGACGCAGGTGCCGACCTTGAAGAACCCCAGGAGGTTGCCGGCCTCGGTGACCATGACGAGCCGGTCGATGTCGGAGCGGTACTGCTTTTCCAGCAGGGTGAACCGGGACATGAGGTCGCCGACCTCGGCCAGGCGCGCTTCTATCCCGGCCAGCTCCTCCGTGACCGACATACGTTCGGCCACGGAGTTCAGGTGCTGTTGGGTGATGGTCTCGACTGCGCGGGAGTAGCCGTCGATGGTTGTCTGCAGGCGCCGGTGCCGGTCGCGGAGTTCCTGGACGTTCTCAGAGGTGCGGAGCTTGTTCTGCAGGTCGACGATGATCCGGTCGAGGAGGCTGACCTGTCCTTTGTTGACGCGGCGCTGGCCGGCGTTCATGCCGATGGTGACCCCGGCGTCGCCTTCTCCAGTCAGCAGCAGCCGCATGACGGAGGTCGCCGCGGTCTTCCCGTTGGCCGAGGAGGAGTGCAGGACCGGGGAGCGTTTGTCGACCATGCGGTTCTCGGGAACGACCGAGAGGTGCACCAGGTCGCTCAGGCGCAGTTCGCGCGTGCCGCCTGCGTCGTTCGTGCGGATGCGCAGGTCGTCCCATCCCAGGTTGCCCAGGAGGAACTGGGAGAGGCTGTTCTTGCTGCGTGCGGTGTGCTTGGCCGTGACGTCGAAGTCGGAGGGGCGGGTGACCAGCTCCCGCAGGTCGGCCCAGTGCACGTGGATGGTGTTGGATTCCGGGACGCGCAGCAGGGTGAGCGGCGTGCCGTCGTCGAGTTCGAGGCCGAGGAGGATCTGGCTGTATCCCTCGGCTTCTGAGACGAGGTCGAGCTTGCTGCCGCCGAGCATGTACTCAATGGACTCCGCGACGAACGATTTGCCGGTGTCCGAGGCGCCGTAGACGACGGTGAGGGACGGGTCGAAGTCCACTGTGGCGAGCGGCTTGGCCGCGGAGGCGTAGGTGAGGTGTGTCAGACGCAGGTCAGCCATGGCCAGCCCCTTCGGATGCGGAGCCTGTTGCGGCGCGGTTGATGATCTGATGGGTCACGCCGCGGGCGTGCGCCGGGGAGGCGTAGTGGCGGAGGGCCCACTCGGCGCGTTCGCGCAGAGATGCGATGTAGGGGGCTTCCAGCACTTCGATGAAGGTGGGGCCGTTTTCCGTGGCCGCGTACATGAGGCCGTCGTCGCTGCTGACGAGGTCGGCCAGCCCGGCCCGGATCAGCACGAGAAGACCTTGTTCCAGGAGTTCTCGCTTCCTGCCGAGTTCGCCCTCCCGAGCCGGCAGGTCGGGGTGGAGGCTGTGCGGGCCGTCGAACTCGCCGCTGTGGAGTACGAGGTAGTCCAGCGCGACGAGCTGGGTGAGGTCCAGGGGCTGGGGGTGGCTCTCGGCTAGGAGGACAAGAGCGCGCACGCCCACCTCGAGCGGGCTGTTGAGCGGGGTCACTGTTCTCCTTCCCGGCACCAGATAAGGCGGTTGTCGTTCGCCAGGTGGTGGCATACCCCCTTGCGGACCTCCGGCCCCACGTAGGGCTTGAGGATCGTCTCGGTCACTTCCACGGTTCCCGCGCAGATCATGACGGCTGCGTGGCGTTCCCAGCCGTTCGGGTGAGACCGCTCCGACTCCTCCACGACAATTGTGTAGATATCCTCTTTGACCTGGTCAAAGTATTCCGGCGTGGTCGAGTCCCTCGCGAACACGCGCACGGACTCGGCGGCGAAGAAGGCCACCCGCTGCCGCAGGAGGTGCCCCTTGGCCTCGGCTACGTCCTCGACCTGCTCCAGTGTGTTGATCTTGTCGGGAAACCGCTCCCGGTAGACATCGACGAGGCGCTGCACATACCGCGCCTCGTCGTGGCGGGGCCGCTCGGGAGGAGTCAACTTGCTCGGCCCGTTCGCCGGCGGAACGTGCGGGAAACGCGCGAGCCAGTGCGGTGTGGTCATGTGCTCTTCGAGCACCTGATCGAGATCGATGCACGAGAACATGCCGAAGTCGGTGCCTTCCGCCAGCTCCTCGACCTTGCGGCGCTCGTCATCATCGAGCTTGGTCACGAGCTTGTCCCTGGTTGTAGACAGGTCCTCCAGGAACTTTGCCCGGCACTCGGACGGCTTCGAGATGAGGCGCTTCAGGCTGGCAGCGAAGGTGAGAGCAACGAAGACATAGCGGCTGGGGACGGTGAAGTGACCGGCCGCGGCGGCCACGAACATCTTCCGCATCTCCTGGGCCGCAGTGGTCCAGGACAGATCCCGCTTGTACTGCTTGCACTGGTAGTTGTGCCATTCCCCCTCCAACTTCGCCTGCGTCAGGAAGCCCGCCACGTCGATGCCGTGGTCCCCCGCGCCTCCCTGCCGTTCAACGAGGTCGTACTTCGCCCCCTGCGTCGGCACCCATTCCTTCACGAACTCCTCGAATTCGTCGGGGTCGTACAGGAAAGTGACCGTCTGCTTCGGCGTCGCCATCCTCGGCATGCTGAGCCTAGGCGGCAGCACTGTCAGTGCCCGCTGCTCTTCGCCCCCCGGCTGACCGTCATGCTGGCTCGTCACGCCATCCCCCCTTGCTGCGCTTGGCGATCTCAACAGATATCACCGGGATGCAGCCGCATCCAGACCCGAACAGCGGCGCGAGCTGCCGCATAGTCAGGTTCGTTCGCCAGACCTTGGGTGAGGACCTCTTCGTCCCGAAGCAACTTGAGTGGGAGCGCTGCCTTGGGCTAATGAGGCTGTCACCTGCGCTGATGGTCCGCAGACGTTCGCGCTCGTCCGCCGGTGTTCGTCGGCGTTGTCACGCAGTTATACACTCACCCCGCTGCTCTTTGTGGCTCAGCTGCTACATCAGAGATCTGACGCGCTAACTCCTGGACGACCTGGTCCACGACATGTTGAGCGCCCTCGTCTTTCAGCGCTTTGATACAAGTCCCTGATGGACCGCCACGAATGGCTGTCCTGCATATGAGGCACGGGGCCGGTCCACCGCTCGCTCGATCTTCGCGAGATAGGCTGATCTCGGGTTCACCGACCCGGGTGGATCGGGTCCGGGCGGGCGGGGTTGTGTTTCCTGGGTTCGGGTTACTGAACGCCCGTCGGCGATGAGGTCCAGAAGTTGGTCGGGGGTAACCGTCGCACTGAGAGCCTTAATTTTCTCTGCCTGACGGAATGACAGGTAGAGGCGGCTGATATTCGCTTACGAACCTTTGATGCACCCATAGGAACCGCCCCTGGGCATCACGCACTCGCCGGAGATCAGCGAATGTCACGTCCTGCTCGCGCAGTGACGCATGCAACATGCGTAGCAGCCCACCTTCCGCGCGGGTTGGCGCTGGCCCCGTATCTGCATCCAGCGAGCCATCCGCTTCTGCTTCCAGTGCCTCTGCAGCCTCAGCAGAAGCACCGAGGATTTCTTTACTCAAGGCAAGCTGCTCTTTTACTGCATCCCATTGTTGATCGTTGAGGTCGAATTCGATCGCTGCAAGACTGACTGGCAAGATGGTCTTAAGTAGCAGGGATGTTACCTTGATGGCGGGAGCTGCTTTTACCCACCACTCTCGAGGCACATCGATAAAATAGACACCTGCCTCACTTCGATCAGGTTCAAGCACGTGTACAGGTAGGCGGCTGTGTTCACACCAGAGTGTCAATTTCATTCGGCGCTTTGTGACTCCCGGGCGCCACACGCTGCGATCAAGCATTTCAAGGCTAAACAGCCGTGGCCCGTCTGCTGCATCGTCATCCAAGCTACGCAGAAGATTCGCGAGTTGATCTTCAGCGCGGCTGAACGCTTCCTTGGTGTTGTCGTCCAATTCATCGATGCGAGCTAGGACCTGCCTGGCGCCTGCATCCTGAGCCGTGAGTAGGCGTGTGACGTGAGAGTCCAGTGCGTTGCTGACAGCCTCACGCACAACGTGCTCCAGTTGTGTTTCTGGAGCCTTTCGCCGGCCCAGACCTCGCAGCAGTGCTTCAACCTTAACATCATCGTCGCAGGACGGATCTGTGCACGTGTATTCACGCTTACCGGCCTCTAGCCGACGGTACAACTTGTCTAGATCAAAAAGGCCGTGCCCAGAATCGCCGAACTGGCAGACTGCCCTGCAGGGAATCAACACCCTAGTATTCAGTCCTCTCCAGAAACCCTCTACGTACTCACGCACCTCCTGTATAAGGTGGTCAAGGAATGCCTGCGGGTTGAGTCCCCGGACCCGAATAGTCAATCCTTCATCGCCCAAGACAATTAGGGCACGGGCGCCATATCGATCTTGGAGCACCATTCCACCAGCCCAATGCAGGGCCTGGGTGATGTCGCCTCGACCGAGAGAGTGTCGGTGAAAAAGAACAATCAGGCGATACATGAGGCCATAAGGCTGGACAGCTCTGCGGCCTTCTCTTTCTTGGATGTTACAGATCTGTACAAGTTCAGAATCGTTAGGCCGGTAACCGTCCCACTCGGCGGACAGGTTTGGGCGCTCACTTGGCAGCAGCTGCGCAACCAAGCTCAGCGGTTCCCCTCCCGTAAGCTCCGGAACGCGGTAGCTGATCTCGAAGCGCTCCATCAAACGCAGGAATACCTGCTGTAGTGGGTGTGGATACCGATGCGTGGCATCACGATTCGGGTCATCCCAGATTTCCGACAGTCGGCGATGCGGCAACAGCCCTTCGTTAGCAATGGTGGGTCCGTCCTCAAGGACCAATCCAATTGCCACACTCAGCCAGTCGGCTTTGAGGATAATCAACTCTGCCAAATTTGGATCGTCTGCGTAATAAATCCAGTGTCCGAGCGCATGCGCATTCTTTGCGAGAGACCGGGCGCTGGTCGGTGACAATCCATTCCGTGCAGCAATTTCTTGGTATTCCGAGTAACGCAAGTAAGCGGCAGGGTGGTTCTCCAGTGTCTCCCGAAGGCTGCGCCAAGTACCCGGGTACCAACGGGTTACATGAGGAAGTCCAGCAGCCGTTGCGGCAATTGCAGATTTGAGCTCGGAAATTCCTCCAGCAGGACTGGATTTACTGTCGACATGATGGAATGCGACGATCATGTCGCCGTAGCGATCTCGCAGTGCAGCTTCGTCGATGTGAGCGTAGCGCTGGCCCGGGCCTCCGTGGGTAGCTACAACGTGCACCCTTGCACTACTTCCGGCCCGGTGTCGAATGAGTGAGATCCACTCATCGACCAGTCCCAATTCAGGCCCTTCTCGCGGCTTCCAGACCACGAGATATACGGCTGGTTCCGTGAAAAACAATTGATGGGTAGGCCGGTAAATCTTTTGACCACCGAAATCCCAGCTATTTAGAACTATTCTGGACTGCTCGTGGGTTACTTCTACCGGACGAATCTCGATGCCGTGAGTGGTATTGCGATCCTCGATCCATTCCTCCCCGCGAAGGGCTGCTAGAAGGCTCGACTTTCCAACAGCGCCTTCCCCCACCAATACAAGTTTCGCCTCACGAATTAGCTCGCCTTCGGAGTGTAGTAGGTGGATGAAATTGAGCAGCTCTTCAGTCCCCTCCTCGTCTGCAGCGAGTACCTCTGGAGGGAGAGGGTTGTTCTCGACGACAACTGTCGCCAGTTGTTTTAGCGTACCAAGCTTGGGCGGAAGCAGCGTCAACTTGTTGTTGTGCAAATGCAGGGATTGAAGTCTCTTAAGATCGGCGATACTTTCAGGAATTGTGCCGATTTCGTTGTTGCGTAGGTCGAGCATTTTGAGGGACGCCGATTGGCCTAGTGAATCAGGCAGAGAAGTCAGACAGTTCCCGTCTAGGTCTAGGTTCGTCAGTTGTTTCAGTTCTCCGATCTCTGCCGGCAGAGATCGGAGGCCGCAGTTCATAAGATCCAGTTGCCTAAGGTCGCCCAGTTGGCCGATCCATGATGGGAGTACCTCTAGCTGCTTGTTCCCGTTCAGCCTAAGTGAAGTCAGGCTCGCATGATTCCTCAGCGATTCTGGAAGGTGTGCCAAACCGCAGCCGCTTAGATCGATTGACTGCAGAGAAGTCAGTTTATCGATGTATTTTACGCTCTCTCCTATCCCCTTGTTGTGGCCCAGCCTCAGTGTTTTCAGTCTAGTAAGCTCCCCGAGCCAATTTGGAAGTTCCGCCAGATCGTTTGCTTCCAGGTCGAGTGAAGTCAGCATGGGCAGCTGTTTAATCACCTCGGGGAATGTGGAAAAATTATTGTTGCTAAGGTCGAGACTCCGCAATTTGGTGAGCTGGCCGATCGACTCTGGGATGCTCTCCAGCTCGTTGTATGCCAGGCCTAGAATCTTCAATTTGGCGAGTCTGCCAATCCAATCAGGGATGACCGCCAACTCGCCTCCCACTAGACTTAGGGATTCTAGATTGGTCAGCTGAGAGATCCAGTTTGGAGGTGCGGCCATTCCTTGCATGCCCAGATGCAGTGAATGCAGATTCGTTAGTTGTCCGAGCCAGTCTGGCAGTGTACCCGACTCACGTACAGTAAGAGCCAACGTAGTCAAATCGGAGAGCTGGCTGATCCACTCGGGCAGCGCGGATGAATCTTTGATGCTTAGGTTGAGACTCGTTAGCTTGACGAGATTACGCATTGAGTCCGGGAGGAGTTCAAGGTCGGAGGTGCTAGCGTTGAGATTGGTTAGGTTTGTGAGCTCGCCGATCCACTCCGGTAGCGTTTCAATACTGCTGCCCAGCAAATTGAGGGTAGTCAGCTTGGTTAGCTGGCTGATCCAATCCGGCAGTGCGGTCATCCTGGAGAACGTTAGGTCCAGACGAGTCAAATTGGTCAGACCACCCAGATTCGCTGGCAGCTCTGTATGCGTAAAACTCAAATCCAGCTCATTTAGGCTGACGAGATTTCCCAAAGCGTCTGGTAGGTCTACCAAATTAGTGCCGCTAAGATCCAGAGTCTTCAAATTAGTCAGCTGGTCGATCCAATCCGGCAAAATTTCTACGCTAGAAAAACTTAGTTCAAGAGTATTTAGGTTGGCTAGTTGGCTGATCCACTCCGGCAGGACTTTGCTGCGCGTGCCGTTGAGATTTAGCGTGGCCAGCTTAGTGAGCTGGCCGATCCACTCCGGGAGGTTTTCGAGTCTCACACCCCCAAGATCCAAGGCGGTCAGTTTGACGAGTCCTCGCATTGATTCGGGGAGGGTTTCGAGCCTTGTGCCGCTGAGGTTGAGGGTGGTGAGGTTCGTGAGTTGGCCGATCCACTCCGGGAGGGTTTCGAGCCTTGTGCCGCT